>JAICRZ010000165.1 GCA_025937135.1 Thermoleophilaceae bacterium
GACTGCGGCGCCGAGCTGATCGGCAAGCTCGAGGCGTACAACCCGGCCGGCAGCGTGAAGGACAGGATCGGCGTCGCGATGATCGACGCGGCCGAGGCCGACGGCCTCATCGAGCCGGGAAGGACCACGATCGTGGAGGCCACGTCCGGCAATACCGGCATCGCCCTCGCCTTCGTATGCGCCGCGCGTGGCTACGAGCTCATCCTCACGATGCCCCAGGGGATGAGCCGGGAGCGCGAGAATTTGCTGCGCCTCTACGGCGCGCGCGTGGACATCACCGAGTCGATGGGCGGGATGAACGAGGCGCTCGAGGCCGCGACGGAGATGGCGCGCGGCAACAGCGACGCGTGGCGCCCGGATCAGTTCTCGAACCCCGCCAACCCCGAGATCCATCGTCGCACCACGGCAGAGGAGATCTGGAACGGCCTCGACGGCGACGTGGACGTGCTGGTCGCAGGCGTAGGCACGGGCGGCACGATCACCGGCGCCGGCGAGCGGCTCAAGGAGCGCAACCCCGACCTGCACGTGGTGGCGGTGGAGCCCAAGTCTTCCCCCGTCCTGTCCGGCGGCGTGCCGGGGCCGCACAAGATCCAGGGCATCGGCGCCGGCTTCGTCCCGAAGGTGATGAATCTCGACGTCGTCGACGAGATCGTGGCGGTCGACGACGAGGACGCGATCGGCACCGCGAAGCTGATCTCGCGCCGCGAGGGAGTCCTCGCCGGGATCTCCGGCGGCGCCGCGCTGTGGGCGGCCGTCCAGGTCGGCAGCCGGCCGGAGTTCGCCGGCAAGCGGGTCGTCGCGATCGTGCCGGACTCGGGCGAGCGCTACGTCTCGCTGCCGTTCTTCGGGCCGTGAACCGGCTCGACCTGTCGGGCGTCCCGTGTCCCATGAACTGGGTGCGCACGCGCCTGGCGCTCGAGGAGCTGGCGCCCGGCGACTCGCTCGCCGTCGTGCTCGACGAGGGCGAGCCGCTCGAGAGCGTGCCGCGCTCGGCGCGCGAGGACGGCCACGCGGTCACGGTCGAGGGGCGCACCGTGACGATCGCGAAGGCGGCGCCATGAGCCTCAGCGAGCGCGAGCTCGAGCGCTACTCGCGCCAGCTCGTCCTGCCCGAGTGGAGCGGCGCCGCGCAGGAGCGGCTGAGCGCGGCGAACGTGATGCTGATCGGCGCCGGCGCGCTCGGCTCGCCCGTGGGGCAGTACCTCGCGGCCGCCGGCGTCGGCCGGATCGGCGTCGTGGACGACGACGCCGTCGAGCTCTCGAACCTCAACCGCCAGCCGCTGCACTTCACGCCTGACATCTCGCTGATGAAGGCCGAGAACGCGAAGGTCAAGCTGAGCGCGCTGAACGAGGACATGGTCGTGGAGTCCTATCCCGCGCGCCTCGACGCCACCAACGCCGAGGCGCTCTTGCTCGGCGCCGACGCGGTCGTCGACTGCTCGGACTCGTTCGAGACGCGCTACACCGTGAACGCGGCCTGCTGCGCGAACGGGATCCCGCTGGTGGAGGCGGGCGTGCTCGGCTTCGCCGGCCTCGTGATGTCGATCGTGCCCGGCCGCAGCGCGTGCTACCGCTGCGCGTTCCCGGTCGAGCCGCCCGCGGGGTCGGTGCCGTCATGCCGCGAGGCCGGCGTGCTGGGCGCGATGGCGGGCATCGTCGGGTCGATACAGGCGCTCGAGGCGCTCAAGCTGCTGACCGGGGTGGGGGAGCCCCTGCTCGACCGGATCCTCCAGATCGAGGGCGCGACGCTCACCTTCACCACCGTGACGACGGAGCGCCAGGACGACTGCCCCGACTGCGCGCAACAATCAGGCTGACGATGTTCGGCCTGGGCACACTCACGCGCGTGGCGAAGGAGATCGGCCGCGACCTGACGGCGGCGCAGGAGCGCGACCCCGCCGCGCGCACGCTCGGTCGCACGGAGATCCTGCTGACCTACGGCGGCGTCCAGGCGCTGCTCACCCACCGCGTCGCACACGCGCTGAGCGACGCCGGCGTGCCGCTCGCTCCGTACGCGCTGGCGTACGCGAGCAAGGTGGCGACGGGCGTCGAGATCCACCCTGCCGCGCGCGTGGGCGATTCGCTGTTCATCGACCACGGCGCGGGTGTTGTGATCGGCGAGACGGCGGAGATCGGCGACAACGTGACGATCTACCAGGGCGTCACGCTCGGCGGCACCGGTTTCCAGCGCGGCAAGCGCCACCCGACCGTCGACAGCGACGTCGTGCTCGGCTCCGGCGCCAAGCTGCTCGGGCCGATCCACGTCGGCCGCGGCGCGAAGGTCGGCGCCAACTCGGTGATCATCCACGACGTGCCGCCGAACTCGACGGTCGTCGGCAACCCCGGCCACCCGGTGCGCGTGGAGGGCCGGCGCCCGGACGGCCCCGACGCCGACTGGGCGCACCTGCCGGACCCGGTGGCGGACGCGATCAAGGCGCTGTCGCAGCGCGTCGCCGAGCTCGAGCGGCTGCTGGCCGAGGCGACCGGCCGCCAGCCGCAGCCGACCGCGGATGTCCGCCCGCTGCGCCAGCGCGGTCAGGACCCGGCCGGCGGCTAGGCGCGACCTGTCGCCACAACCTCAACCACGTCCCCGTCATCAGTACGTGGGTCGGTTTTCGCGCTCTATGACACACAGAACCTCAACAACGTCCCAGGAGGGCTGACGTGGTTGAAGTTATGACCGCGGTTGCAGCGGCCTCCTAGTAGAAGACCGTGCGCGTGCGGTGCCGCGGGCGCGCCTTGTAGCGCTCGCCCTGGCCGCGGTTCCACAGCATCACGTCGAGGTCACGCGGCGGGATCCCGAGTCGCTGCGCGATCAGCTCACAGGCGTGAACGGCGCAGGCGCGGATCTCGCGCTCCTCGTCGCCGGGTGGCAGCAGCTCCTCGCGATCGATCAGCTCGGCCAGCTCGGGCGCGTAGCGCAGCACGCCGTCCATCCGCAGCACGTGCGGGACGAGGTTGTCGGCGAAGATCGTGAGCTCGTCGAGGTCTGCGAATTCGGCGACGCCGGCGAGGGCCAGGTCGTTCGGCGTGATCTGAGCGCGCTTCCAGAAGCCGTCGTCCTGGAAGAAGGGCATGGCGGTGAGGCTCTCGGCCAGCCGTGCGGCGGAACCACCCGCCGCGTCCACGACGTCGGTCGCCAGGCGCTCGCCGAGGAAGCCGCCCAGGTCGTTGAGCGCCCGCGCGTACAGCCCCAACAGCTCGTGGCCGCGCTCCTGCCCGAGCACGTCCGCGAGTTCGTCGGGCGTGAGCCGGCGCAACTCGTCGTTGGACCACGGACCGTGCTCGCGGAAGCGGTCGGCGAGCGCCCACGCCACCGTGTAGTAGCCGGACGAGCCGGGGCGTTTGCGCAGCGTCGGGAACCAGCCCGACCCGAAGTTGATCGAGTCGAGCGTGAGCATGTAGCGCACGACGTCCTCGCGCGCCCCCTCGAGGTAGTGGCGCTGGGGGTCGAGCTCGGGCGGCGGCCCGGGCTCGATGCGGCCGATGCCGTCCAGGTCGATCGCGACGTGCCGGGCGCGCGCGGCGATCGCCGCGGCGCTCCGGCGCGCTTCGTCGGGAAGCGTCAGACCTTCTGCGGCTCGCGCTCGCGCGTGAACAGCTTGTCCATCGGGCGGCCGCCGTCCATGCGCGCCATGATCGCCGCCCGCAGACCCTGTGCCTGTTCCTCGAGGTGCTGGAGGCGGGCCATGCGTGAATCGAGCTCCTCGCGCAGGCGTGCGACCGCGTAGGCGCGCTCGCGAGCGCGGTCGGCGTCGTCGCGGCCGCCGTAGACGGTCTGCTCGACGGCCGCGCGGACCGTCCGAGCGAACTCGTCGACCGCCGTGAGCTGCGCCTGGCTGTCGGCCACGTGGCTGCGAACACGCTGGAGGACGTCCTCGAGCGTGCGGATGCGGCCGCGCAGGCCGTCGGCCTCGGCCGTCGCGCGCGTCAGGCTGCTCTCGAGCGCGGCGCCGCGCCTGCGCTCCGACTCGAGCGCGGCGGCGATCCTGTCCATCTCGCCGCGGCTGTCCTGCTCCGATGCGCGCGCCTCCGCGAGGCTGCGCTCGAGCGCGGTCGCCAGCTCCACCGCTGCCCGCGCCTCGGCGCGCGCGTCCGCGGTTTCGCTCTCCTGCGCCGCGATCGTCGCGCGGGCCTCGGCCTCGGACTGCTTGCGCGCGTCGATCTCGTCGCGGAAGCGCATGTTCGCCTCGGCGGCCTTGTCGAGCACGGTGAGATAGCCATCGGCGGACTCGCGCGCGTCCTCGAGCTCGGCCTGCACTCCAGCGAGCTCCTCGCGCGCCTCCTGCTCGGCGCGGCGGGCTGCATCGAGCTCCGCGATCAGCCGGTCCGCGTCGGCGCGGCCGGCCGCCCGCTCGCTGGCAGCCGCGGCACGTAGCTCGACGAGCGCCGTGCGCGCCTGCTCCGCTGCCTCGCGCTGCGTCTCGTACTCCTCCTGGAGGCGATCGCGCTCCGCGGTCAGAGTCTCGAGTGCGGTCCGCGCGGCCGCCTCGGCCTCGGCGCGAGCTTCCAGCTCGGCGCGCAGCTTCGCCTCCGCCTCGGCCAGACGCCGGGTGGCGTCGTCGAGCGCGGTCGTCAGGTCGTCCATCGACCCGCGCGCCTCGTCGAGTTCGGCCTGCACGCGCGCGAGCTCGGCCCGCGTCTCCTGCTCGGACTCTGCGGCGGTCTCCGCGTCACGGCGCGCGTTCTCGACGTCGCCGCGCAGCTCGACGAGCGCCTCGCGCGCCTCGTCGGCCGACTGCCGCTGCGCCTCGAGCGACTGCTCGAGGCGGTCCCGCTCGGCACTGAGCGTCTCGACGCGCTCGACGATCCGCGCGTGCTCCTGGCCCTTCCGGCTGAGCTCCGCGCGCAGAGCGGCGGCGATGCTCTCGCCCTGCTCGCGCACACGCTGGATCGCCCTCTCGGCCTGGCTGCGCGCCTTGCGCTCGCGCGCGAGCTCGCGCCGCTGGTCGTCCGGGTCGACCGCCTTCCGGAAGCGCGCGAAAACCGGCGCCCTCGACGGTTGCCGGTGCGCGCCGCGAGCATCGGCGCCGCGGGCATTCGGTTGCGGCAGGTCGACGGTGGCGCCGTCCGGCGTCTCGAGCCGGAAGCGCGTGCGCGGGCTCTCGACCCGCTTCAGCGAGGCCGAGTAGGCGGCGCGCCACGGGCCGTCCGGGCCGGGGGGCTGGGGCAGGGGATCGAGCACGAGCCGCGTGCCGCCGTTCGACACGACGAGCGCGCAGTCGCCGGGGTCGCCGGCCGACCAGCGGCCGGACAGGCGCAGCAGCGCCGTGGTCTCGCTGGCCTTCAGGTATTCGAACTGCTCTACGCGCAGACTCATCGCGAACGCCGCAGGAAGCGCCGGCGGCGCGCCGGCTCGACGGCCTCGGAATCGGAGGTGGCGGCGAACGCCTGGTCGAGGATCTCCTCGGGGTCCTCGATGCCGAACGCGCTGATCAGATGCTCGCGCGCGTCCGCGCGCGTCGCTCCGTTGGTCGCCATCGCGAGCGCGACGAGATGGGCCTCGTCCTCGATGGCCGAGGCGCGCTGGGACTCCGGCACGTCGCCCGAGATCTCGGCGTTGTCGATCAACTCCGCGAGCTCCTCGTAGCGACCGCGCGCCTCGGCGATCTCGCTGACGAGCGCGTCCGCGAGCGTCGCGAGCTCGGCGAGCTCGGGTCGCGAGGCCGTGACTTCCTTCTCCATGAATGCCCCCCGTGGCAGCGATGTACCCCTGTCCGTGAGGTACCCGCACTAGTTACCGAAGAAAACCGCCGATAGCGGCCTACAAATGATACGGACGGCCGCAAGCCCAGCCGCCGGTGGCGGCTCTATCCTCGATCTGTGGCCACCACGACCGCCGCCGAACGCCTTCTCGAAGGGCTCAACGAGCCCCAGCGCGAGGCCGTTCTGCACGGTGAGGGGCCGCTTCTCGTGCTGGCCGGCGCGGGTTCGGGCAAGACGCGCGTGCTCACCCACCGGATCGCGCATCTGGTCGACTCGGGCCAGGCTGCCCCGGGCGAGATCCTCGCCATCACCTTCACCAACAAGGCGGCGCAGGAGATGCGCGAGCGGGTCGAGCAGCTCGTCGGTCCGCGCGTGCGCGCCATGTGGGTGATGACCTTCCACTCGGCGTGCGCGCGGATGCTCCGCTCCGACGGCGACAGGCTCGGCTACACGCGCGGCTTCACGATCTACGACGCCGCGGACTCCCAGCGCCTCGTCAAGCGCTGCATCGAGGAGCTCGACGTGGACCCGAAGCGCTTCACGCCGCGGGCGATCGCGCGCCAGATCTCGAACGCGAAGAACTCGCTGCTCGACGCCGAGGGATATCGCGAACAGGTGTCGTCGTTCTTCGAGCAGACCGCGGCCGACGTCTACGAGCTCTACGAGCAGCGGATCCACTCGATGAACGCGATGGACTTCGACGACCTGCTGTTCCGCTGCGTGAACCTGCTCGAGATGTTCACCGAGGTCCGCGAGCGCTACGAGAACAACTTCCGGCACGTGCTGGTCGACGAGTACCAGGACACCAACCGCGCGCAGTACCGCTGGCTTCAGCTGCTCAGCGGTGCGCACCGCAACCTGTTCGTGGTTGGTGACGACTTCCAGTCGATCTACGGCTTCCGCAACGCCGACATCCGCAACATCCTCGACTTCCAGAAGGACTTCACCGACGCC
>JAICRZ010000053.1 GCA_025937135.1 Thermoleophilaceae bacterium
GGAAATGGCGGACGCGCACAGCCGCATCCGCTGCGCCGCGGCAGGCCGAGCGCAGTAGCTCATTTACCTTTGAGGAGATCCGAGCGGAGGGTGCCCGACGCGGGCGCCAGCTTCGGCTGCTGCCCGTCGTAGGGCTCCAGCACGATGCGCGTGGTGGCCAGGCGCATCGGCTCGCCGGCAAGGCCGGTGGATGCCACGACCGTCAGTGTGCCGCCCTCCTCGGTGGCGCGCGCAGCGCCGAAGACGCGCCGCGCCACACTCGGCGGAAGGGCGTCGAGCGAGTCGATGACGACGGCCGCGTCGCGGCCCTGCTCGACCGCGCGCTTGCCGCGCTCGACGGCCATCTCCGCCGCCTGCGCCTGCTCCTCGACCGGGTGGTCGAAGGCGCCACCGACGACGCTGACCTTCGCGTCGCGCTTCCACTCGGTGACCTCCTCGGGGCGCGCGCCCGCGAGTACGAGCGTGACCTCGAGGTCGTCGCCGACCTCGGCCAGCGATGCGACGATCCGCCGCAGGGTGGTCGTGATCCCGGACCCGGGCGGGCCGCCGACGGCGACACGCGAGCCGCGGCCGTACGGCACGCCGTCGAGCCCGTCGGCGGCGGGCCGCTTCTTGCCGGCGAAGACGGGCGTGAGGTCGTCGAAGCGCTTGCGGTCCTCGTCGCGGCCCTCGGCGTCGCCGCCGTTGACCTTGTCGACCCGCACGAGCGACGGGTGCCGCTCGTTGCGTCGCGGCGGGCGAACGGGACCCTCGATCTCGTCGCCGGGCCTCAGCTCGCAGCGGCGGATCTGTGCGGGCGAGACGTAGACGTCGTCATCGGAGTGCGCGAACGCCTGCGGACGCATGAAGCCGCTGCCGTTGGGGAGGATGTCGAGCACGCCGGAGCGAGGCTCGCCGGTCTCCTCCTCCTGCTCGGGTTCCGGCGGCTCCTCGGCCGCCTCCTTCTCCTGAGTCGCGGCCGGCTTGCGCTGACGGCTGCGCCCACCGCGCGAGCGGCGCCGCTGCGGGCGCTCCTCCTCCGCGGCGCTTCCGCCATTGCCACCGTCTCCGCCGGCGATGGCATCGATGAGCTTGTCGCGGCGCAGGAGGCGAAAACCCTCGATGCCGAGCTCCGACGCAATTGCGTGAAGATCGGAGAGCGGGCTCTCCTCGAGCTCCTTGCGGTCGAGAACTGCCATAACGGCGCGCAACTATGCCACAGGCGGCGGATAGTCTCCGGCCGGAAGATGGCTGCTGGCGAGGCGGAAAACGAAACCGAGCTCGCCCGCGTCCTCGCAGCGGCGACGCTGAGCCCGCCGCCCGCGAACGCCGACAGGCCGCTCGTGGTGCTGAACATGGTGATGAGCGCCGACGGCCGCATCTCGGTCGGCGACCGCGTCCGTGGCCTGACCGGCGCCGCCGACCAGGCGCTCCTGCACCACCTCCGCGCGCAGGCCGATGTCGTGCTCGTCGGGGCCGCGACGGTGCGCGCCGAGGGCTACGGCGGCCTGTTACCGGAGGAGCTGCGCGAGCGCCGCGTGAGTGAGGGACGGCCGGCCGAGCCGATCCTCTCCATCGTCAGCGCGAGCCTCGACCTCGACCCGGCGCTCGGCGCCTTCAACGCCCCGGGCCTGCGCGTGCTCGTGGCCACCGCCGGCGCGTCGCGTCCTGTGCCCGCCGAGCTGATCGACTTCGGCGGCAGCGCCGTGCCGATCCCGGCACTGCTGAGCCGCCTGCGCTCCGACCACGGCGCGGCGATCGTCGTCTGCGAGGGCGGCCCCGGCCTCGCCGCCGAGGTCATCGAGGCCGACTGCCTGGACGAGGCGTTCGTGACGATCTCTCCGCACCTCGTCGGCGGGCTCGGCCGCAGCGGCATGACCTCCGACGCGCTGCGCGCGGCGCGCGACCTCGAGCTCCGGACCGCGCGCTCCGTCGACGGTCACGTGTTCCTGCGCTACCGGGTGGGGTCGTGAAGCTCCAGCTGGGCGAGCGCACCTTCGACCTCGAGCCGGGCGTGCCGCTGCTGATGGGGATCGTGAACGCCAACGACGACTCGGTCGCCGACCAGGGGCCCGCCACCGTCGATCGGGCCGAGCGGATGGTGGCCGCGGGAGCCACCCTGATCGACGTGGGCGCGGAGTCCGGCCGCACCGACCGGCCGCCGCGCCCCGCGGCCGAGGAGGCGGCGATGGTCGTGCCCCTGATCGAGGCACTCGCAGCGCGCGACATCGCGGTCTCGATCGACACCTTCAAGCCTGAGGTCGCGCGCGCCGCGGTGGCGGCTGGCGCGGTGCTGATCAACGACGTGAGCGGCCTCGCCGACCCCGAGCTCGCCGACGTGGCCGCCGAGTCCGGCGCCGGCCTCGTCCTCATGCACACGCGCGCGGCGCCGAAGACCGCCCGCTTCCCGGCCTACGAGGACGTGGTGGCCGACGTGCTCGCGTTCCTCACCGAGCGCATCGCCCTCACGGAGGAGCGCGGAGTTCCGCGCGACCGGCTCGTGCTCGATCCGGGGCCGGACTTCGCGAAGCGCCCCGCCGAATCGGTGGAGGTGCTGCGCCGCCTGCCGGATGTCGTCGGGCTCGGGCTGCCCGTGCTGCTCGCGGTCTCGCGCAAGTACTTCGTCGGCGTCATCACCGGGCGACTGCCCGGCGAGCGACTCGCCGGCACGCTCGCCGCGGTCGGCGAGGGCGTGGACGCCGGCGCCGCGATCCTGCGCGTGCACGACGTGGAGCAGACGGCCGACTATCTGCGCACGCGCGCCGTGCTGCGCGGGGCCCATGCTGACCTCGAGGACAAGTCGACGGACGACCGCCTGAAGTGGCTGCCCGCCAAGCCGTGAACAAGCGCCACGCGGCGGCCGCGTCAGTTTCAACCGCAGTGCTCGCAGTCGGGGTTCTAGTCGGCCCACGCACAGGCTCCGGAAGTCTGACCGTGACGCTGGGGCTCTTTGCGGCCATCCTGACGGCACTCACCATCGTCCTGACGTTCACCGTGGACACGAACGCCCGCTGGCCCTCCTTGCGCGCTGTCGCGTCAGAAGGACTACTGGAGGTGTGGTTCGGCGTTTCGATCACCTCCGTCGGCCTCGCGGCATTCGTGCCCCAGGACGACGGAAACGCTCTCGCGGATGGGAGCATGGCACTGGCGCTGTGGGGCGCGGTGCTCGGCACTTACGGCATCGTTCGTGTCCTTCAGATCTCGAGCGGAGCGGCCCGACGTGCCTACCTCGCAAAACAACTGCGGGATGCCGTCTGGCATGAGCACCGGAAGACCGATAGTGCGCAAGCGCCGCACGACACGATCGGCATCTATCTCGACGCCTTCGAACGCGGCCTCGACTCGAATGACGTCCCGGCGGTGCGCGAACGCGTCGCAGAGCTTTTGGACGCGGCCTCCGATGCGCAGGACGCCGCGGAAACGGCGATACAGCTTGAACTCACGGTGCTCGAGACGCTCGTGCGCTCGCTGCTGCGCGGGCGTACGGATGCGTCCGTGATCGGCGCAGGCGTGATCCCGGAGATCGCCGCCAGCGTCACGCGCCACGTCGGCGCGCGCGCGGGCACCGCGGCGTCTCCCGCCATCTATCTCGGCCAGACGAGTCGGCTGCTGGCGTGGATGTCGAGCGCGGCGTACGCGTTAGCCCTCCGTGACGGTGCCGAGACGCGCAGTCTTCGCGGTGCGATGGCGGGGGCGTCGAAGGCGCGACGCGAGATTCTTGTGGCCGTCGATCCGGATCCTCCGGGGCGGTACATCCCTGACGACGACCCATGGAAGCACGGCATGACGGACCCGGTCGAGGCGGTTCTGTGGTGGTGGGCCTTCTGCGAGTTCAACGGGGCGCACGACGGCAGTGCTTTCTATGCGGTGGCAGAGATCCTCACCGGCGAGAAGTTCTATGGCACGTTCGGCTGGGGAAACCGCTTCGTACTCAGTGCGATCGATGATCGACTCGAGGCGCCCGACTTGCCAGCTGATGGCCCGGCCGCGAAGTCGAAGCGGTTCTTCGACACCGTCGGTGGGTTCAAGTTCGCGACCTTGGAACTCTTCGCGACGAGCCTCGCCACGTGGCGGGATCGGCGCTTTCCAGTTCCCGACGGGCTCGAGCAGAACTGGTCGTACTGGCAGGATCCGCAGCGCCTTGCGCGCCGCGCCCGGCTCTACTGCCTGCGCGAGCCGCAATTCGCCACCGCTGAAGAGGCACTGCACGCCGTCGCGCGGCTCACGGGGCCATGGAGCCAGCACAGCGGCCTCTCCGGATTCGTGACGGCGAGGTACGCCGCTCTCGGCAGCAACGTCTTACCGCCGATGGTCCCCGTCGCGCACCGCCCCGGCGCCTGCGTACTCGCGACCGCGCTGCGCCTGGCTCCGCTCGACGAGCATTCGCCAGACGGCGAGCTGGCCGATTTTCTCACGGCGCTTCCGAACCGGCTGCTTGCCGCGGCTCACGCCCTTGCGACCGAGGTGTTCGCGGACGCTGTAGAGGTCGTTACTACAGACCCCCTGGCTTCGCGCGACCGCCAGCTGACGGAACTGTGGGACCTCCTTCGCTTCGTCCACCTGGACGCGCAAATCGCGAGCTGATGACGCTGCCGCCGCCGGGTTTGGACAAATTCGAGAGGCTGCTGGTCGAGCCCCTGCCGGCAGAACTCTGCCTCATCCAACTTGCCGACCCGTGGTTTACGGACGCGCGATATATCGCAGTGCGCAATCTGCTGGACCAGCGGATCTATGAGCACTTGGTCGTCAACCCGGCGAGCATGCGTGTCCGCCGCGTCGTGCTCTACGACATCCCGAGCGACTGCGAACGACACGCTGACGCAAACGCGGAACACAGCGGATGGATTACGGCGCTTGTACGACAGCTCTTGTACCTAGATGCCGCGCCGACCCCGGGTGTCGAGACCGCCTCGAGCCAGGTGGACGCACAGCTTCGCCAGTACATCCTGGGACGCGGGCGGCAAGGCGCGTCACGCCCGCCGGACGGCGTATTTTTCGATGTCGAGAGCGAGCGGTTCGAGCGGGTCTGGACGTCGCCGACGACGATCCAGAACAATTTGGTCCCGTCTGAACTCCTATCCGGGCCGTGGCAGGATCGCGACGCGTCGCGCTACCTCTGGGAGGACCGCTAGGTCGTCGCGGGCGCAGCCGGTTGAGGACTAGCCACGACGATCCCCTCCGCCGCCGCAACGTCGCGCCAGGTCTCGAGCTCGGTCTCGATGCGCGCGGCATCCCAGGCGAGCTCCGCGCCCATCGCGTCGGCAACGGCGCGCGCCGCCGGCGAGTCGTCGCAGGCCACGGTGCGCGCGTCGAGCAGCCCGAGCCGCGTGCGCCGCAGCAGGACGTCGGCGACCGACCCGGCCTGCTCGTAGCGCACCGCGATCACGGCCTCCGCCAGCAGGTCCGGCAGGTCGGGCACGATCCGCCGTCGCAGCTCCGGCCGCTCCTCGGCCAGCCCGAGCACCGTGCGCGCGGCGTAGCCGTAGCGGCTCGCGAGCAGCCGCCGCGAGTCGTCGTCGACGCCCTCCACCGCCGGCAGGTCGCCGTCGCCGGCCGGCTGGCCCAGCGGGATCTCGTGCGTCCGGCAGGGCGCTTCGCGACCCTCGCGCTCCACGATCCGATCGACCGCCATCTTCGCCATCCGCCGCCAGGTGGTCAATTTGCCGCCGGTGATGGTGACGAGGCCCGAGCTCGTCTCGTACAGCTCGGCTCGGCGTGAGATGTCCACCGACTTCTTCGGGTCGCCGCTCGAGATCAGCGGGCGCACGCCGGCGTACGCCCCGGTGATGTCCGCCGCGGTCAGCGGGTCGCCGCCGAAGAACGTGTTGCAGGCGTCGAGCAGGTAGTCGACGTCCGCCGGGTCGGGCGGCACGTGCTCGAGCGAGCCCTCGTAGTCGTTGTCGGTCGTCCCGATCAGCGCTCGCCCGAGCCACGGCAGCGCGAAAATCGAGCGACCTCCGCCGGCGGGCACGATCGCACCGGCCAAGAGCGGGACGCGGTCGATCGACAGCGTGATGTGGGTCCCGCGGCTCGGCCGGATGTGCGGCACCTCCTCCTCCGCGTACAGCTCCTCGCCCTTGATCCGGTCGGCCCAGACGCCGGTCGCGTTCACCACGTTGTCGGCGCGGATCTCGAAGCTGCCGCCGCCGAGCCGGTCGTCGACGGTGACGCCACAGGCGCGGCCGTCCTCCTCGAGCAGCGACACGACCTCGCAGCGGTTGGCCAGCAGCGCGCCGAAGCGCTCGGCCTCGCCCAGGACGGTGAGCACGAGCCGCACGTCGTCGGTCTGGCAGTCGTAGAAGAGGTACGCGCCCGTCGGGTTGCGCGCCGCCACCGCCGGCAGCAGCTCGCAGACCTCCTCCGCCGAGATCATCCGGTGGCGCTCCGGGCTCCACTCCTCGGGCTCGCCACGCTTGCGCCGCAACCGCTCGGTGGCCATCACGTCGTACATGTTCAGGCCGACTCCCGTGAGGCGGTCCGGGCGCTTGCCCTCGAAGCCCGGGACGAGCAGAGGCAGCGGGTGCACGAGGTGCGGCGCGAGGTTCACCATCAGCGCGCGCTCGAGCAGCGCCTCGCGGACCAGGCCGAGGTCGAAGTTCTGGAGGTAGCGCAGACCGCCGTGGACGAGCTTGGACGAGCGGCTCGACGTGCCCGCCGCCCAGTCCTCGCGCTCCACGAGCGCGACGCTGTAGCCGCGCGACGCGGCGTCGAGCGCCACCCCGGCGCCGGTGATGCCGCCGCCGATGACGACGACGTCGAAGCGGTCCTCCTCGAACGCCGCGAGGGCGTCTTCCCGCGCGATCACCCCAGGTACGTTACGTAGTCGCCGGACGGCTTCCGCTCCGGCGGCCGCTTCTCCTGGCGCGGGTAGCCGAGGTGGATCAGGCCGAGCACGCGTTCGTCGGCGCGCACGTCCACGGCGTCGCGCCCCTCGTCGGTGCGCAGCACCTCCGGCGTGCGCCAGTAACCGCCGAGCCCGCGGTCGTGCGCGGCCAGCAGGACGATGTAGACCGCCGTGGCCGCGGCGCACAGGTCCTCCTCGTCCTGAACCGGATCGTCGGCGATCAGCTGCGACGCGACCACGAGCGTGGGTGCGCGGTCGAGCTTGCGCGCGGCGTCGGGGCCGGCGGCCTCCTTCAGCCGCGCGAGCGCGCGCGGGCCGAGCACGCGAAAGCGCCACGGGTTGGTCAGGTTGTGATTCGGCGCCCAGGCCGCGAGCGCCAGCAGCTCGTCGAGCTCCTCCCGCGCGACCGGGTCGGGTGCATACGCCTTGTGCGTGCGCCGGCTGCGAATTGCTTCTTCTGTGTCCACGCCGGTCACGCTAGCTGCCGACAGGTTCAGAGCTCGAATTTGCGCAGTTGCAGCGCACGCTGGTTCGAGCCGCTGAGTCGGGGAACACGGCGTTTCGAGGCAAGAACGCCACGCGGTTCAGCCGGCTCTGGCCTCCCCTCGTCCGGGGCCGGCTGTCCCGCACCCCTACGCAGTCAGGGCATGAGGCCTGGTGATCCGCGGTCGCGCGAAGGAGCTGGGCTCAGGCTCCTCGCGCGGCGCCGGTTTGCCGAGCAGGCCGTAGGCCAGCCGCACGCTCAGCGCCATGATCGTGATCTGCGGGTTCACGCCGATCGAGCTGGGCACGACGCTGCCGTCCGCCGCGTCGACGCCGTCGCAGCCGTGCAGCTTCAGGCCGCCGTCGACCACGCCGTGGTCCGGCCGCGCATCGGCGCGCGCGGTGCCGAGCGGGTGGAAGGCCATCAGCGCGTTGAGGTCGCGCGCCCGCACGCGCCGCTTGCGAAGCGGCTCGATCTCCCCGTTGTGGAGCTCCCCGAGACCCTCGACGGGCGTGTACACGACCTCGGCTCCCGCGGCCCAGTACAGCTCGGTGAGCAGCTCGATGCCCCGCTTGAACGTGGCCGTGTCCTCCTCGTTCAGGTCGTAGTGGATCTCCGCGCGGCCGGCGCGCTCCCTCACAAAGCCGCGCGACACGTCCGACACCATCAGCCCGAACTGCGACATGTTGCGGAAGCGGAGCATCGCCTCGCGGTGTCGCGCGCCGGCGAACGGCAGCGACATCGACGCGTAGTCGGGCGGACCCGCTGCGCCCTCGAACATGATGCCCTCGTCGGCGAACTCGTCGATGTAGAACGACTGCGGCACGCCGCGCGCCATGTCGATCTCCTCGGCGAACAGCGCGCGCACCCCGGTCGCGGGATGGACCGCGAGATTGCGGCCGAGCTCCCCCGAATGACCGCCGAGGCCCTGCCGGCGCAGGAAGAGCGGCGTGTGGATCGCACCGCAGGCCACGACCACCGCGTCGCAGTCCACGACCATGCGCCCGCCGCCGCTCGTGGTGGCCTCCACCCCACGCGCCCGGCCGCCGCTCATCACGATCCGCCGCGCGCGCGTGTGGTCGAACGTCGTGGCGCCCGCAGCCCAGCCCTGCGGCACCCAGGTCAGGCCCGTGTGCTGCTTCGCGCTGGTCGGACAGCCGAACGCGCACACCCCGGAGCCGACGCAGCCGCGCACGTTGCGGAAGATGTGGTCGCCGTGCCAGCCGAGCGCGTCGGCGCCGCGCTTGACCACCTCGGCGTTGCGCCCGGCGATCTCGGGCGGCACCTGCACGACGTTGATGATCCGCTCCACGCGACGGAAATACGGGTCCAGCTCGTGGGCGTTCAGCTCGTCGAGCCCGAAGCGCTCGCCCCACATGTCGAGGACCGGCGGCGGCGTGCGGAAGCAGGTGCCCGAGTTGATCGTGGTCGAGCCGCCGACGGTGCGGCCGAGCGGCAGCACGATCGGGACGTTGCCGAGCGTGGCGGACTGCCCAGCGTCGCGGTACAGGCGCGCGACCATGTTGCGCGGGCGCGCGTCGAAGTCGTCGGTCGTGAAGTGGCCGCCGTCCTCGAGGCTGACGACGCGCATGCCGCCCTCGGCCAGCTCCTTGGCCACCGGGGCGCCGCCGGCGCCGCTGCCGATCACGCAGACGTCGGCGCGCACCCGCCGCTCGCCGGCGATCCGGTCCCCGCGCTCGAGCCCGCCGCTCACGGCCGCCCCTCCCGCGCGCGCAGCTCACGTCCGCGCCGGACGTTGGCCTCGGCGTCGTAGCCGCACAGCATCAGCACGCGATCATCGCCGTAGTAGGAGAGCTGCGCGGCGCCCTTCACCAGCTTGAAGACGAGCCGGACCTGAACGCTCGGCGCGTGCTCCATCGCGTGCAGCCAGCGGGCGCGGGCGGCGCCGTCGAGACGGCGCAGCCGCCTGCGCGCGGTCGTTGCGAGCGGCGACAGCTCGAGCCCATAGAGCAGCGCTCGCATGCCGATCCGGTTGAGAGCGGGCGAGCGCGCCATCCAGTCGTCGAAGAACGCGACGGTGTCGGTCTCGCGGACCGGCGGCAGCGGCCCGGCGGGCGCGACCACGGTGTCGGCCACGCAGGCGAACATCGACGCCTCGCGCGGGGTGAGCGCCTTCACGCCAGTGCCTCCGTGAGCGCCCGCTGCTGCGCCCGCGCAAGATCCTCGACAGCGCGTCCGGCCGCATCCGCCTGCCGGCGCTCGACCGCCCGCGCGGTCCGCGCGTACAGCGGCGCCAGCTCGTCGCGCTCCGCCACGACCGACTGAAACAGCTCGCCACGCTGGAGATAGATGTCGCGGATCGTGTTCATCACGAGCAGCAGGACCACGTTCCGCGCCGCCTCGACCAGCTCGTGGAAGAACGCCCAGTCGAGCGCCTGCGCGGTCGCCGCGTCCGGGGCCGCCGCGAGCCGCTGCGCCAGCTCGCCCAGCCGGGCCGCCTGCGCCGCGTCGCGACGCTCGGCCGCCAGCCGCGCCGATTCCGCGAGCATCAGCCGCCGCGCCTCCATCACGTCCGCCAGCATCGAACGGTCGAGCCCGCCGGCGGCGAACAGCACGTGGGCGATCACGTCGAGGCCGCCGCGCGCCCGCCAGTCGGTCACGCGCATGGCGTCGCCGTGGCGTACCTCGACGAGGCCGAGCTGCTCGAGCCGCTTGAGCGCCTCGCGCAGCGCGGTCATCGTCACGCCGAGCTCGGCTGCGAGCGTGCGCTGGGTCGGCAGCTTCTCGCCCGCCTGGTAGCGACCGGACAGGATCTCGGTGGAGAGCTGCGAGAAGAGCCGCTCGGCAACCGCCATGCCCGCAGGCTACCGGATTGTTCGGAACAATCCTCTCAGAGGTCGCGGCGGCGGAAACCCCACACCGCGGCGCCGCCGACCAGCGCCAGGTATGCGACCGCCCAGATCGCGAGGCCGGGTCCGAAGCGATGCGCGCCGCCGAACGGCCCGAGCCGCACGACGAAGCCCGCGAGGCCGGTCGTGTCGGAGGTGAGCCCGTGCAGCGCCTCCTGGTAGAGCGCCTCGAACGGCAGCGCCAGCGCTCCCACCTTGCCGATGTTCTGGAGGGTGTGCGAGGGGATCGCGTCGCCGATCTGCCCCAGCAGCCCGGCCACCAGCCCGGCGCCGAACACCATGAACACCGCGATCCCGTTGGCGGTCGTGGCCAGGTAGACCGAGCCGAGCAGAGCCACGGCGGCGATGATCACCACCGCCGCCATCAGCTCGAGGCCGGGAGCGACCACGTGGTCGGGGGACCAGTCGCCGGCCGCCGTGGTGAGGACGGCCGCGATCGCGTAGAGCACGCCCACGTACAGCGCGCATACCGAGGCCGCGCCCACGAAGCGGCCGAGCAGCAGCGCCGGCCGGCGCAGCGGGCGGACCACGAGCGGCTGGAGCAGGCCGCGCTCGGCATCCCCGCGCACCGCCGACAGCGTGAGGAAGACCGCGAGCACCGTGCCGAGGAAGAGCGTGGCGAACATCGCCAGTCCGAGCAGCGTCGACCCGGCGACGACGGTCGGATCGGCGTCGCTCGGGTCATGGCCGAACTTGTCCACCTCCCCGAAGGCCGCGAACGTGTCGATCCCGTAGAGCACCAGGAAGCCGACGCTGAGCACGAGCACCACCACGAAGACCCGCCGGCGCAGGCTCTCGCGCAGCGCGTAGCCCGCCACGACCATCGCCCCGCTCACGACGTCTCCCCGCCGACGGCCTCGAGGTAGACGTCCTCGAGGGTCGAGGACAGCACGCGCACGCCGTACACGCGCTCGCCCGCCGCGACCAGCTCGGCGGTTATCCGCGGCGCGTCCTCGCGTCCGGCCTCGGCGATCACGCGCGTGCCCGCGTCTGTCTCGACCTCCACCCCGCGCGCCCTGACGAGATCGGCCGGACGCCCCTCGGCCACCAGCCGCCCGGCGGCGATGATCGCCACGCGGTCGCAGACGAGTTCGACCTCGCTCAGCAGGTGCGAGTTGAGCAGGACCGCCACGCCGCGCCGGCGCAGCTCCTCGAGCAGCTCGCGCACGGTCCGGCGGCCGACCGGGTCGAGTGCGCTGGTGGGCTCGTCGAGGAGCAGGAGGCGCGGGTCGCCGACGAGCGCCTGCGCGATGCCAAGCCGCTGCTGCATGCCCTTCGACATCGCCTCGACGCGGCGATCGCGGGCGTCGGCCAGGCCCACGAGATCGAGCAGCTCCGAACGCTCGGCCGCGCCCGCGTCCGAGCCGGCGAGCCGCTGGTGCAGCTCGAGCACCTCGTCGGCACGCGCCCAGCCCGGGAAGCGGAACAGCTCGGCGAGGTAGCCGAGCGACTCGCTGGCGGCGCGCGAGCCCGCCGGATGCCCGCAGATCTCCGCGCGGCCGGACGTCGGGCGGACCAGCCCGCAGGCGATCTTCACGAGCGTCGACTTGCCCGCTCCGTTCGGCCCGAGCAGACCGACGAGCTGGCCCTCCTCGACGGACAGGTCGACCCCGGCGAGCGCCGTGGTGGCGCGAAAGCGCTTCTCGAGACCGTGCGCGGCCAGGGCGGGAGGCACGGCGCGAGTGTATGCATGGAGACACAAAACCCCTGCTAGTACGCATGCTGACAGCGATCTTGCACCCTTAACAGACGCTCAAGCGGTCGATCGCTAGGGTCGGGGGTCGTGTCGTCCTTCGTTGCCCACGGAGGGGCTCTTCCCGCCGCCCCTACGCTGCGCTCGCCCCTGCTGCGGTTTGCAGCGGACGAGAAGCTGATCGCCCTCGTACGCCGCGGGCGCGATGACGCGTTCGACGTTCTCGTCGACCGCTACCGCCCGCGCCTGCTCGCGTTCTGCCGCAACATGATGCGCTCGAGCGAGGACGCCGAGGACGTGCTCCAGGAGGTCTTCGTCAACGCCTACCGCGCGATGCGCGCCGACGACCGCCCGATCCAGGCCAAGGCCTGGCTCTACCGGATCGCGCGCAACCGCTGCCTCAACGAGCTGCGGCGCAACACGGCGGCCCCGGTCGAGTCGATGGACGTCTTCGAGACGAGCGAGCCGACCGCCGTCGAGACCGTCGAGCGCCGCGAGCACCTCGAGGAGATCGTGGTCGACGTCAAGCGGCTGCCCGAGCAGCAGCGCGCCGCGCTGCTCCTGCGCGAGATGGAGGGCCTGCCCTACCAGCAGATCGCCGACGTGCTCGAGACGACCGTCCCGAGCGTGAAGTCATTGCTCGTCCGCGCCCGGATGGGCCTGGCCGAGGCGGCCGAGGCGCGCACGCTCTCGTGCGCGGGCGCACGCGTCGCGCTCGAGTCGCCCGACGACGCCGAGCGCAAGACGGCGCGCCGCCACGTGCGCCACTGCGACGGCTGCGCGCTGGCCGCTTAGGCGCTGCGCAGCAGCCGTCGGCGCATCAGTCGCCAGACGGCGAACGCGGCCACGGCCGCGATTGATCCCGCCGCAACCGCGGCGCCCCAGGCGAAGCCGCCGCCTCCGCCGCCCGCGCTCTGCCCGGCCGCCGTGCGCTGAGCGACCGCCGACGGCGGCGCAGAGGGCGTCGTGGGAGCAGCCGCGGGCGCGCTGGGCTTGGGCGCGGCGGGCGCGGCGGGCTTCCTCGGTTTGCCGGCCGCGACCGAGCCCTTGGCTCCGCGGGCCGCGGGCCGCGGGCTGCGGGCCGCCGCCGCGCGCCGCGGCGCGCGCAGCGGGAACGCCTTCAACCTGAGCGCGTCGACCGCCTGCGCCGTCGTCCACACCGGCGTCTGGCGGCCGCTGCGCGAGTAGCGGATGCTGCCGTCGCTCGACTGGAGCGAGCGCAGGTAGGCGAGCGGGCGCGAGCCCGGACTGCGCCCGACAGCGACGAGCCCCTGCACCGCCCAGGCCGTCGATTGCGAGTTCGACGTCTGGAAGCGCATCTGGCCGAAGCCGCCATCGGCATGCCGCGACCGGCGCAGGAAGGCGACCGCACGGCGGACCGTCTTCGACCCGCGCTTGCCCGCGGCGCCGAGCGCCTGGAGGGCGGCGCCGGTGTCGTCGGCCGTGCTGGCCGCGTGCGGCTGGAAGCCGAACCCGCCGTCGCGGTTCTGCTGCCGCGCGAGCCAGCTCGCCGAGCGCCTCACGCTCACGCCGCCGGCCGCGCGCAACGACAGGATCCCGAACGAGGTCCAGGTGTTGTTGCCCGACCACGAGCCGTTGCGCGAGCGCCGCCGGACAAGATCGGCCACGAGGTCGTGGCCCGCGAACGAGCGGACCGACACGCCCGCGGCGCGCAGCGTGAGCACCGCGCGCTCGAGGTCGCCCGTGTCGTTGAGCGAGCCGGCGTGCGCGCGCACATAGTCGACGATGCTGTTGCCGCCCTTCGACACGTCCGCCGGGTTGATCCCGGCGCCGGCCAGGCCGAGCGCGGCCCAGCCGGTGTGCAGCGCCGTCGAGCCGGCGCCGGGCGCGCCGCCGAAGCCGCCGTCGGCGTTCTGCGCGCGTTCGAGATAGGCGGCGGCGCGCGAGGTGGGCGACGCGGCCTGGGCGTCGTGGACCGGCACGGCCAGGACCACGAGCAGGGCGACTGCCGCCGGCGCCCAGCGGACATCGAAGCGGCGACGGAAGCGGCGCAGCGAGAGGACGAAGGTGGGACCGAGTAGCAGGCAGAAGGCGATATTTCCCATGATGTGAGCGAGGTTGTAGGGGAGCGATGTGGCCGACCACGTGAAGTAGGCGGCGAGTGTGTGGGTGGCGCCCTGGGTCCACTGGTAGAGGTCCATCAGGGCGCCGAACAGCAGTCCGGCGAAGGCGCAGGCCACGGCTAGCGGCAGCCGACCGAGCTCGCGGCCGGCAACGCGCGCGAGCACGCCGCCGGATACGCCGGCCAGGCCCCAGCCGAGCATCTGCCACGGCGTCCACGGGCCCTGTCCGAAGAAGATGTTCGACACGAGCGCAGCCACCGACCCGACCATGAATCCGGGCACCGGCCCCAGCGCGTAGCCGGCGAACAGCGCGATGTCGGTGGTCGGCTTGACGTTCGGGATCGGCGCGAACGCGATGCGGCCCACCGTGGCCAGCGCCGCGAGCGCCGCGACGAGCGCCACGACCTTCGCCGGCGGGCGCGAGCGCTCGAACCAGAGGAAGCCGAACGTCAGCACGACCGCGAGCAGCGCGGAGGAGGCGATCTGCCAGCTCATCGCGGCACCAGCTCCCGTCCGAGCACGGCCGCGCCCTGCTGCGGGGTGAGCGCACCGCCGGCGCCACCGAGCACGCGCGCGACCTCGGTGGCGAAGTGCCAGCCGCCGCAGAGCACCTCGCGCGCCGGCCCGTCGGCGATCACGTCGCCCTGCCCCATCAGCACCACGCGGTCGGCCAGCTCGGAGGCGAACTCGGTGTCGTGCGTGGCCACGAGCACCGCCACGCCGTCGTTTGCCAGCGCGCGCAGCCGCCCGGCCAGCGCGAGCTTGCGCGCCGGGTCCATGCCGCGCGTGGGCTCGTCGAGGCAGACCAGCGCGAGCTCACGCGTCTCGAGCACCAGCTCGAGCGCGAGCCGCTGGCGCTCGCCGCCGGAGAGGTCGCGCGGGTGGGCGTCCTCGCGGCCGGCGAGACCGGCGCGCGCGATCGCCTCCGCGCCGGCCTCGTCGCCGACGCGGTCGTGGACGAGGTAGTCGCCCGGGTTCTGCATCAGCAGCGCGACCTCGCCGGCGCGCTCGATGCGGCCGCGAGTCGGCTTCATCAGGCCCTTGAGGTGCTTGAGCAGGGTGCTCTTGCCGGCGCCATTGCGTCCCATCAGCGCGACGCGCTCGCCCGGCTCGAGGCGCAGGTCGAGCCCGGCGAGGATCGCGGGGCCGTCGCGCAGCTCGTGCCAGACGCCGCTCGCGGACGCGGCGACCGGGCCGCGGTGGCGCCCGCGACGCGGCCGGCGCTCGTCGCCCGGCTGCTCAGCCGGGGGCAGCAACCCCGCGGTCCGCAGCCCCGCGCGCGCGTCCTTCACCGACGCGGGCAGCGGCGACAGCCCCGCAAGCGAGAACAGCCGCGCGCCCGGGGTTGCCAGTGCCGGTCGCTCGCGCGCGGCCCAGTCGAGGAACGCGCCCGGCGCCTCGTCACAGACGATCCGTCCGCCGGCGATCGCCACGACGCGGTCCGCGGCCGGCAGGCAGCGCTCGAGCCGGTGCTCGGCCAGCAGCACCGCCGTCCCCCACTCCTCATTCAGCCGCCGCAGCAGCCAGACGAGCTCCTCGCCGGCGACCGGGTCGAGCTGCGAGGTCGGCTCGTCGAGCACGAGCAGCGCGGGCCGGTGCACGAGCGCCGCCGCCAGCGCCACGCGCTGGAGCTCGCCGCCCGACAGTGTGGCCGCCTGGCGGTCGAGCAGGTTGGCGATGCCGAGCACGAGCGCGGCCTCCTCGACCGCGCGCGCGACCGTCGCCGGCGCCGCGCCGCGATGCTCGAGCGGCAGCGACAGCTCCGCGCGCACTCCGCTCATCACCACCTGCGACTCGGGGTCCTGGAGCACGGTCCCGCAGATCGCGGCGAGGTCCCCCGGCCCGTGCTCGCGCACGTCGAGGCCACCGACGCTCAGCTCGCCGCGGACGTCGCCGCCGTGGAAGTGCGGGACCAGGCCGCAGGCGGCGCGCAGGAGGGTCGACTTGCCACTGCCCGACTCGCCCGCCACCACGGTGAACGACCCCGGCTCGAGCGTCAGGTCGATCCGATCGAGGGCAGGTCGCAACGCGCCCGGGTAGGTGTAGCCGAAGCCGCGCGCGCAGAGGACGGGCTCAGCCACGCGTCACCCCCAGCCGCGCGCGCGGTGCGGCGAACGGCAGCAGCGCCGCGGCGACCAGCGCGACGCAGAGCGCGACCTCCGCGCCGCCGAACGCCAGGCTCACCGTGGGCTCGAACGACGCGCGCGCGACACCCGCCGCGCGTCCCGCGATCGCCACCGCCACGATCAGCAGCGCGGCCGCGGCCACGCTGCGGTCGTGGCGCGACCACGGCTTCGGCGAGCGCCGCGGCCGCCGCGCCGATGCGTAGCCGCGCAGCTCGAGCGCCGCCGCCACGTCCACCGCGCGCTCGAGCGCTCCGGTGAGCGCCGCGCGCGTCATCTCCAGGCGGCCGGGCGGCTGCGGCCGTCAGCGCGCGGCGTCGCCCATGCGCGAGGCGTCGCGTGCGAGCACCGGCACGAGCCGCGTGGTCAGCGAGGCGGTCAGTGCCGAGCGGTAGGACACGCGCCGCATGAGCCGCATCAGCTCGTCGGGGTCGACGATCGCGCTGAACAGCGCGCCGAAGGCGAGCACGAGCACCGCGAAGCGCAGCGCGTTGGCGCC
>JAICRZ010000127.1 GCA_025937135.1 Thermoleophilaceae bacterium
CCGCAGGGCCTGATCGGCGAGCAGACGCGAGAGGCGGGCTGACGCGATGGCCGGCATGGGTCCAGCCAGCGCGGTCCGCAGCGTCCAGGGCGCCGGCAAGACGCTGAAGGAGCGCGTCGCCGCGGACAAGCGCCTGGCGTGGGGGCTCGCCGCGGTCGTGCTGGCGATCTTCATCATCCTGCCGTACCTGTTCGCGCCGGCGAGCCCGTTCGTGGACCACTGGGTCACGGCGCTGGCGTACGTGGTGATGGCCCTCGGCCTCAACATCGTGGTCGGCTTCGCGGGCCTGCTCGACCTCGGCTACGTCGCCTTCTTCGCGATCGGCGCCTATTCGGCCGGTTGGTTCGCGTCGGCCTTCTTCGCGACGGTGAACCACGGCAAGGGGATCCACATCCTCGCCGGCAGCTTCGCGAAGCTCCAGCCCGGCATCCACCTCAACTTCATCCTCGTCCTGGTCGTGGCCGTGATCCTCACCTCGATCGCGGGCATCCTGATCGGACTGCCGACCCTGCGGTTGCGCGGTGACTACATCGCGATCGTCACGCTCGCGTTCGGCGAGATCGTGCGCGTCATCGCGGTGAACGGCCAGAGCATCCACCTCGGTCACGAGGCCACGCTCACCGCTGGGCGCCAGGGCATCACGCCGGTCGACTCGCCGCAGTTCCCCGGGATGGATGCCTTCAACCCGCTGAACCTGAGGCCCTGGTACTTCACGGCGCTCGTGCTCGTGCTGATCGTGCTGTTCGTGAACTTCCGCGTGCGGGACTCGCGGCTCGGGCGCGCCTGGGTCGCGATCCGCGAGGACGAGGTCGCCGCCGCCAGCATGGGCGTCCCGCTCGTGAAGACGAAGCTGATGGCGTACGCGACGGGCGCGGCGTTCGGAGGCATCTCCGGCGCGTTCCTCGCGTCCTATCTCAACACCGTCAACGCCGACCAGTTCGAGTTCTCGTTCTCGATCTTCGTCCTCGCGATGATCATCCTCGGCGGCATCAGCAACATCATCGGCGTCGCAGTCGGCGCCATCGTGCTCTCGTTCGTGAACGTGTGGCTGATCCCGGACGTCCTGCACGACGTGCCGCACAAGATCGGCCTCAACTTCGACCTGACCGAGCTCAGCTTCGGGATCTTCGGGTTCCTGCTCGTGATCATGATGGTGCTCAGACCCGAGGGCCTGCTGCCCGAGCGAAGGCGCCAGATCGAGCTGACCGAGGGCGTGGGCACCGACGAGGCGCTCTACGAGGTGCGGATGTGAGCACCCAGATCCCCGCCGAGCGCGAGGTCGGGACCGAGGCGGTGGCCGACTCGATCCTCAGCGCGCAGGGCGTGATGAAGATCTTCGGCGGGCTCGTGGCCGTGGACAGCGTGGACTTCTCGATCCCGCGCGGCGGCATCGTGTCGATCATCGGCCCGAACGGCGCCGGCAAGACCACGTTCTTCAACATGCTCACCGGCCTCTACAAGCCGGATGGCGGGCGGATCGCGTTCGACGGCGTCGACATCACCGCCGAGCGGCCGGACATCATCACCAAGCTCGGCGTGGCGCGCACGTTCCAGAACATCCGGCTGTTCGGGACGATGAGCGCGCTCGAGAACGTGATGGTGGGCCAGCACGCCCGCATGAAGGCCGGGCTGTTCGGCTCGATCCTGCGCCTCCCGCACGTGCGCAGGGAAGAGGCCGCAGTGCGCGAGAAGGCGGAGGAGACCCTGAAGTACGTCGGCCTGCGCCCGGACCTGATCCACCAGATGTCGTCGAACCTCTCCTACGGCGACCAGCGCCGCATCGAGATCGCGCGGGCGCTGGCGTCGGACCCGAAGCTGCTGCTGCTCGACGAGCCGACGGCCGGCATGAACCCCGAGGAGTCGGCGCGGCTCACCGCGTTCATGCGCAAGCTGCGCGACGAGCGCGGGCTCACGATCCTGCTGATCGAGCACGACATGAAGGTCGTGATGGGCGTGTCCGAGAAGATCACCGTGCTCGACCACGGCGTGAAGATCGCCGAGGGCGACCCGATCGAGGTTCGCCAGAACCCGCGCGTCGTCGAGGCCTACCTCGGCAGCCGCGAGGCGAAGGCCGCCGAGGCCGAGGCCGAAGGGCAGGGCTGATGGCGCTCCTCGAGTTGCATGACGTCCACACCTTCTACGGCGGGATCGAGGCGCTCAAGGGCATCTCCGTCGAGGTCGAGGAGGGCGAGGTCGTCACGCTCATCGGCGCGAACGGCGCCGGCAAGTCCACGACGCTGCGCTCGATCTCGGGGCTGACCCCGCCGCGCACCGGCTCGATCCGCTTCGACGGCGCCGAGATCGGCGACACGCCGCCGCAGGACATCGTCAAGCTCGGCATCTCACAGGCGCCCGAGGGGCGGCGCATCTTCCCGCGCATGACCGTGCGCGAGAACCTCGAGCTGGGGGCGTTCCTGCGCAAGGACGAGGCGATCGACGGCGACATGCGGCGCGTCTTCGCGCTGTTCCCGCGGCTCGAGGAGCGCGACCGCCAGAAGGCCGGCACGATGTCGGGCGGCGAGCAGCAGATGCTCGCGATCGGCCGCGCGCTGATGTCGAACCCGAAGCTGCTGCTGCTCGACGAGCCCGCGATGGGCCTCGCGCCGGTCCTCGTCGAGCGCATCTACGAGACGATCGCCGAGATCAACCGGCAGGGCACCACGATCCTGCTCGTCGAGCAGAACGCCAACTACGCGCTCGAGGTCTCCTCGCGCGGCTACGTGCTCGAGACGGGCACCGTCACGCTCACCGCGAAGTCCGACTCGCTGCGCGAGAATCCCGACGTGCAGAGGGCGTACCTGGGCGCATGATCTTCGTCTTCGGAATCCTCGGGGCGAAGGCCCTCTACCTCACCTATGTGTGGCTCCTGTCCGCCGTCGTCGCGTCGTGGTTGTCGGAGCGCAAGGGCTACGGACCCAAGCACGGGCTCGCGGCCGGCCTCCTGCTCACGTTCGTCGGCGTGATCATCTGGTTGGTTGTTCCGGCTCGACCCGGCTCGCGCTGGAAGGTCCAGGGGCCGCTGCCGCGGCGCGGCGACAAGTCCGGGGCCTGACCGGAAGGGGCGGGACGCTCGCCTCATGAGCGCGGGTGACGACGTCTGGGCTGCCGCCCGCGCCCGCGCCCGCGACGAGGTGCGCGCGGCGTTCGCGCCGGAGCCGCGCGTGTGCCGCAACTGCGGCAACGAGGAGACGACCGCGGCGCGCGCGTGCTCGCGCTGCGGCACGCCGTACGTGGAGGTCCAGGATCCCGGGCTGTCGCCGCGCGCCCGCCGGCGGCTGCTGATCGCGGCGGTGGCCACCGTCGCGATCCTGGGCGCGGCCGCCGCCGTGATCGTCCCGTCGGTGCAGCACGGCAAGCGCCAGGCGGACGCGCGAGCGCGCGCCGAGGATCGGGTCACGCTCGCGCGCGAGCGCCGTCGGATCGCGGCCGACCAGCGCCTGCACTCCGCCGTCGAGCCGGCGCGGCTGCGAGCGCTGCCCGCCGGGAGGCTCGCGGCGCGCCTGCGCTCGGACCTCGAGTCCTCGATCACGGCCGATGCCCGCGCCCGCGTGCGCGCGCACACGCTGGCCGGGCCGATCCTGCGGACCGACTGCGCGCCCGTCGCGGGCGAGGGCGGGCCGCCGCTCGGCAGGTACACGTGCACCGCGGTGAACAGCGAGATCCTGCGCCACACGGCGGATCCGGCCGGCACGCTCGGCTACCCGTTCTGGGCGATCATCGACTTCCGCCGCCCGAGCTACCGCTGGTGCAAGCTGAACCCGCAGGCGGGGGAGGGGTCGGCCACGCCCGGGAGCGTGAGCCTGGCCGTCCCGGTGCCGCGCGGCTGCGACATCGAGCGCTAGCTACAGGACCTTCGACAGGAACGTGCGCGTGCGCTCGTGCTGCGGGTTGTCGAACACCTCGCGTGGCGCGCCGGTCTCGACGACCACGCCGGCGTCCATGAACACGACCGTGTCGCCGGCCTCGCGCGCGAAGCCGATCTCGTGCGTGACCACGACCATCGTCATCCCGTCGCGGGCCAGCCCGCGCATGACGTCGAGCACGTCGCCGACGAGCTCCGGGTCGAGCGCCGAGGTCGGCTCGTCGAACAGCATCAGCTTCGGCTTCATCGCGAGGGCGCGCGCGATCGCCACGCGCTGCTGCTGGCCGCCCGAGAGCTGGGCCGGGTAGACGCCGACCTTGTCGGCCAGCCCGACGCGGTCGAGCAGCTCGCGCCCCTCGCGCACCGCGGTCGTGCGGTCGACCCGCTTGACCTGGACCGGCCCCTCGATCACGTTCTCGAGCGCGGTCATGTGCGGGAACAGGTTGAAGCGCTGGAACACCATCCCGATCGCGGTCCGCTTGCGGGCGACCTCCGCGTCGCGCAGCTCGTGCAGCTTGTCGCCCTCCTGCCGGTAGCCGACCAGCTCGCCGTCCACCCACAGCCGCCCCGCGTCGATCTTCTCGAGGTGGTTGATGCAGCGCAGGAAGGTCGACTTCCCGGAGCCCGACGGGCCGAGGAGGCACATCACCTCCTGCGGCTTGACCTCGAGCGAGATGCCCTTCAGCACCTCGAGCCGCCCGAATCGCTTGTGCACCCCCTCGGCGCGGAGGATCGCGTCGCTCATCGCTTCTCCCCGGACGCGCCCGGGACCTCCACGCTCGCGTGGCGGAACGAGAACAGATTGCCGCGCAGGCGCTGGAGCGGTGTGAGCGGCTGGGCGCGCGAGGTGCCGCGGCCGAAGCGGCGCTCGATGTAGTACTGGCCGATCGACAGGATCGTCGTGACGATCAGGTACCAGATGCTCGCCACGATCAACAGCGGGATCTGCCTGTAGTTGGCGGCGTAGATGAGCTGCACCGTGTAGAGCAGCTCCTGGTAGGCGATCACGCTCACGAGCGCCGTGTTCTTGAGCATCGAGATCGTCTCGTTGCCGGTCGGCGGGATGATCACGCGCATCGCCTGAGGCAGCACGATCCGGCGCATCGTCTGGAGTCGCGACATGCCGATCGCCGACGCCGCCTCGGTCTGGCCCTCGTCCACCGAGATGATCCCGGCGCGGACGATCTCGGCCATGTAGGCGGCCTCGTTCAGGCCGAGCCCGAGTATCGCCGCCACGAACGGCGTGATCAGCGAGTTGGCGTTCGCGTGGACGATCTCCGGCCCGAACGGGATCCCGAGCGAGATCTTCGGATAGAGAGCCGAGATGAAGTTCCAGAACAGAAGCTGGACGAGCAGCGGCGTCCCGCGGAAGAGCCAGATGTAGAACCACGACGCGCCCGACACGAGCGGGTTGGGCGAGAGCCGCATGACCGCGAGGATCACGCCCAGGACGATCCCGATGGCCATCGCGATGACGGTCAGCTCGATCGTCACGCGCAGGCCGGTCAGCACCTGGCCGGAGAAGAAGTACTGGCCGACGAGCGACCAGTCGAAGCGCGGGTTGGTGGCCGCCGAGCGGACCAGCGTGGCCGCGATGATGAGGACGATCGCGGCGGCTACCCAGCGCCAGGGGTGCCGGGCGGGGATCGCCCGAATCTCTTCGGGCGATCCCGCCGGCGGTTGACTGGTCGCGGCTTCGCTCGCAGCCACCTCGCGGTCCGGCTTAGCTCGTGGCGCCGTTGATCACGGGCGTCGTGATCGCACCGGACTGGATCCCCCACTTGGCGAGGATCGCCTTGTACTGGCCGCCCGCGATCAGCTTCTTCACGGCAGCCAGCACGGGCTTCTGGAGCCCGCTCTTCTTCGGGATGGCGATGCCGTACGGCGCCTCGCCATAGGGCTGGCCGATCAGCTTGAACTGGCCGTTCGACTGCTTGACGATGTACGCCGCGACCGGCGAGTCCGCCATGCCGACGTCGTCGCGACCGCTCGACAGCGCGAGGTTCGCCCCGTTCTGGTCGGGGAAGACGCTCACGGTCACCGCGCCCTTGCCGGCCGACTTGCACTTCTTCGACTGCGCCTGGGCGTCGGTCGCCTGTGTCGTGCCCTTCTCGACCGCCACCTTGTGGCCGCACAGATCGGCGAGCCCGTTGATCGCCGGTGCGCCCTGGGCCTTGCCGTAGAACGCCGTGCCCGCGTTGAAGTAGGTCACGAAGTCGACCGTCTGCTCGCGCTCCTTGGTGTCGGTGAACGACGACATGCCGAGGTCGTACTTGCCCGCGGCGAGCCCCGGGATGATGCTGTCGAACGTGGCGTTCGTGACGTTGGCCTTGAGCCCCATCACCGATGCCAGCGCCGACGCGAGGTCCGCGTCCATGCCGATGACCGTCTTGGTGCCCGGCTTGATGAACTCGTTCGGCGGATAGGTCGCGTCGGCGGCGATCGTCAGGGTGCCCTTGCTCTTGATCGACGCCGGTACCTGCGCCGCGATCGCCGCGTCCTTGGTGGCGCTCGTGGAGCCGCCGCCAGACGATCCGCTCGAGCTCGAGCTGCTGCTGTTGTTGTCGTTGCTGCTGCCGCATGCCGCGAGCGCCAGTGCCAGCGCGGCCACGACCAGCAGCAGGACTGCGGGTCTGCTGTGTCTCAAGGTTCCTCCTGATTCAAACGGACTTCGACGCCCCCCGCGGGCGCAGCATAGGCGCTGGCGTGCTTACTCCGCCACCGCCGCCCGCAGCGCCTCGTCCAGCTCGGGGTGCCTGAACACGTAGCCGGCGTCCTCCAGGCGCTTCGGCATCACGCGCGCGCCCGTGGTCACGATCGATGCCATCTCGCCGTAGAGCGCCTTGACGGCCAGGCCCGGCACCGGCGCGAACGCCGGCCGGCCGAGCACATGCCCGAGGGCCTTCGACAGCTCCTTGTTGGTCGCCGGCCGCGGCGCCGTCACGTTCACGGGTCCCTCGAGCTCGTCCTCGTCGAGCGCGAACAGCAGCGCGCCGACCACGTCGTCGAGGTGCACCCACGGCACGTACTGCTTGCCGCCCGCGACCGGGCCGCCGATGCCCTTGCGGAAGAACGGCAGCATCTTCTCGAGCGCGCCGCCGTCCTGCGACAGGACCACGCCGGTCCGGGCGAGCACCACCCGCATCCCGGCGTCGTGGTCGGCCCTGCGCGCCTCCGCCTCCCACTCGTTCACGACGCCCGCGAGGAAGTCGCCGCCGGCGGGCGCGGACTCGTCGAGCGGCTCGCCGCCGTGCGGGCCGTACCAGCCGGTCGCCGACTGTGAGACGAGCGTTTGCAGCCGCGGGCCGGTCTTCCTCAGGGTCGCCACGAGGTTGCGCGTGCCGAGCACGCGCGAGTCACGGATCTCGCGCTTCGCCGAAGCGGTCCAGCGCTGCGCCACCGGCTCGCCGAGCAGGTGGATCACGGCCTCGGCGTCATTCAGCGCGTCACCGGGCGCGGGCTCGGACTTCGGATCACGCCACTCGTAGGCGTCGACCTTGTCGCCGAGCGCCTGTTCGGCCCGCTTCGGGTCGCGGGACAGGACGATCACGTCGTCGCCGCGGTCGAGGAGAGCGGCCACCACCGCTCGCCCGATCGTTCCCGTGGCCCCCGTTACGGCAACGACCTTCACGGCCGACCTCCCTCAGACGATGTGCGAAAGCTGACCGGACGCGCGGGCGATCCCGCTGCGCTCCGCCTCATTGGCTACGGCCGCCGCCACCGCAAGGCTCACGTCGCGGTTGAAGACGCTCGGCACGATGTAGTCCTCGGAGAGCTCGGCGTCCGACACGACCGACGCGATGCCGCGCGCCGCCGCCGATTTCATCTCCTCGGTGATCTTGGTCGCGCGCACGTCGAGGGCGCCGCGGAAGATGCCCGGGAACGCGAGCACGTTGTTGATCTGGTTCGGGTAGTCGGAGCGCCCGGTGGCCATCACGCGCACGTACGGAGCCGCCTCCTCGGGTCGCACCTCGGGGTCCGGGTTGGCCATGGCGAACACGAACGGGTCGGGGTTCATGCGCTTGAGCGCGTCGGCGGTCACGAGGCCGGGGCCGGAGAGGCCGATGAAGAGATCGCGGCCGCCCATCACGTCCACGATCGAGCCGCCGACCTGCTCGGAGTTGGTGTGCTCGGCCAGCCAGGTCTTGGGCGTGTTCATCGAGCCGTCCTGATAGTCACCGCGGCCCTGGTGGATGGCGCCGTAGCGGTCGCAGGCCACGATCGACGTGACGCCCGCGCCCATCAGGATCTTCGCGACCGCAACCCCTGCGGCGCCCGCGCCCACCAGCGCGACGGCCAGGTCCTCGAGCCGCCGGCCGGTGAGCCGGCAGGCGTTGATCAGCGCGGCCAGCACCACGATCGCGGTGCCGTGCTGGTCGTCGTGGAAGACGGGGATGTCGAGCTCCTCCACGAGCCGGTTCTCGATCTCGAAACAGCGCGGCGAGGAGATGTCCTCGAGGTTGATCCCGCCGAAGGTCGGGGCCATCGCCTTGACGGCCGAGACGATCTCGCCGGGATCCTTGGTGTCGAGGCAGATCGGGAACGCGTCCACGTTCGCGAACTCCTTGAAGAGGACCGCCTTGCCCTCCATGACCGGCATCGCGGCCTCGGGGCCGATGTCGCCGAGGCCGAGCACCGCCGTGCCGTCGGAGACCACGGCCACGCTGTTGCCCTTGATCGTGTAGGTCCAGGCCTTCTCGCGGTCCTCGTGGATGTCCATGCACACGCGCGCGACGCCGGGCGTGTACGCCATCGAGAGGTCGTCGCGCGACTGGATCCGCGCCTTCAGCCCGGTGTAGAGCTTGCCGCCGCGGTGGAGCTCGAAGGTGCGGTCGGTCACCTCGACCACGCGTGCGCCGGTGACAGAGTTGATCGCCGCGACGACGGCGTCGCCGTGCTCGCGGTCGGCGGTGTCCACCGTGAACGAGCGCACGCTGCTGTGCGGCCCGCTCTCGACGATGTCGATCGCCCCGATCGAGCCGCCTGCGTCCCCGATCGCCGAGGTCACGCGCCC
>JAICRZ010000102.1 GCA_025937135.1 Thermoleophilaceae bacterium
CTCCTGAGCGCGGTTTGAGCGCCACGCTGCGGGTCCTCCCGCTCGGCGGCCTCGGCGAGATCGGCAAGAACATGACCGTCGTCGAGTACGACGGCAGCATCGTGGTGGTCGACACCGGGCTGATGTTCCCGACGCCGGACCAGCTCGGAATCGACCTCGTCCTGCCCGACTTCAACTACCTGCGCGAGCGCGCCGAGGACATCGAGGCGATCGTGCTCACGCACGGGCACGAGGACCACGTGGGCGCGCTGCCGTACGTGCTGCGCGAGATCCGCGACAGCGGCCTGCCGCCGATCTATGGCGGGCCGCTGACCGTCGCCATGGTCCGCTCCAAGCTCGACGAGCACCGGCTCCGCGACGTGCCGCTCGAGTCGATCGACCCGGGCGACAGCTTCGAGGCCGGGCCGTTCGACATCGAGGGCATCCGGATGTCGCACTCGATCCCGGACTCGATGGCCTACGCGATCACCTGCGAGCTCGGCACCATGCTCGTGACCGGCGACTACAAGTTCGACCAGACCCCGGTCGACGGCCAGCCCGCGGACGTGGCCAGGCTGGCCGAGCTCGGGCGTGACGGCGTTCTGCTCCTGTGCGGCGACTCGACCAACGTCGACCGCCCCGGGATGGCGCTGTCCGAGTCGAGCGTCGGGCCGCACCTCGAGGAGGTCTTCGCGCGCTGCCGCGGCCGGATCGTCGTGACCTGCTTCGCGTCGAACATCCACCGCGTGCAGCAGGTGGTGGACGCCGCCGCCCAGCTCGGGCGCAAGGTCGCGCTGATCGGCCGGTCGATGCGCAAGAACGTGAACATCGGCCGCAACCTCGGGCACATCGACATCCCGGAGGGGATGCTCGTGGGCGTCCGCGAGATCGAGGACTTCCCCGACCACAAGATGGTGATCATCTCGACCGGCAGCCAGGGCGAGCCGCTGTCGGCGCTGCGTCGGATGGCGCACGGCGACCACCCGCAGGTCGACCTGCGCAAGGGCGACACCGTGATCTTCTCGGCCACGCCGATCCCCGGCAACGAACGCGACGTCGGCCAGACGATCAACCGCATCTACCAGCTCGGCGCGGACGTGATCACGGCCCGCGACGCTCCGGTGCACGCGTCCGGCCACGGCTACGCCGAGGAGCTGAAGCTGATGGTCAACCTCACGCAACCGCGCTACGTGATGCCGTTCCACGGCGACTACCGGCGACTGCGCCTGCACGCCGAGCTGGCCGAGTCGGTGGGGGTGGACGGGGAGAACGTCTTCATCGGCGACAACGGACTGCCGCTCGAGATCGACGAGCGCGGCGCGCGCTTCGGCAAGCGCGAGCGGTCCGGGATGATCTTCGTCGACGGCGTCGACGTGGGCGACCCGGAGGACATCGCGCTGCGCGACCGCCGGATGCTGTCGGCGGACGGGATCTTCATCGTGGTCGCCACCATCTCGGGCGACGACGGCCATTCCGTCGCGCCGCCGGAGCTGATCTTCCGCGGGGTCCCGTTCATCGACGGCTCGCCGGAGCTGCTCGACGAGATCCGGGCTGCCGTCGACGAGTCGCTCGAGCACTCCGCGGAGGAGCAGATCCGTGAGATCAGCCTGCTCCAGGACCACCTGCACGACGACGTCGCGCGGTTCGTCTACGACAAGCTCAAGCGCCGGCCGATGGTGCTGCCTGTCGTGGTCGAGGTGTGACCTCGGAGGGAGCCGGCGGAGGTGGCGGCGGCGCCTGACCGGTCGGCAGGCGCACGACGAAGCGCGCACCGCCGCTCTCGCTCTCGTGCAGCTCGACACGCCCGCCGTGGGACTCGGCGACCGCGCGCACGATCGACAACCCGAGGCCGCTGCCCGCCGTGCCGGAACGGTCGCCCTCGCCGCGCACGAAGCGGTCGAAGATCCGCGCGCGCAGCGCGGGCGGGATGCCTGGGCCATCGTCCGACACCTCGACCACCGCGTCGTGGCCGCTGCGCCGCGCGCTGACCGAGACGTAGGTACCCGGCGGCGTGTGCACGAGCGAGTTCTGCACGAGGTTGAGCGCGAGGCGGTGCAGCTCGTCGCCCGCGCCCTCCACGATCAGCGGCTCGTCGCCGGTGTCGAGCGACACCATGTGATCCTCGGTGAGCGGCGCCACCTCGCCCACGGCCTCGGTCACGACGTTGCGCAGGTCGAGCGGCTCGCGGCGGCGGACGCGTCCGGCGTCCGCGCGCGCCAGCAGCAGCAGGTCCGCGACGAGGCGGCGCATCCGCCGCGACGAGCGCAGCGCCGAGCGCGCGGCCTCGGCGTCCTCACCCTCGAGCTGCGAGGACAGCAGCTCGAGGTTCGCCAGGATGCTGGTGAGCGGAGTGCGCAGCTCGTGCGACGCGTCCGCCACGAAGCTGCGCTGGCGCTCGAGGGCGGCCTCCGTCTCGGCGCGCGAGTTGTCAAGTGAGACGAGCATCGCCTCGAGCGTGCGGGTCAGGTCGGCCACCTCGTCGTCGGCGGCGGGCTGCGGCATGCGCACGGCCGGGTCGCGCGTGCGCGCGATGGTCTTGGCGGTCTCGGTGAGGCGCGCGATCGGCGTCATGGCGCGCCGCGCGATCGCCAGGCCGGCGAGCAGCGCCAGCACCGTGCCCGCGAGCACGCCGAAGATCAGGAACAGGCGGATGCGCGCGACGGTGTGGCGCACGTGGGAGAGCGGCTTCGCGTACTGGAGCCACGCGATCGGCACGCGGCCACTGGCGTCGAGCACCGGCCGCGCGGCGACCCGATAGCCGTTGGAGGCGTGCACGCCGCGCTGCGGCAGACCCAGATCGGGCGCGTGGGGGCTGCTGAACAGCACGCCGCCCTCGGGCGTCACGACGCGCACGGCGGCGTCGCCGGCCGCGGCGCTGCGCGCCACTTCGCTGCCGCCCTCGAATTCGTAGGTGAGGCTGGTCATCGGACCGGCCGGGTGGATCCGGGAGGCCAGCGAGACCGCGGTCAGGCGGAGGTCGTCATCGAAGGAGTTGCGCACCTGCCGCCCGGCGAACACGCCGATGATGACGGCGAACAGCAGCAGGATTGCGAAGGTGAGGCCGGCCGAGGTGAGCGCGAGCCGCCAGCGGACGGGCAGTCGCTCGAGCCGGTTCACTGAACTCGAATCACGTAGCCCGCGCCGCGCACCGTGTGCAGGATCCGCGGCTCGCCGCCGGCCTCGAGCTTGCGGCGCACGTTCGAGATGAAGACGTCGACCGTGTTCGTCTCGGCGAGCGGCGCGTAGCCCCAGACGTCGTCGAGCAGGCGCTCGCGCGACACCACGAGGCGCTCGTTGCGCATCAGGTACTCGAGCAGCTCGAACTCGCGCGCGGTCAGGTCGACGCGGCGGTCGCCCCGGAAGACCTCGTGCGAGTCGGGGTTCAGGCGCAGGTCGCCCACGACGAGCGACGCGCTCCCGCGTGGCGGGCGCCGCCGCAGCAGCGCACGCAGGCGCGCGAGCAGCTCCTCGCGCTCGAACGGCTTGACGAGGTAGTCGTCGGCGCCGGAGTCGAGGCCCTCCACGCGCGAGTCGAGCGCGTCGCGCGCGGTGAGGATCAGGATCGGAACATCACCGCCCTGGCGCAGCTGCTTCGCCACGTCGATTCCGTCGAGGCCGCCCGGAAGGCCGAGGTCGAGCACCACGGCGTCGGGCTCGAACAGGCCCGCCTCGTCGAGCGCGTGTGGCCCGTCGCCGGACACCTTCACGTCGTAGCCCTCGATGCGCAGCGAGCGCCGCAGGACGTCGGCGATCTCCGTGTCGTCCTCGACGACCAGTACACGCGGCTTGCTCATTACGGCAATGGTAGGCGGGGAAGCGGGCGGCGCCGAGACCTTTTACAGAGGTTTTATGCCCGCCGCCGGCGGCGACGATAGGTCGAGTCGCGCCGAACGGTCGCCGCGAGCAGCACCGCGACGAGCGCCGCGAGCGGTCCGATCCACCAGTGGCTGCCGCCACCGCCGCTCGACGTGGCAGCGGCGGCCGGAGCCGGCCGGCGCGTTCCGTGCGCGGAGACGACGAAGCTCACCGTCCCGTTCCCGCGCGCGCGCACGCGCATGCGCGCGGCGACCATCCGGACGTCGCAGCACGACGCGAAGCCGTGCTCGATCCGCACCGACGCGGGACGCGGCGAGGCCTTCACGACACCCGTCGGGTACGAGACCGCGCCGCGGCGCACGTGCGTGGTCCCGGCCGGGCCGTAGACGGTGTAGGCCACCACGTCGCCCGGCTGCGTCCGCATCGACATCCGCACCCCGCGCCGCGTGGGGGTGTAGTGGAACGTCGCGGGTTGCAGGCCGACGCGCCCGTTCACCGTCACAGCTCCGCCGCGGCCGACGGCGATCGAGTCGCCGGCCGGCAGCAGCCGCTGACCGGCGCGCTCGACGACCGGGCCGGCCGTCTCGCCCGCGTCGAAGCGCATCGGCCGCGGTCGCAGGATGTCGTGCCACGCGCCGTTCGAGCTGCGCCACCTGGCGGCCACGAGGCCGAAGTCGTTGCGCAGGTCGGGCGGCAGCCGGCGGCGATGGACCGCGAACCAGACGTCGTCGTGCCGGACCGCGGCGAACCCGTTCTGCGCGTTGTCCACGAACGCGCCGTTGCGATCGGAGCGCAGCGCACCGCCGCCGCGCTGCGGCGTGTCGGCCGCGAGGTTCAGCAGGAAGATCGCGAGCCCGTTGAACGTCATCGGCTTGCCGTCGACGCCGCGGGGCGAGAAGGCGCCGGCGCCGCGGCGCGGCACGATCGGCAGTCCGCGGCTCGTGAGCGGGTATTCCGCCTGGATGCGCGCGAACGCACGGCTCGCCACGGCGCGGTCGCCGGTCGCCATCGCCGCGGCCAGCGACCACAGGTCCTCCTGGCGGCGGCCGATGTAGGCGACCGTGCCGTCGGGGGCCATGAAGCCGCGCAGCGCTGCCCTCGTTCGCCGCAGCGTCCGGCGTGCCGCAGCCGGCGCGTGCGGCCCGAGCAGCTGGATCGACCGGGCGAGCATCGCGGTCGAAAGGGCGTGGTAGGCCAGCGGCCAGACGCCGGAATCCGACAGCAGTCCGTCCGGGCGTGAGAACGCGGGCTCGGCCACCCCGACCTCGTGCAGGGCGCCGCGCCGGATGACCGCGCGTGGGCGGCGGGAACGCAGGCCCGTCCTCAGCAGTTCGAGGTCCGCCGCCGCACCGACCGCCTCGTGGTTGTGAAAGCAGTTGGGCGAGAGGATGCACTGCTGCGCCTTGTTGTCGGTGTTCGGGGCCCCGGTCTGGCGCAGGTAGCGCTTCCAGCGCGGCCGGGCGGCGACGAACGCGGGGTTCGAGGCGAGATGGGTGCGCGCGAAGTTGTAGGCCGTCGCCATCGCGAGCAGGTCGAACACGCCGCGGGCGGTGGGGGCCTCGCCGAGGGCCGTGTCGATCCCGCGCACGCCCGCGCGCACGAGGTCGGGATCCTGGGCGCGGGCGCCGGCGCGCAGCAGCCCGTAGCCGATCATCACGTTGCCGTAGCCGCCCTGGTGGCGGCCGGTCTGCGGATCCTTGAAGTAGCCGTGCGCGTCCTGGCGCCCCGCCCACACGGTGGACACGCGGTCCGCGAAGGATGCGATCTGCGTCCGCGAGGCCGCATCCGCGGAAGCCGCCGCGACCAGCGCGAGCGCGACCGCGAGGAGGGCTGCACGGCGGGCCACGCGGCGAGGGTATCCGGCAGGAAGGCGGGAAGCCGCCGTCGAAAACAGCTTCGCCGCCCATGGCCAAGCGCAAGCCACCCCCCAAGAAGACCCGCAAGCCCGCGAAGAAGCCCGCGCGGCGCTCCGCGCCCGAGTTCAGGCTCCCCAAGCTCGAGCCGCATCACGTCGACCTGATCGGGCTCGGCCTGGTCGGCATGGCGGCGTTCTTCGCACCCGTCTTCTACTTCGGCTGGGACGGCGGCAAGGTGGGTGAGGCGCTCGCGAGCGCGTTCGTCTACCTGCTCGGGGGCGTGGCCTACCTCGTGCCGATCGCATTCTTCACCTCGGGTGCCCTGATCGTCCTGCGCCCGCTGCTGCCCACGCTGCGGCCGTTCCGCGCCGGCGCGATCTGCCTGGCGCTCGCGCTCATGCTCGGGCTGGCGGGCACCCTGTTCGGCCTCGGCCCCGGCCACCCGCCGCGCGCCGGCTTCTTCCATGCGGACTACTTCCGCCACCACGGCGGAATCGCAGGCGAGGCGCTCTACTACGCCTCGAGCACGCTGTTCTCGCGCTTCGGCTCCTACCTCATCTTCGTCTTCCTGCTCGTGGCCGGGGTGCTGCTCCTGACCGGCGCGTCGATCGCCGGCGTGATCGCCGCCACGCGCGAGAGCATGACCGAGACCCACCGGCGCGTGCGTGAGACAACCGCACGCATCGCCGAGCCGCCCGAGTACGACGTGCCGGCCGGGCGCGAATGGGCGGAGCCGCTCGACGAGACGGTCGCCGACGTGGAGCCGATGGTGCGTGCCACTCATGTGGAGGCGCCGCTTCCGGAGTGGGACGAGGAAGAGGAGCGGGGAGCGGAGGAGCAGGGAGCGGAGGCGTCGGATTCCGAGCTGTCTGAAGAGGTCTTCGAGCCGCCGCCGCCTCCCGACGATGAGTTCGAAGAAGAGGAGGAGCGCACGCCGATGGGCAAGCGCCGCTCCAGCGTCACCGAGTCCGACGAGATCGACTACCGGCTGCCGAGCACGTCCTACCTGCGCCGCTCGAGCGGCGCCACGAAGGTCAACACGCGCGAGCAGGAGCGGCTGGCGACCCAGCTCGTCGAGGCGCTCAGCCACTTCGGCGTGGACGCGCGCGTGGTCGGCACCGTCGCCGGCCCGCACGTCACGCGCTACGAACTGCGCCTGGCGCCCGGAATCAAGATGTCCAAGGTCTCCCAGCTCAAGGACGACCTGGCCTACGCGCTCGCGGCCACCGACGTCCGCATCCTCGCGCCGATCCCCGGCAAGACCGCGGTCGGCGTCGAGGTGCCGAACATGGACCGCAAGATGGTCCACCTCGGCGACGTCTACCAGGAGGCGCCGAAGGGCTGGTCGCCGCTCACGGTCTGGCTCGGCAAGGACATCGCCGGCAAGGCGATCGGCACCGACCTCTCCAAGCAGCCGCACATCCTCGTGGCCGGCACCACCGGCTCGGGCAAGTCCGGCTGCGTGAACGCGATGCTCTCCTCGATCCTCCTGCGCGCAACCCCCAACGAGGTCCGGCTCGTGCTCGTGGACCCGAAGCAGGTCGAGCTCAACCACTACGAGCACGTCCCGCACCTGCTCACGCCGGTCGTCACCAGCCCGCGCCTGGCGGCCAACGTGCTCGCCAACCTGATCAAGGAGATGGAGGAGCGCTACGCGGTCATGGCAAAGGCGCGCACCCGCAACCTCGTGGAGCTCAACAAGGTGCGCGAGCGCGACGGCGACCGCCCGCTGCCCTACATCCTCTGCGTGATCGACGAGCTAGCCGACCTGATGATGGTCGCGCCCGGCGAGGTCGAGGACTCGATCATCCGGCTCGCGCAGAAGTCGCGCGCCGTCGGCATCCATCTCCTGCTCGCCACCCAGCGCCCGAGCGCCGACATCATCACCGGCATGATCAAGGCGAACGTGCCCGCGCGGATCGCCTTCGCCGTGTCCTCCCAGACCGATTCGCGCGTCATCCTGGACCAGAACGGCGCCGAGTCGCTGCTCGGCCAGGGCGACATGCTCTTCCGCCCGGCCACCGAGTCGCGCCCCGCCCGGATCCAGGGCGCGTTCATCGACGAGGAGGAGATCGAGCGCCTGACGACCTTCTGGGCCAAGCAGGGCGAGCCCGAGATCCAGGAGGAGCTGCTCGAGGCGGTCGAGAGCGAAGACGACGGCGGCTCACACGGCGACTTCGACCCCGACGCCGACGACATGCTCGGCGAGGCGATCTCCACGGTCGTCCAGATGGGCACCGCCTCCACCTCGATGCTCCAGCGCCGACTGCGCGTGGGCTACACCCGCGCGGGCCGGCTGATCGACATGATGGAGCGTCGCGGAGTGATCTCCGGATACGAGGGATCGAAGGCTCGACAGGTCTTGATTACCGAGGGCGATCTTCCGCGGGTTCTGGCCGCGCTGAACGAGCCCGTGGGCGCCGCCGCCGGACCGGCAGACGCCGACTAGCGGGCTTCCGCCAGAATTAGCGCCGTGGCGATCGGCGAGAGGCTTCGCGAGGCGCGCATGCGCCAGAAGATCGACATCGCGGATGTCGAGACCGCGACGAAGATCCGCGCGAAATACCTGCGTGCGCTCGAGAACGAGGAGTTCGGGCTGCTCCCCGGCAACACGTTCGTCAAGACGTTCCTGCGCACCTACGCCGAGCACCTCGGCCTCGACCCGCAGCTCCTGCTCGAGGAGTACCGCGCCGAGTACGAGCCGCGCGCGGAGGGGGAGATGCAGCCCTACGCGGTCGCCGCACGGCAGCGCCCGCGCGAGCGCCGCAGGCCGCGGACGCCGGCCGGCCCGCCCGGCGCGGGCACGGCCGTGATCGTGGTCGTGGGCGTGATCCTCCTGATCTTCGCGATCCTCGGCCTGACGAGCGGCGGCAACGACAGCAACCCGCCGAGCTCGTCGCCCACGACGGCGCAGAAGCCGAAGAAGAAAAAGAAGGCGGGCGGCGGCCGGCGGACGACGGCTCCGCCCGTGACGACGGTGAAGCTGCGCGTGGCGCCCACGTCCTCGACCTACGTATGCGTCGATCGCGGCCCCGGGACGCCGACCGTGGATCAGCGCACCTTGACCGCGCCCGCCTCGTACCGCGGCAAGCGGCTGCGCGTGAACCTCGGCAACAGCTCGGCGAAGGTAACGGTCAACGGGAAACGGGTGAAGATCCCGCCGAGCCCCGATGCCGTCGGCTACGACTTCCGGCTGCGGTCCGGAAAGGTGGCCTGGAGCACCATCCCGCTCGGGCAGAGGCCCTGCGCTTGAGCGCGCGCGCCGGAATCGTCGTAACCGGGACGGAGGTGCTCACGGGACGCGTCCGCGACGCCAACGGCCCGTGGCTGGCCGACCGGCTGCTCGAGCTCGGCATCGAGCTCGCGCACATCACGATCTGCGGCGACCGGCCCGAGGACATGGCCGCTCAGCTCGGCTTCCTGCGTGAGCAGGGCGTGGACATCGCGATCACGAGCGGCGGCCTCGGCCCCACGGCCGACGACCTGACGATGGAGGTGGTGGCGCGCTTCGCGGGGCGCTCGCTTCATCACGATGCCGAGATCGAGCGCAAGATCGCCGCCGTCGTCGGTCCCTTGACGCGGCGCTGGCGCAACGTCGACCCCGAGGCCGTCGCGGCGGGCACGCGCAAGCAGGCCCAGGTGCCCGAGGGCGCCGCGGTGCTCGACCCGGTCGGGACGGCGCCGGGCGCGGTGGTACCGCCCGCCGGGAGCGACGGGCCGACCGTCGTGGTGCTGCCGGGTCCGCCGCGCGAGCTTCAGGCGATGTGGCCGGCCGCCGTGGCCACGCCGGAGTTCCACGCCGCGACCGGTGGGCACACCAGCTACCGCCAGCAGACGCTGCGCCTGTTCGGAATGCCGGAGTCGGAGATCGCCGAGACGCTGCGCGTGGCCGAGCGGGACGTTCGGGGGTTCGGCGAGCTCGAGATCACGACCTGCCTGCGGCGAGCGGAGGTCGAGGTGGTCACGCGCTACGAGCCGGCTGCCGCACCGGCGTGGCATGCGCTGCTCCAGCTCATCAGCGGGCGCCACGCGGACACGCTCTTCTCAACCGACGGCACGACGATCGACGAGCAGGTCGCGAAGCTGCTCGACGGGCGCCGGATCGGCCTCGCGGAATCGTGCACCGGCGGGCTGATGGCGGCGCGGCTCACCGAACTCCCCGGCTCGTCCGGCTACGTGCTGGGCGGCGTGGTCTCGTACTCGAACGACGCGAAGACGTCGCTGCTGGGGGTCGACCCGGCGCTGATCGAGCGGGTCGGCGCCGTCTCGCCCGAGGTGGCCGACGCGATGGCCGACGGCGCGCTCGCGCGGTTCGGCGCGGATACCGCGGTCGGTATCACCGGCGTCGCCGGGCCGGGAGGGGGGACCGAGGCGAAGCCGGTCGGCTACGTCTGCATCTGCGTGAAGACCGCCGACGGTCGCGTGCTCGCGCGCGACCCGCGGCTGCCGGGCGATCGCACCGAGATCCGCGATCGCTCGACCACGGTGGCGATGCACATGCTGCGCCGGCTGCTCCTTGGTGGCTAGCGCACGCCTCTTCGTGGCACTCGACCTGCCAGTGGCGGTGCGGGAGCGCCTGGCGGCGCTGGTGACGGAGCGGCCGCAGCTGCGGCCGGTCCCGATCGAAGCGCTGCACGTCACGCTCGTGTTCATCGGGCACCGCGCGGAGGACGAGATCCCGCAGATCGCGGGGGCGATGCGCGACTCGGTCCGCGGGCTGCGGGCCGCGGCGCTGCGGGC
>JAICRZ010000179.1 GCA_025937135.1 Thermoleophilaceae bacterium
ACCATGTCGGCGTTGCCGTCGAGGATCGGCTGGATCAGCTTCGGGATGTCCGCGGCGCAGTACTGGTTGTCGGCGTCGGTGTTCACGACGATGTCGGCGCCCAGCTTGAGCGACGCGTCGAGACCCGCCTGGAAGCCCGCCGCGAGACCCTTGTTGTTGGTCAGGCGGACGATGTGGTCGACGCCATTGGCCTTCGCGACCTCGATCGTGCGGTCGGTCGAGCCGTCGTCGACGATCAGCCACTCGAGGGAGTCGATGCCGGGCAGCTCGCGCGGAAGGTCCGCGAGCGTCCCCGGGAGCTGCTCCTCTTCGTTGAAGCAGGGGATCTGGATGATGAGCTTCATCGGGACCGCCGGAGACTAGCGACGAAATCGACGCCCGCGCTCGGCCTCTTCAAGTTCACAGACGCTTTTTAGCGCGTCCTTGATTTCGTAGGGCGGGGAGTTTCGGCTCGAGTACCTCCTTGACGTAGCTGTCGCGCACGGCGTTCGGCTGGCGCAGCATCCAGATCTCGGCGAGCCGCTCGTCGCCGCCGCGGTCGATCACCTCGCGGACGTAGCTGTCGCGCACGCGGCGCGGCTGGCGCAGCATCCAGCGCTCCACCGGGTCGCTCGCCTGCGAGGCCGCCGCCTTGCGCAGGAAGCCGGGGCCGCGTAGGACGAGACGGGCGAGTCGGTCGCTCCCTTCCACCCCTCTATCGTTGCGCGGCCGGATGATGACGCGCGCTCTCCCCCTCCTCGCCGCCGCCGCACTGGTCGTTTCCGGCTGCGGCAGCGACAGCTCGAACAAGGTCGACGTCAAGCAGATCCGCAGCGTCGTGACCCAGTTCGCCGAGGCCGACGGGCCGCAGGCCTGCAAGCTCCTCAGCCCCGACGGTGTGGTGAACGTCTACGGCAGCTTCACCCAGCCGGTCACCCAGGCGCGGGCCAACTGCCTGGCCAAGTCGTCGTCGTTCAAGGGCGCGCCGATCAAGCTGACCGTGCTCAAGGTGATCGACTCCGACACCGTCAAGCAGGGCGCCCTCAGCCAGGACGGCAAGATCACCTACAGCGTGACGCTGCGCAAGTTCGGGCCGAGCTGGCGGATCGACGAGATCACCCAGCACAGAACGGAATAGGCAAACCCGCTTCCTAGTTGCAGACGGCGCAGTGCCCCTCCACGCACGAGCAGGCGTCCAGGTACGAGCGCTGCATCCGTGCCGGACCCCAACGCCGCACCCACTGCGCCGCCATCGGGTCGCTGCGGTCGGCGGTGCCGCCGGGCCACGGGCCTCGCACGATCCAGTCGGTCTGGTGGCCGGCGCGCGCGTCGATCGACTCGACGAGCGCGGCCACGGAGACGGGGCGGGGCTGATCATCCATCAGCCCCGCTGGTACCCCTTTACGCAGTCTGCGGAACCTTCCCGACGGCTTCCTGGTAGATCTGCATCTGCTGCGCCACGCCCTGGTTCGTGAACCCCGTGCACACCGCCAGGTCCTCGACGATCAGCGACGCGTCGACCATGTTGCGCATGTACTCCTCGTCCTCCTGGAGCAGCGCGAGCTGGTCCGCGGACCCGCGTACGGCGATGTAGCCGTCGAGCACGCCGTTCGGCACGAGCAGTGACACGTCGAAGCCCTCGATCTTCCCCTCCTGCTGCTTGCGCCCGTAGAGGCCCACCGCTTCGTTGAACACCTCCAGGCCGCGCTCCTCGCGCCCCGCTACCGGGCGCTTCCACGAGATCAACAGCACGCGATCGGCCATGGCCGACTCCTTCCGCTGGATTGCCTGTTGACTGCGACCCTCTCAGAGCGGGCGACCGCACGGGCGCCTATTTCGGCGGCAGGCTGGTCCCGATCCCCTTGTCGAGCCCGACGACTCCGTAGGGGCGCTGCGGGACGCGCTTGCGGCCCTGCTTGCAGTTGTTCAGGCGGTAGATGTCCACCTCGCCGCCCGGCCGGTAGTAGGCGGTCGGGTAGTAGTCGTAGGAGAAGTCGTAGTGCAGCGGCACCGGTCCGCGGCCCGGCTTGTACGGCGAGGCGTGGAAGACGCGCGTGGACTCGCGCTCGAGCCGGTGGTAGTAGGCGAGCGCGCCGGGCACATGCGCGTTCTCGGCGCGGCCGCGGATCAGGCTGGTCGTCATCACCAGGCAGAAGCCCGTCTCGCGGTACTTGTCGATGTTGTCGGGCGAGAGCGTGGCCGCGTACGTGGCGCTGTTCGGATCCTCCGCGTCGAGCGCGCTCTGGCGCCGCAGGTCGTTCGTGAACCCGCGCACGAACTGGTTCTTGCGCGGGTTCACCTTGCCGATCTTGCGGTAGTAGGTAATCGGCACGGCCGGCTCGATGACAATTCGCAGGCTGTCGGGGTAGTTGTTCTTCAGGTAGTTGCGGGCGAGCTGGAAGGTGCTGGCCCGGCCGAGCACGTTGGAGGTCCGGATGTCGGCAGCCACGGGCTGGATCAGCACCAGCGCGGCCAGCACCGCGGCCGCTGCGCCCGACAGCGCCCAGGTGCGCACCGACCTCCGGCTGCGGCCACCGAAGAGGAGCTGGAGGCTGCGCACGATCCCCACGCCCGCGAGCATCGACAGGATCGGGTAGAGCATCAGCAGCCAGCGCCCGAAGTAGCGCGTCTGGGTGCCCATGTAGAGGAACAGCGCGACCGGGAAGCTGATGAGCACGATCCCGCGGACGAGGTTCCGGCGCAGCTCGAAGACGGCGCCCACGACCGCGAACACGATCGCCGCCCAGCCGAAGCCCCAGGTGAAGCTCTGGAGGTAGTACGAGAAACCGCCCTGCTGCGACTGCCCGAGCTTCTCGATGTCGCCCGCGGCGTTGGCCTGCTGCTTGAGCTCGTAGAGCGCGTCGACCGGGTGGACGAAGAAGAAGGGCGTGGTGATCGCGAAGCAGACGACCATCGCGATCACGGCGAAGATCACGTAGCGCAGGTCGATGCGGCGCAGCCAGCCGACGTCGCGGTCGCGCCAGTAGCGCACGCCTGCGGCGATCAGCAGCGGCAGCAGCAGCAGCCCGCAGGTGTACTTGAAGCCGACCGCGAAGCCGATCGCGCCGCCCGCGATCAGGTAGTGGCGCAGCCGGCCGTGCTCGAGCAGGCGCAGAATCCCCCAGATCGCGATCGCCACCGGCAGGAAGGTGCCGACGTCGGTGACCGCGATCCGCGAGTAGGTGACCGACAGGAACGAGAACGCGAGCAGGGCGGCCGCGATCAGCGCGACCCGGGCGCCCCAGAAGCGGCGCGCGACGAAGAACGTGCCGATCACGCCCGCCATCGCGATCAGCGCCGTGACCGTGCGCGCGAGCTCCCAGATCGGCGTCGGGTCGACGCGGAACTGCTGGGAGATCGTCCCGAACTCGAGGTGGAACGGCAGCGTCGCGTAGACCAGCCGCAGCGACGCGTAGATGATGTAGGTGAAGCCCGACGGGTTCTGGTAGTAGCGCGGGTCGAGGTTGCCCCCGAACATGTTCACCGCGCGGCTCGTGAAGTGGGTGGCCTCGTCGTAGTTGTAGACGTGCGGGAGCCCGTAGCCGTTGTTGCGCAGGCGGATCCACAGCCCGAAGGCGAGGATCAGCAGGAAGATGCCGGCGACGACGAGCTTCGGCCAGCGCCCGGACTCCTCCTCGGGCGGCCGCTCGACGCCGCTCTCGGCGTCCTCTGACGACGAGAACGGGAGCGTGCGCACCGCGCGCAGGTTAGCGATCCGCCCATCAGCCACTGGTAAAATTGACTCGCGAGTCAACTTCGATCCGAGGGGCGCCATTGACGGCTGAGACACTGGCCACGCAGCGTGACGAGCGCCACCTCCTGAGGGCGGTCGAGCTCGCCGCCGAAGCGCGCGGCCGAACCAGCCCGAATCCCCTCGTGGGAGCCGTCGTCGTCAAGAACGGCAGGACGATCGGCGAAGGCTTCCATCACGCCGCCGGCGAGCCGCACGCCGAGCGCGAGGCGCTGGCATCCTGCAGCGAGGACCCGGCCGGCGCGACGATGTACGTCTCGCTCGAGCCGTGCGCCCACCACGGGCGCACGCCTCCGTGCACGGAGGCGATCGTGGGCGCTGGGATCGCGCGCGTCGTCGTGGCCAGCGACGACCCGAGCGGCAAGGCGAACGGCCGCAGCTTCGGCGTCCTGCGCGACGAGGGCATCGCGGTCGAGATGCTCGACGGGCAGGTCGGAGCCGCCGCGCGCCTGCTCAACCAGCCGTTCCGCAAGCACGCGAAGACCGGCCGCCCGCAGATCGTCTGGAAGGCCGCCATGACTCTTGACGGCAAGGTCGCCACCGGGCGTGGCAGCTCGAAGTGGATATCGAGCGAGTCGAGCCGGGCCCGCGCGCACCGCTGGCGCGCCGAGTGCGACGCCGTCGCCTGCGGAATCGGCACCGCGCTCGCCGACGACCCGCTGCTCACCGCGCGCGTCGAGGGCGTGGCCCGCCAGCCCACGCGCGTGGTCTTCGACTCCGAGGCGCGGCTGCCGCCGTCGAGCAACCTCGTGCGCAGCGCGGGCGAGGTTCCGGTGATCGTGGTCTGCTCGCGTGCCGCGTCGCGCACGGCCACCGAGGCGCTCACGGCCGCCGGCGTCGAGGTCGTCCGCGCCCGCGGCGACAGCGAGTCCGCGCGCGTGACCGACGCGCTCTCGGAGCTGGGCGCCCGCGACATACAGTCGGTGCTGCTCGAGGGCGGCCCGCACCTGGCGGGCGCGTTCCTCGACGCCGGCGAGGTCGACGAGGCGCGCGTGTTCGTGGCGCCGCTGCTCGTGGGCGGCAGCCGCGCGCGCGGCGCGCTGGAGGGCGCGGGCATCGAGCTGATCGACGACGCGCCGCGGTCGCTGGCGCAGACGGTCGAGGTGATCGACGGCGACGTGCTGATCCAGGCTCGCTTCAGGGAGTGGTGATGTTCACCGGCCTCGTGGAAGCCACGGCGCAGGTCCGGCGGATCGAGCCCGACGGCGACGGCGTCCGCCTCGAGGTGGCCACGCCGCTGGCGGGCGAGCTCGCACACGGTGACTCGATCGCGGTGAACGGGGTCTGCCTCACGGCCGTCGAGCCGGACGGCGACAGCTTCCGCGCCGACGTCATGGCCGAGACGCTGCGGCGCTCCTCGCTGGGCCCGCTCGGCGAGGGCGACGAGGTGAACGTGGAGCTCGCGCTGCGCGCCGGCGGCCGGCTCGGCGGGCACATGGTGCAGGGCCATGTCGACGGCACCGGCGAGGTCGAGTCGGTGGCCGACGAGGGCTTCGCGCGAGTGGTGCGGATCTCCTGCGCGCCGGAGCTGCTGCGGTACGTCGTGGAGAAGGGGTCGATCGCCGTCGACGGCGTGTCGCTTACAGTGGCTGCGGTGGACGACGGCGGATTCAGCGTGTCCCTCATCCCCGAGACGCTCGAGCGCACGACTCTCGGGCGGGCCGCACCCGGTCGCGTCGTGAACCTCGAGGTGGACGTGCTGGCGAAATACGTCGAGAAGCTGGTGAATCGTGTCTGACAAGCCATTCAGCACCATCGAGGAGGCGCTCGACGACATCCGGGCCGGAAAGATGGTCGTGGTCTGCGACGCCGAGGATCGCGAGAACGAGGGCGACCTCACGATGGCCGCCCAGGTCACGACCCCCGAGGCGATCAACTTCATGGCAAAGGAGGGCCGCGGCCTGATCTGCCTCGCCCTCTCCCCCGAGCGCTCCGACGAGCTCGGCCTCGACCTGATGGCCGCAAAGAACGAGT
>JAICRZ010000126.1 GCA_025937135.1 Thermoleophilaceae bacterium
CTGCGGCTCGAGAAGCCCCGGAGGGGTGGCAGAGCGGTTGAATGCGACGGTCTTGAAAACCGTTAGGCCGGGTTGACCGGTCTCGAGGGTTCGAATCCCTCCCCCTCCGCTCAGTTGAAGGCCACGTAGATGCCGGTGGCCGCGAGGCTGCTGGCACCCGCGTACGCCTCGACCTCGGCCGACGAGTATCCCGGGGGGCAGCCGGCGTTGCTCACGCCCACGCCTCTCGCCGGCAGGTGCACCGCCCACCGTGTGGCCTCGTTGGCTGCGTCTCCATTCGAACTCCCGCCGTCAGGCGTGACCTGGATCGAGGTCGGAGTGAACGAGAGCTTGAAGCAATACTCGACTTCCGATTCGTCGCCCGAGGCGCGAGGCACGTCGCAGGGAGAACCGTCGTTCGGGCACCCCATCGTGAAGCCGCCGATGCCGCTGCTGTCCGATGCCACGAGCTCCTCGCGGCGAATATGCGCGTACGCGCGCGCCACCCCCGGCGGTCCCTGGGATCCGGCCGGACCGGTGGGACCGGGCGGGCCCGTGTCGCCCTTGGCGCCGGCGGGCAGTTGACCCGCCCGGAAATCCTGTGCCAGCAGCGAGCCGTTCTTGACCTTCCCCGTGGTGACGGCGTTGCCCGCCAGGTCCGCAGTGTGGACCGCGCCCTTTCTCAGCTGCTTCGACCCGACGCTGTTCGATCTCACCGCGGTAACGGCGTAAGAGCTGCCGCCGAGCGCGATGAACAGCGCGAGGTAGGCGACGGCGTTGTGAACGATGTGCCTGGCGAACCGCGAGAGCAAGATCCAGAAGCCTTCTCTTAGCTTGCGCCCACACTGTCACACGGGGACGCGGCAGCGCAAGCCAGGTTGGCCGCGGCCGGTTGCGACGCCTACCTTTGAGAAGTGGCTCGCCGCTTTGCTCTGACCGTCGTCCTGCTCGGACTCGTGGCCGCCCCTGCGCACGCCGCGGCGCCCGCCTCCGTATATGACGCACCCGGGCAGATGCACGACAACGCGTGCGTGCACCTCGTCGGGCCGAGCGCTGCGCTGCGCTTCGCCGACGCGGGCCCCACCGGGTTCGCCGTGACCAACGCCTTCAGCTTCGACCCCGGCCAATGCCTGGGCGGGACGGTCCGGCTCGATCTGCACGAGCTGCTGCCGTCGCCGCTCGGAATGCTCGTCTTCCACCGCGGCGGCAATGGCTACCTCGACGACGGGAACGTGAAGTACGGCGAGCTGGCGACCTCGGACATCGCCGACCCGCTGCCGGCGACCGTTCCGTCGAGTGGCGGGCGCGGCGCCGCGTGCACGCTCGCGAACGAGCAGCCGTATCAGGTCGAGGTCCGCTCGATCACGGGACGGATGCGCTACAAGCCGCCGCCCAACACCGGCTCGTCGTTCTCCCATTACGGCGACCCCGGCGCTGACCAGGGCGACCGCGCCGACGTCCACTACAGCTACCTGCTCTGGAGCTTCGTCGACGTCCGCGGCGGTGGCCACGTGCGGATCCTGCTGCGCCCCGGCCAGATCGTCCGCCCCTGCGACGTCGCGCCGGTCACGATGAGCTCCTGGGACGCAGACGGCAACGTGAACGGGCAGGTGACGGCGCGCTACGTCCAGACGCTTGCCGGCACCTGCCCGGTCTACGGCTGGATGGTCTGGAGCCACACCTACACCACGCACGCGCCGGTCGCGCACGCAATCCCGGCCCCGACGCCACCGCCTGCCGACCCGGCGCCGGATCCCGCCTGTCCCGTGGCCGCTCCCGCCGCCCCGCCGCAGGTGACCACCGACGACGCTCAGTCCGCCGGTGCCGGATGGAGGCTGAGCGGGTCGCTGAATCCCGTCGGGACGACCACGAGCTACCACTTCGACTACGGCACGGACCCGGCGCTGTACGGCGCGGCGACTCCGGCGGGCTCGATCTTCGGTGGCGACGACACGGATGCCGTCGGCGGGACCACGGCTCCTTTGGCCGTGTCGACCACCTACCACTACCGCCTGGTTGCCTCGAACGTGCACGGCACCGTGTACGGGCCCGACCGCACGTTCACCACATCCGTCGCGGTTCAGCCGGCCGCGAGCCGGGTCGCCATCGCACGGCTGCGCGTCTCACCGAGCCGGCCGCACCGCGCCCGCTCACGCCGCCGGGCGACGGCGCGGATCCGCTACCGGCTCTCAAAACGAGCGCGCGTGATGCTCACCTTCCAGCGCAAGACGATCGGGGTGAAGCGCTCCGACGGCCGCTGCCACGCGCGCCCGCGCCGCCATCTGCGGCACGGCACCCCGCGATGCGTGCGCTGGGTGACCGTGCGGGGCTCGCTGCACCAGTCGCGGCGCGCGGGCGCCACGGCGGTCCGTTTCGGCGGCTGGCTCGGCCGGCACCAGCTCGCCCGCGGTCGTTACCGCGTGCGTGCGACGGCGCGCGGCACGGGCGGCATGCGCGCGACACCACGCCGGGCCGGCTTCACGCTCCGCTAGGCCGGGACGCGGGTGCCGCGGTCCCGGAACGCGCGGGCCAGCTCCGCGTTCTCCCGCACGCGCTCGCGCAGGACGCCGGGGTCGAGGCCGCCGGAGGTGAGCGCGCGCGACATCGGCAGCAGCACGCGATCCTCGCTGCCCGCGAACAGGCGCGCGGCCTGCTCGAACGTGCCGCCCTGCGCGCCGAGGCCGGGGGCGAGCACCGGCGCGCCGTGGAGGCGCTCGAGCGGTCCGCGCGCCCACGCGCCGCAGGTGGCACCGATGACGGCACCGATCGACTGGCTGCCGAGCCGCTCGTTCTCAGCGGCGACCTCGTCCGCGAGCCACTCGGCCACGAGCCGGCCGTCGGGCAGATGCGCGGTCTGGAGGGGCAGCCCCTCGGGATTCGACGAGCAGACGACGACAAACGCCCCGCCACCGGCCTCCGCCATCCGGTCGAACAGCGGCGCGAGCGCCTTGAGGCCCAGGTAGGCGGTCGCGGTCACGGCGTCGGCCTGGATCGGGGCGCCGGGGCCGAAGTACGCCTGCGCGTAGCCCGCCATCGTCGAGCCGATGTCACCGCGCTTGGCATCCACGATCACCGGGACCCCCGCCTTGCGGCAGCGCTCGCATACGCGCGCAAGCACCTCGAGGCCGGCGGGGCCGAAGCGCTCGAAGTAGGCCATCTGCGGCTTGACCGCCGCGACGGAGTCGAGCGCGGCGTCCAGCAGAGCCTCGGCGAACTGCTCGGCGCCCGCGGCGCTCTCGGCGCTCGCCGGGTCGATCCCGAGGCAGAGCGGGGAGCGCTCGTCGATCAGCTCGAGCACGCGCGTGGTGAACGCCATCGCGGCCGAGTATGCCTAGCGGTGGATCGAGAAGTTGGCCCGGCGCGACTTCGCGCCGTGGCCGGCGGGCGTCAGGACCAAGCGGTAGGCGCCCGGCTTCAGCCCGTGAGGGACGAACTTGAAGCGGTTCACGCCGACCTTGCCGGTGCGCTTGAAGTGGCCGGCGGTGCGCCAGCGGCAGCGCTTGTGCTTCACGCAGTGCTTGCTCTGGATCTTGAAGGCGACTCGCGATCGCTGCGAGAGCCTGAAGCTCACGTGCGTGCCCTTCGCGGCGCGGAAGTGGGCGGGCTTCAGGTGAAGCGCGCTGATGACCACGGGCGGCGTCTGCTGCTGATCGCCCTGCGGCCGGCCGCCCCCGGCGACGGCAGGCGGTGCGGGCGCGACCGCGACGGACGCGCCGGCGCTGTTGTTCGCGCTGCTGGTCTCCGGCCGCGGTCCGCTGACCGCCGCGCTCGCGGCGAGCGTGCCCGGCGCCGCCGGGCGGACGACCAGCGTGACGGCGGCGGTCGCGCCGTTGCCGAGCGCGCCGAGGCTGCACACGGTGCCGGTGCACGAGCCCTGCGACGGGGTGATCGACACGAGCGACGCGCCCGCCGGGACCGCCGTCGTGACCGTGGGCTGCGTCGCGTCGCCGCTCGGGCCGGTGGCGGCGACGGTGATCGTGAAGGTCGCCGGCGTTCCGGCGACGACGGGATCGGGGGAGCCGCTCATCGTCAGGCCGAGATCGTTGCCGGGCTGGAGCTCGTAGGCGCCGGCGTCGCATGTCTGGTCGCCCGAGGTGGGGCGGGGGAGGCCGCGCTGGTCGGTGGACACGCCACCCGCCACGCCGGTGCAGTCGCCCGTGACGTCGATCGCCGGGCTGTCCCCCGACAGCGCGTACGTGTCGGTCGGTCCGCCGTTGTTCGCGAGCGGCTGGAGCTTCGCGTCGATGTTGTGCTGGCCGGCGCAGCTGCCGCCGCTGTCGAAGCTCGCGTCGCCGCTGGCGCCGGTCGCCGAGGGCCCGACGCAGTTGTGTGGTCCCGATGCACCGCCGGCGGGTTCGCTCGCATAGATGTTGCTGTTCCCATAGAGGTAGAAGGGCGTGGTGCCATCGGCGAGATGGCCGGGGCTCACCAGGTCGCGCCCGTCGGCGCCCGAGCCGCTCACGTCGTTGCCCGCGAACGTGGAGAAGTAGATCTCCGAGTCGTGCGCCGCCGCCAGGTTGAGGATGCCGCCGCCGCGAGCGGGATGCGATGCGTTGCCGGTGACCGAGTTGCCGCTGATCGTGGAGTTGACGACGTAGATCCCGGCCGCGTTGTAGATGCCGCCGCCGCCGGTGTCGTCCGCGGGGTTCTGAAGTGTCGCGCTGTTGGCGCTCACGGTGCTGTCGAACAGCCCGAGGCCGCCATGGTTGGAGATGCCGCCGCCGGTCTGCGCCGTGTTGCCGGACACGGTGACCCGGTGCAGGTCGAGCTGCCGGCTGCTGTAGATCCCGCCCCCCGACTGGTTGTCGAATGTGGCGCCGCCCGTGATCGTCAGGTCGTCGAACTCGGACTTGTTCGGCGAGGGGTCGAGCACGAACATCCCGTGCCGGCCGTGGGCGCGCAGGATCGTCGAGCGCGCGCCGGCCCCCATGAGGTTCACGAAGCCGCTGCCGTGACTTATCTCCAGCTCGCTGTTCAGCAAGTAGGTGCCCGCGGGAAGGTGGATGTTGTAGACGTCGCCGCTCCCGTCGGCATTCGCTGTGTCGACTGCCTCGCGCAGCGAGGTCATCCCGGCCGGAGGCGAACTCGTGTCAGACGTCGTGTTGACCGTGATGTCCTGAACCGCTGAGATCGCGTGGGCGGACGGAGCGCCGATCGCCGCGGCGGTCATCAGGGCAACGGCGAGGAGTAGGGAGAGCCGAGCGTTCATGCGCCCAGCGTGTGTCCGCGCTCAGGCGGGCGCGTCCTCCGCGGGGATGATCTCGGGACGGGTGTCCGAACGGCTACAAGGGACCGAGGTACCGCATGAACACCTGATGCGTCCCGACCGGGCTGCCCATCGGCGCCGGTGAGTCGAACAGGATGTAGTTCGCGTAGAAGCTCATGCTCGGGTTGAAGCCGCCGCCCGGCAGCGGGACGGCCTTCTCGAACACCGACTGGACGAGCGTGAGGTTGCGGACGTCGGTGTAGAGGTAGGCGTCGGGCCGCTGGTTCTCGTCGCCCGGTCGGCGCAGCGCGTTCACGCCGAGGTTGTCGGCGTCGCTCTCGAAGGCGATGTAGTAGCCCGAGTTGCCGATCACGGGGTTGCGCGAGTTGCCGTCGCCGAGCTGCCCGCCGAGCGCGCTGGCGGGATGCTCGCCGTGGCCGAGATCGCGGTAGTACACCTGCGTGTGGCCGCCCGCCGACTTCTCGTACGCGACCACGTGGCGCTTGATGTCGTTGTAGGCGGGATTGCCGCCACCGGGAGCGACGAGCCGCGGCCGGCCGGTCCCGTTCTTCGCGAGGTAGACGCCGCGCGGGCCGCCGTAGACCAGATCCTGGCGCTGGCCGGTGGAGAATGCCGGGTCGGCGCCCACGCCGACGCGCTTGATCCGGCGCCCGGCCTTCACGTACACGCTGCCGCCGGTGGCGAAGGCGATCCGCGAGCAGTTGCCCGAGACGGCCACGGCGGTGGTGTCGAAGCCGGACTGCCGGCGCCCGGGCAGAGACACCCGCCGCAGGCCGCGACCGTCGAGCTTGGCGACGAACGCGTCGACCTTGCCGTTGGTGTCGCCCGCGACGAGGTTCGAGGCGGCCGACAAAAACGCGACGCACTTCGGCCGCGCACGGAACGAGCCGTCGAGCGCGGGCGCCCACGAGGGGCCGTTGGCGGGACCGCCGCGGCCATGCGACACGAGCACGGTGCGGCCCGGGAACCACTGCGTGCCGTCGTTGCCGAAGACGCCGTCGCGGCGGACGACGAAGACATCGCTCACGCCGTCGGTGTCGCCGGCCACGAGGTTCGAGGCCTCCGACTGGAACGCGATCGCGCGCGCCCAGCGGCGGTCGTTCGAGATCACCGCGTTGGTGGACGCGCCGTTCGGCACGCTGCCGTCGTCTGCGCGCGAGATGAGAATCGTGTTCTGTGCCGACTCGCGGGCCGACTCGGCGTGTGCGGCGGGCGCCGCGGCGGCGAGCACGAGAAACGCGCCTGCGAGCGCGCGGATGCGGGGGCGGGGGGCCATACGGGAGTGATCGGCTCGACCACGCGCCGCATTTAGGCCGCGCCGGTATGAACGCGGTCTGACCGCTACTTCGCGCCGCCCCAGTGGTTCTGGGCAGACCATGCGCCGCACCCTCCTCGCCCTCCTGCTCGCCGCACTCGCGATCGTGCCCACGGCCGCGCCCGCCCACGCGAGCCGGTCGCAGCAGTCGCTCTTCGAGGACGAGACGAGCCTCCTGTACTCGGGCCCGGAGCGCCGCGACCAGACCCTCGACGAGCTGCGCGACCTCGGTGTGAACGTGATCCGCGCCAACGTGATCTGGAACCGGTACGCGCCGAGCCCGCAGTCGAAGAGCAAGCCGTCGGGATTCGACGCGAGCGATCCGAACGCCTACCCGCTGGGGGAGCTCGACGCCCTCGTGGCCGGCGCGAGCGCGCGCGGCATGACCGTCCTTCTCACGCCGACCGGGCCCGGGCCCGCGTGGGCGTCGTCCTGCGGTGGGTCGGCGAGCGCCCGGCGCATCTGCAGCCCCAGGCCGTCCGAATACGGCGCCTTCGTCACTGCGCTCGGCCGCCGCTACCCGACGGTCGCGCGCTGGTCGATCTGGAATGAGCCGAACCAGGGCGGCTGGCTCACCCCGCAGTGGAAGAAGAGCGGCCGCACGCACATCCCGGCGTCGCCCACGATCTACCGCAACCTGGTTCGCGCAGCCACCGGAGCGCTCGCGGCGACCGGGCACAGCGGCGACCAGGTCCTGCTCGGCGAGACCGCGCCGATCGGGCGCACGTCCGGCAGCTACAGGACGCGCTCGCTCTCGCCGGCGAACTTCTACCGCGAGCTGTTCTGCCTCGACAGCCGCGGCCGCAAGCTGCGCGGCAGGGCGGCGCGCATCCGCGGCTGCACGAGCTTCAAGCGGCTGGCCGTGACCGGCGTCGCGCACCACCCGTACACGCGCGGGGCGGGCCAGAGCCTGGGCACGCGCGTCGGCTCCGGCGACATCACGCTCGCGCACATCTCGCGCCTCTCGACCTGGATCAACCGCGCCGCGCACCAGCACCGGATCCCGGGCAGGCTGCCGATCTGGATCACCGAGTACGGGTTCCAGACCAACCCGCCCGACCGTTTCGCGGGCACCTCACTCTCGCATCAGGCGAAGTGGCTGAACCAGTCCGACTTCATCGCCTGGCGCAACTCGCGCATCCGCTCGGTGGCGCAGTACGAGATGCGCGACGAGCGTGACAGCGGCGCGTTCCAGACCGGCCTGCGCTTCCTCAGCGGCAGGGCCAAGCCGGCGCTGGCGGCCTACCGGCTGCCGATCTGGCCGATCGCCTCACGTCACTCCACGAAGATATGGCTCCAGGTGCGGCCGCAGCCCGGCGCGTCCGTGACGCTTCAGTACCTGTCACGCGGCTCGAAGAGGTGGCGCACCGCGGGAACCTACAAGGTCGACGGTCACGGCTTCCTGTACCGCACGATCAAGCGCCGCGCCGCCTACTGGCGCTTCACCTGGAACGGTCAGACGAGCCGGAAGGCCGCCTCCTAGGCCTTCGCCTTGGCCTTGGCCTTGGCCTTCGGCTTCGCGGGCGCCTTCTTCTTCTTGCCCGCAGCGGCGTCGCCGTTGCCCTTCGCCTTGTCCTGACGCGCCGCCTTGACGCTCGCCTCGAGCGCGGCCATCAGGTCCGGCACCGGCTGCGGCTCCTCGACCGGCTGCACAGCGATCTCCTTGCCCTCCGCCTTCTGCTCGATCAGCTCGAGCACGCGCTCGCGGTAGGTGTCGCGGTACCTGTCGGGCTCCCAGTCCGATGACAGCGACTCGATGAGCTGCTTGGCCATGTCGAGCTCGCGCTTGCTCGTCTCGACCTCGTCGCCCGGGGCGTCGTCGAAGCGGTCGGTGTCGACCACCTCGTCGGCGAAGTTCATCGTGGACATGGCGAGCACGCCGTCGGCCGGGCGCAGCGCCACGAGCTGCTCCTTCTGGCGGATCACCACGCGCGCGATCCCGACCTTGCCGGCGTCCTCCATGGCGTCCACCAGCAGCTTGTACGGCTTGGCGGCGCCGGTGCCCGGCATTAGGTAGTAGGGGTGGTCGTAGTAGATCGGGTCGATGTCCGACTGGTCGACGAAGTCCTCGATGTCGATCGTCTTCGTCTTGCGCGGCTCGATCGCCTCGAGCTCGCCCGGCTCGACGATCACGTACTGGTCGGGCGTGATCTCGTAGCCCTTCACGATGTGCTCGTAGGCGACCTCCTCGCCGTCCGCCGGGCACACCCGCTTCTGCTGAATCCGCACGCCGTCCTTGTCGTGGAGCTGGTGGAAGCGCACGGTCTTCTTGCTCACTGCGCTGTAGAGCTTCACCGGCACGTTCACCAGCCCGAAGCTGATGGCGCCCGTCCATATGGAACGCGGCATTTGGGTCGTCCTCC
>JAICRZ010000037.1 GCA_025937135.1 Thermoleophilaceae bacterium
CCACCGGCCACCAGGCCAACGTCGGCTGCCTGTCCACGATCCTCTCGCCCGCCGACACGGTGATCGTCGACTCAGGCGACCACGCGTCGATCATGGACGGCGTGGCGATGTCGCGCGCGAAGGTGCGCCCGTTCCGCCACAACAAGCTCGACAAGCTGGAGCGGCACCTGGATCGCGCCGGCTCGGACGGCGGCGGCGTGCTCGTGGTTGTGGACGGGGTGTACTCGATGGAGGGCGACATCTGCGACGTCCCGCGCGTGGCCGAACTGGCGCAGGAGTACGGCGCGCGGCTGATGGTGGACGAGGCGCACGGCGTCGGCACCCTGGGCGCGCGCGGCGCGGGCGCCTGCGAGGCGCTCGGAGTCGAGGACCAGGTGGACCTGCGCATGGGCACGTTCTCGAAGTCCCTGGCCAGCTGCGGCGGCTTCATCGCCGGATCGACCGAGGTGGTCGAGTTCCTGCGCTTCCAGTCGCGCGCCTTCCTCTTCACCGCCGCGGGCGTGCCGGCCGCGCTGGGCGCCGCGCTGGCCGCGCTGCGGATCATCCGCTCCGCCGAGGGGCCGCCGCTCATGGCCCGGACCCTCGAGAACGCGCGCTACCTGCGTGAGGGCCTGAAGCAGCTCGGCTACGAGACGATCGACCCCGGCGCCCACGCCCCGGACGGCTCGGAGCTGATCACACCCGTCGTCCCGGTCGTGATCGGCGACGACTGGAAGGCGGCCCTGATCTGGAAGGCCCTCTACGACGCCGGCTGCTACGTGAACGTCGCCCTCTACCCCGCCGTCGAACGCGGCAGCGCGCTACTCAGGACGAGCGTGATGGCGACGCATCAAAAGGAGCACCTCGACCGAGCCCTGGGCATGTTCGAGAGCGTGCGGCACGTCCTGGACGGTTGACACTGCCGACTGCCGACTGCCGACTGCCGACTCACTCCACGTGATGCACCTTGAACAGATTGGTGCCCCCGGCCTGGCCCGCCGGTAGCCCCGCGGTTATCCCGATCTTGTCCCCGGGCTCGGCGACGCCGTGGACCTTCGCCTGCTCGGAGCAGACGTCCAGCAGGGTCGGGGTGTCGTGCGGCTCCTCGTGGTGGCGGGCGTGGACGCCCCAGTAGATCGAGCAGCGGCGCACCACGTCGAGCCGCGGCGAGAGCGCCAGCGTGGGCACCTGCGGGCGGTGCGATGAGAGGTAGCGCGCGGTGCGCCCGGTGAGCGTCGGGCACACGAGCGCCTTGAGCCCGAGCTGGTAGACGGCGCCGACCGCGCCGAACGCGATCGCCGCCGACTCGTCGCCGCCGCGCAGCCCGCGCTCGGTGAGCATGCGCCAGTAGGGCAGCTCGCGCTCGGTCGCGAGGGCGATCTGGGACATCATGTGGACCGCGCCCGCCGGGTCGCGCCCGACGGCGGTCTCCTGGGACAGCATCACGGCGTCGGTGCCGTCGAAGATCGCGTTGGACACGTCGGCCACCTCGGCGCGCGTCGGCCGCGTGGACTGGACCATCGATTCGAGCATCTGCGTGGCGGTGATCGCCGGCTTCGCCTTCTGGCCCGCCACGTGGAGGATCTTCTTCTGGATCAGCGGCACCTCCTCGATCGGCAGCTCGATGCCGAGATCGCCGCGCGCAACCATCACGCCGTCGGCGGCCTCGATGATCTCCTCCACGTTCATCGCGGCCTGCGGCTTCTCGATCTTCGCGATCACGGGCACGTCGCGCTCGACCTGCGCGAGCCGCGCGCGCACGGGGTCGAGGTCCTCGCGGCGGCGGATGAACGACAGCGCGATCAGGTCCACGCCCATCTCCAGGCCCGCGTCGATCAGGCGCAGGTCGTCGTCGCTCACGGCCGGCAGCGAGATCGACGCGTTCGGCAGGTTCAACCCCTGGCGCGACGCGACGGTCCCGCCCACCTCCACCTTCGTTATGACCTCGCCGTCGAGCACCTGCGTGATGCGCAGGCGGATCGCGCCGTCGGCGAGATAGGCGATGTCGTCGGGCTCGACGATCTCCGCCAGCCCGGCCCACTGCATCGGCAGCCGGTGCGAGTCGCCCTCGATGTGCTCGGGCGTCAGGACGACCTCGGACCCGGCATCGAGGTTGGTCACCCCGTCGCGCACCGGCCCGATCCGCAGCTTCGGCCCGGGCACGTCCTGGAGCACCGCCACCTCGCGGCCGCAGCGCTCGGCCGCGGCGCGCACCATCTGCACCGTCTCGGCGTGGTGTTCCGGATCGCCGTGCGCGAAGTTGAGCCGGGCGACGTCCATGCCCTCGGCGATCATCCGCTCGAGGATTGCCGGCTCTCGCGACGCGGGACCGATCGTGGCGACGATCTTGGTCGAGCGCATCAACAGGAGGTATACACCCGAGCCCCGCTGTAGCCATCAGCGGGGGGCCTCTGAACCCTGTTGAGGGACACGCCGGGCGCGCTCGTGGTGACGACTTCGGGCGCGTTCGCAACAGCCTCGAGCTTGTCCAGATTTGGACAAACGGCGACGCGCACGAAAAGCCCGCTAGTAGCGGCCCGACACGTGAATCGCGGTTGAAGCTCACCGCGTCGTCCGCTTAGGTTCTGCCCATCACCGACTGACCCCGGCGCATCGCTCGGGGGGCCGAGGCTCAAGCCGGTCGTCGTGGCCGGGCGGCTTCGATGCTGGGGGTCGTCGAGTCGTACAAAGCCGACCATTCCGGGGAGGATCATGGGCGAAACCGCCACGTCTGTTGCTGCGCCACAACATTTGCAGGCCCTTCAGCAGGCCAATCGCGTGCGTCTTGCGCGGGCCGAGCTCAAGCGCCGCGTCGCGGCACAGGCGACTACGGTCGCGGACGTCGTACTCGAGTGCCCTTGGGAGGCCGAGAGCATGGCGTTGAGCGATCTACTGATGAGCCAGAGGCGCTGGGGCCGCGCACGCTGCCGTCGCGTCCTGCTCTCGCTGGGGCTGCCGGAGAACAAGCAGATCGGCAGCCTGACCGACCGCCAGCGCCGGGCGCTGGCAGCAACGCTCAGGGAGCGGGGAGAGTCACGCCCCCGCGTCGAGCACAGATTCACGCGCGACGAAGCGCTCGTCGCGGTCTAGAGCAGAATTCGCTTCAAGGGGGCTGGTGCATGACTGCATCAGCCCTCTTGTCATTTCGGGAGGCCCAGGGGCAAGGGCTCGGCCCCCGAGAAGACGAAGAACCAGACGCCGAACACCACGATCGCCACGACCGTACTCGTGACGAGCACTCCCTCGAGCGGCGCCCAGCCGTAGTCCTCCAGGCCGCGAGCCGCCCGGGCGTCGGCGTGCCGGTGGGCGAGCCAGGACAAGAGCCGGACCGCCGCGAGCACGCTCACCACGAGGCCTGCGAACGCCACCGCCACCGCGGCGCCGAGCGACCCCGTCGCGCCCTGCACGCGCCCCGCCACGAACAGCCACAGCAGTGGCACACCGACCCAGAGGCCCAGGCTGCTCGCGAACATCAGGCCCAGCAGCAGCCGCGGGGTCATCTGCGAAACGCGGCTCCGCCCGTCCGCCGCGCGAACACCTGCCGCAGGAGCCAGAACGACAGCATGAAGACGACGATCGCCACCGCGGGCGTGACCGTCCGATCCTTCGTGATCAGGTAGGCGATCGCCCCGCAGACGAAGCCGGCCGACGCGGCCAGCAGCATGGTGTGCGAGCGGAAACCCGCGAAGTGCTCGCGGATCGACAGCTCGATGCCCGCCAGCGACCCGAGCGCCAGGCCTCCGACGATCATCGTGCCGCCGCGCTCGCCGCGGATGATGAAGCCGGCCACGATCAGGACGAGCGCCAGCAGCACCACGAGCTCGACCAGCGGGAAGCTGCCCCAGGGGGCGGGCGGGCGGTCGTCGATCGACGTGCGCCCGGGACGTGGCCTCCCCGCTCCCCGCTCCCTGCTCCTCTGAGCTGCCGCAGCGCGCCGAGCCCTGGCGGCATCCCGTTCCGCGCGCGTGGTCGGGCTCGTCTCCACGTCGACGCGCTTGCGGCTGCGCTTACCCATGTCCGGCGGCTCCTGTCAGGGACGCGGCTCGCGGCCGCGCCCCCCGGCTAACGGACAGCCGGAGGAGATCTTGACCCGCCACCAGTTCATCAACAGGCCGAGCGGCCCGAAGCGCGGCAGGACGTGCCACTGCTTGCAGCCCTTCTCGCCGATGTCCTCGTTGCGCACGCGGACCCACTTGTGCTCCTCCGGCGCCAGCATCATCTCCTCGATCCGGCGGCGGTTGAGCTCCTCCACGTAGGTGCGGTCGCCGAGCGCGTGGCGATTGTGCTGGAGGCGGTCGGCCAGGTCGTCGCGCAGCTCCTCGAGCTCGCGGATCGACAGGAGCCGCGGCCCGCGCCGCGAGCGGACGTTCCACTCGAAGCCGGTGCGCGGGTAGGTGGAGCAGAACAGCGTCGCGAGCTCGCCCTCGAGGTGGGCGATCTGATCGCGCAGCGTGCGGCGGACGGCGGATTCGTCTACATCCGTCCGCGGAACTGCGTATTGCAGTAGCTCTGACATCGCGGCACTCCCCTGGTCGGCCGAGCGCCGATCGTACCACTAGGGCTGACCGGTGGAAACCGTTTCGGCGGCCGTCCAGAGCGCCTCTTCGACGCTCACCGGCGGCACCCCCGCCACCCGGAGCGCGGCCAGCACGATGCGCTCCGTGGAGCGCCGGATGCTGCCGCGCGCTCCGGCGTCGCCGAACAGCACCGCGAGCGGCCCGCGGCCGTCCGCCACCACGATCTGGCCGTCCGTCAGCGGGCGCCGGTCGTCGAGCGCCTCGCCCGCGGCGGCCAGACGGAGGCCCAGCCCGCCGTCGACGTCGGCGGCGTCGAACGCGAGCACCGGCACGCCCGTCTCGAGCGTGCCGAGCAGCAGCGCGTCCTCGACCAGCCCCTGGCTGCGGAAATGCCCGGCGCGCATCCGCTCCACGGCAATCGCCTCGATCGGCGTGCGCTGCTCGTCGGGGTCGATGCCGATGTGGCGGAAGAAGACGCGGTAGGCCCACGGGATCGGTTGCTGGCGCATCTGCACCGCGCGGCCGCCGGTGAAGCGGTCGCTCGCGATCCGCAGGCGCTCGCGCACGCCCTCGGGACTGCGCCGCGGCGACCCGTCCACCTCCGTGTAGGCGAGCGCGAGCTCCGGGAACTCGGCGGCCAGCTCCGGCTGAACGAAGCCCTGCCGGAGCTCGGGCTCGCCGATCATCTCGCCGCCGTGGCGCGGATGACGGCAGCCAGCCGCGCGTCGCTCCACGTCTGTGCCGAGGTCTTCGTGGAGCGGACGACGCCGCCGCGGTAGGCAAAGATGCTCGTCGGGCAGTACGGCGGAGCGCGGAACAGCGACAGCAGCGCGCCGTTGTCGTCGGACACGAGCGGCTCCTGCCAGTCGTGGGCGCGCGCCGCCTTGCGCGCGTCGTCGCGCGGGCCGCTGATGATCGCCAGGAAGTTGACGCCCGGGAAGCGCGGGCGCATCCGCTCGACGCGGTCGAGATAGGCCTCGCACTCGCCGGTGGGCACGATCAGCGTGATCACGAGCGGCTTGGACGTGTAGTCGCAGCTGCGGATCGCGCCCGGCACGCGCACCTGGCACGCCGGCGTCTTGTTGTTCACGCTGTCGTCGCTCGCGCTCTGCTTGATGTTCGGGTCGCCGTCGAGCTTGGAGAGCACGGCCGGCGCCGCGAAGCGCGGCAGCTTGCCGCCGCGGATCGGACCGCCGGAGGCGGCGTTCTCGTGGCCGATGGTGTTCAGCATCACGATCGCGATCAGGATCACGAACGCGACGCCCACGACCCATGTGTAGCGGCCGGGACGGCGCGGCGGCTCCGGGCGCTGCTCGGGCTGCTGGCGATCGAGATCGGCAAGCTTGTCGCCGGCGCTCGTGCCGGGGCCGAGGTCCGCGAAGCGGTCGTCAGACACGTCCGCGCCGCGGCACGGGCGGCCGCCAGCGTCCCAGCGTGCGCAACGCCGGCCGCGGGTCGAGGTCCGCCAGTGCGAAGCGCCCATGCTGCTCGGCCCAGACCAGCGCGGCCGGCAGCACCACCATCACGCCGAGCAGCGACACGGTCAGGTCGATCACGGTCACGAGTCCGAAGCCCTGGAGCATCGGCCAGTCGGAGGCGATCACCGCCGCGAACCCCGCGATGGCGGTGGCGCCGGAGGCGAGCACCGCAGCGCCCGTCGACGTATAGGTGCGTTCGAGCGCCTGCCGGATCGGCGCGCCCGAGTCGCGCTCGGATCGGTAGCGCGCCGAGAGCAGCACGCTGAACTCGGTGGAGATCGCGATCGTGAGCGCGCCCAGCGTGGCCGACATCGGGTTGAGCGGTACCCGCGAGACGAACAGGACGAGCGACGACCAGCCGCTGGCCAGCGCGATCGGAATCAGCGGCACGAGCGCGTACGACGCGCGCCGCCGGATGGCCAGCAGCACCAGGAACACGGCCACCAGCCCGGCCACGAGCATCAGCAGCCGGCGCCATTCGGACGCGAGCTTCGCGTTGGCGTCGGCCGCCAGCACCGGCACTCCGACCACGGCGGCGCTCACGCCGGGCGGCGGGTTCAGGCGCGAGCGGATGTCGCGGATCACGTCCTCCTGGCGGTCGAGCGGCATCAGCCGGATGCCGAACGAGATGTTCGCGGTGCGGCGGTCCGGCGAGACGAGCGCGCTCGAGAAATAGGGCGGCAGCGCGTCGAGGACCGCGCGCGCGTCCTGCGCCTGGCCCGGCGCGCCACCGATGAAGTCGCTGAGCGACGGGCCCGGGCACAGCTCGGGCGGGTTCTTCGCCTGGCGGCAGGTCTCCCCCGTCTGGTAGCCGTGCGCCGACAGCAGGTCGTTCTTGAAGGTCGTCATCCACGCGACCACCTTCGGGTCGGAGACGTCCTTCGCGTTCACCGTCACGTAGATGTCACCGGAGACGCCGGTGGCGGTCTCGAGCTCGTTGAGATCGTGCAGCGCGCCAAGGTCCTGCGGCACGAGGTCGCGCGGATCGGACACGACCTTGATCGCCGGGTCGAGCACGAAGCCGAGCACCGCCAGCGCGAGCGCGATTCCCAGCACCTTGCGCGGACGCGCCACGGCGTAGTCGAGCGCCTCACGGCCGCGTATCCGCGCCTCCGTGGCCAGGTCGTGCCGTGCGCGCGGCAGCAGGCCGAGGAGCGCCAGCGCCAGCGCCACCACGATGCCGCCGGCCACCCACAGCCAGGCTGTGTGGATCGCCGCGGCCACGATCGCCACGACCACGGCCAGCGCCGCGAGCCCGGCGGCCACGCGCGCGTCCTCGAAGGCGGCGAGGCGGGCGCTCACGCGCGCGAGCGTCGCCCGCGTGCGCGGCAGCAGCGGCGGCAGGTCCTCCGGGCGCGCCGGCGGCTGTGAGAAGCGGGTGAGCGTGGCCAGCCCGGCTGTGACCGCGCACGCCAGCGCCAGCGCGATCCCCACGATCACCACGACCGCAAAGCCGTGGATGACCGACACCGGCGACAGCAGCAGCACGAGGAAGCCGGCCGCCGTGGCCAGCGCCGCGCCCGCGATCGTGGGCGCGCCCCGCCGGGCCGCTGCGCGCGCGGCCTCGCGCGGCGCCAGCCCCTCGCCGCGCGTCTCGTCGAAGCGCGCATGGAGCTGGATCGCGTAGTCCACCGCCAAGCCGATCAGCACCGGCAGCGCGGCCACCGACGCGATCGTGAGCTCGCTGCCGGTGAGCGCGAGCGCGCCGTAGGTCATGGCCGCGGCGGCCAGGGCGAGCCCGAGCGGCAGCAGCCGCACCCGCGCGCGCGTGCGGAAGACGAACAGCAGCGTGAACGCCATCACGACCACGGCGGCCGCGAGCAGGCCGTAGATCGAGCTCTGCGCAGCCGACGCGGCGCCCTGCGCGAACGCCGGGACGCCGGTGACCACGTAGCGCTGCCCGGCGTTCATCTTGAAGTCGGGGTCACGCACGATCGCGCGGATCGCATTCAGCGCGCGGTCGCGCGCCGCGTCCGAGAGCTCGGGCTTGAGCCGGATGTGGATGACCGCCGCGTCGGAGCTCGGGAACAGGTAGGCGAAGCGCGCCTTGGGCTGGTTCACCCCGCGCGCGGGATCGAAGAGCAGCTGCGAGACGAACTCGGTGTTGTCCACGCTCGGGATGCTCGAGATCCCGTAGCGGGTCGCCATCAGGATGATCGAGCGCTGGAACTGGAGCTGGGCGAGCTTGCGCGCATCCGCGGCGAGCTTGTTCGCCCGCTTCTGCGAGTAGCCGCGCTTGAGCGCGAGCTTGCGCGCCGCCGCAGACGCCGACGCCGCCTGCTTGGCCGCCGCCTGCTGCTGCTGCTGGAAGCCGCCGGCGATCTCGTTCACCGACGTGTTCACGAACGTGCCCGGTCCGTACACCGACCGCACTGCGTGCAACTCGGTGAGCGCGTGGCAGGGCTGCGGCAGCTTGTCGAAGGCCGCGCGCGCCTGCGCGCTCGACGGCTCGCGCCCCGCCAGGCAGCCCTCGAGCGTGATCAGCTTGAGGATGTTCTCCGGCACGAGCATCGTGCGCTCGAGCGGCCCCGCGACCAGCACGCGCACGGCCTCGTCGCCGAACTGCTGGTGGAAGCGGTCGGTGGCCTTGGCGGCGTCCGACGAGCCGCCGAGCAGCGAGCTGGTCGAGTCGCTGGCCTGCAACCCGAGCGCGGCCACCAGCCCGCCGGCGGCGAGCGCGGCCACGACGCAGATCGTCGCGATCGGGCGATCGGTGATCAGCCGAACGACGCGGGAGAAGAAACGCCCTGCAGAGTCCAACGTCAGCTCAGTCTAGGTGGGTGGACGGTGCACAGTGCACAGTCTGTCCTCTGTCCACTGTCCACTGTCCACCGTCCACTGTCCACTGGGCGCTCATCGCTCCGGCGCCGCGGTCACGTGCGGGTACTTGCCCGGCTGGCCGAGGAGGTTGCCGAGCGGCTGCTGCTCGACGCACGGCGGCGCGGCGCCGCTCGAGAGCGCGTAGGTCTGCACGAGGTTGCGGAGCTGGTCCGGCAGCAGCGTCGCGACCTGCGGCGGGAGCTGGACGATCGACCCGAGCGAGGGCGGCACGAGCGTGCCGGTGGGCGCGCTGTTGAGCGTCGGGACCGCCGCGGTGCCGCACAGGTAGGTGCCGAACACCTTGAGCGGATGGTTGTTGTAGCCGAGCGGCGCGACGTACGGGTTCGACCGGTTCGTGGCGATCCGGCGCGGGTACGCGGCCAGGTTCTCCGGGTTCAGCGGGTTGGCCGTGCGCAGGTAGTGGATCGGCTGCGTCGAGCCCGCCGGCCGGTCGACCGCCTGCGTGGACGCCGCGTCCAGCGAGAAGAACGAGGCGATCTCGTGCTTGTAGAGGCCGAGGTAGTCGAGGATCGGGTTCACGTTGCGCAGGAACGGGTCCACCTGCGCGAGCAGCGGCCGCGCGTCGTCGAGGATGCGCCTCACCGCCGGCGCGCCGCGCCTGGACGCGGTGATCAACGGATTGAGGTCGCGGAACAGGCCCTTCAGGTCCGGCGCCAGGCCGTGCAGCTGGATCAGCGTGGGCGACAGCTCGCGCGCCGCCGGCCGCAGCTGCGTGATCAGCGGGTTCGTGTTCTTGGCGAAGCGCGTGACGCGCACGGCGGTCTTCTGCGACTCGTCGAGGAAGGTCGGGAACGCCTCGAACGCCTGCTGGAGCTTGCGGTCGCGCGACGCCGTCGTGGCGAACACGAGGTTCGAGTTCTGGATCAGCGAGCGGAGCTGGTCGTCGCGCTCGGTGAGCGCGTTGAAGACCGTGCCGGTGTTCGACACGAGGCTGCGCACGTCGCTCTTCTGCTCGTTGAGGATCGCGAGGATCGTGTTCGCGTCCTGCTCGAACGGCGCCAGGTTCCCGAGCGCCGCGTTCAGGTCCGCGCCGCGGTTGCGGAACCCCCTGCCCTGCTGGTCCATCCAGGTTCGGAACGCGACGCGCGTCTTGGGGTCGAAGGTGCGGAAGATCTCGTCGAGCTGCACGGTGGGCGCCACTCGTCCCTTCGGGATGCGGCCACGGTCGGGGATCGACGGGCCGCTGCGGTGGCCCGGCGTGAGCTCCACGTAGGTCTCGCCCAGCAGCGTCTTCTGGCGCAGGATCGCGCGCGTGTCGGCCGGGAGCGGCGCGTAGCGCTTGTCGATCTGGAGGGTCGCCTCGGTGAGCGAGCCGTCGAGCTTCTTCTTCTGGACCTTGCCGACCGGGACGCCGGAGATGCGCACGTCGGCCTGCTCGGCGAGCGTCGTGGCCTCGGGGAAGTCGACGTTCACCGAGTACTGCTTCGCCGCGAGCGGCACCGAGCCGCCGAACGAGACCCACAGGAACGTGAGGATCCCGAAGCACGACAGCGCGAAGACGACCATCAGGGCGAGCCGCGCGATGCTGGGGCGGGTCTTCTGCATTACTTCACCGCCCCCACGACGGGCTTGCCGGGCGTCGTGCTCGCCGCGGGCTTCTTGGCGGCCCGCTTGGGCGGCACGCCCGGCGGGATCTGCTGCGGGTTCGGGCAGGCGCTCACGGGCGCGTTCAGCAGCTGGAACAGCGCGGCCAGCCCGGGGTTCGTCTCGGTGATCGACTGGAGCAGCTGGAGGCTGTTGCAGGAGGTGATGATCATGCCGCGGCGGATCGGACCGTGCGCGTCCTGGGTGCCGAACACGGTCGCGCCCGCGTGGTTGACCCACGACGCCCAGAACAGGTAGCCCTCCTCGGGGCCGGGCGGGTTGTAGGCCAGCTCGTTCAGCGCGGCGTTCAGGAACTTGAACGTCTTCGTGAGCCGCGGCGTGAGCGGCCTGAGGTTGTGCGCGGCGACGCGCAGAGCGCGCACCGTGGGCCGCACGTCGCGTGCGAACGGCCGCAGCTGGTTCTGGATGATCGGCGTCGTCTTCGCGAGGAACGGGCGCGTGGCGGCCAGCGACGGGCCGAGCGCGCGCGCGAACGGCCGCAGGTGTTCCGAGGTCGGCCCGAGCTGCTTGGCGAACGCGTTGGCCTGCACGAGCGTGCCGTGCGCGGTCCTCAGCGTGTCCGGCAGCAGGCTGAGCGACTTCTGGATGTTCGTGTCCTGCGAGGCCAGCGCGCGGAAGTTCGCATTCGACGAGTCCACCAGCTGCGAGAGCTGCGTGTCGCGCGTGCCCAGCTCGTTCGTGAGCAGGGCGAAGTTGTGCACGACGCGGCTGAGGTTGCGCCGCCGCTGCGAGAGCAGGCCGGTGATCTTGGCCAGGTCGCGGTTGGTCGGCTCGAAGCGCTTCAGTGTCGAGCGCAGCGCGGCCGGCGTGCCCTTGCCCGACAGCGCCTGGCCGCCGCCGTTGACGAGGATCTGGAGGTACGTGCGCGTGTCGCTGTCGAGCACCGACAGCGTCTCGTCGAGGTTCACGTCCGGCGCGGTGTTCTCCACCGGGATCGTCCCGCCGGCGGGCAGCGCCCCGGCCGACTTCGTGCCCGGATCCATCTCCACGATCATGTCCTTGAGCCCGGTCTTGGGCCGCAGCAGCATGTGGGCGTCGCGGTAGATCGGCGCGTACTTGCGGCGGATCTTGAGCTGCACCACCGCCACGCCGTGCTGGAGGTCGACGCTGCCGATCTCGCCCACCGGCACGCCGGCGATGTCCACCGTCTGCCCCTGGCCCGGCACGACCGCCTGCGACGTCGAGAACTCGGCGTTCACGTTGTAGAAGTCCGTGCCGATGCCGGGCACCCACTTCGGCAGGTAGAGCCGCTGGTTGCTGAGCAGGTAACCGCTCACGCCGATCGCGATCAGGACCAGGATGGTCAGGGCGATGAAGTCGCGGAGGTGTGCTCGGATCGCGCGCTTCATCAGAAACCGGGCCCCGTCCGCGCGGTCAGGTCGGGCGGCGTGTTCGTGTAGCAGGGCTTCTTGCGGTTGTAGGGCGGCTTGGTCGCGGGGCGCGCCGGGCGCGTGCCGAGCGGCGTGATCGCCGGGTTGCCGAGCAGCGGCGAGCCGACGAACGACGACACGCCGGTCGGGCCGGTCGTGAACGTCTCCGGGCCGCCGCCGGTCTGGAAGCGCGTGTACTGGCCGTTGCCGTCGAAGTTCTGCGACTCGCCCGACAGCGCGGTCATCGTCTGCCAGAACTCCTTGTAGTTGGCGAGGCCGGTCGAGAGGAAGCCGTCGTCGACCGGCTTGTCGCCCGTCGGCAGGACGATGTCGATCATGCAGCGGTTCACGAGGTCGACCTGCGGCAGCAGCTTGAGCGACTCGTCGGTGACCGAGGACAGGTCGCTCACGGCCGGGCGCAGGTCGTTCACGAGCCCCTGGAGCTCGGGCTTCGACACCAGCGCGCGCGTCTGGCGGACCCATGGGAACGACGCGGTGATGGTCGGCGCGGTCTGGCGGACGCCCGGGAGGATCTCGCGCGCGAACGCGCGCACGGGCGGGAACGCGCGGTTGAGGTTCGCGAAGGTCGAGTTGGCGAGGTTGAGCACGCCCGGGAGCTGCGCGATCGTCGACTTGAGGTCCCCGGAGCGGCTCGCGAAGGCCCCCATCGTGGTGTTGAAGTTGGTGACCAGGTCCTTGAGGTTCTGGTCGTTGCGCGACAGCGCGGCCGAGACCTTCTGGGTGCCCGCGATCAGCTTCGAGAGGTCGTGCAGGTCGGTGCCCTGCGACGCCTGGTTGACGAGCGCGATTCCGCGCAGCGCCTGCGGCGAGTAGTGCAGCGACCGGTTGAGCGCCTCGGACGCGGTCTTGCCGCGCACGGCGGGGTCCTGCGTCGCGTCCTCACCCGGCTTCGGCGTGCCGTCGAGGGCGTCGCCGTAGCCCTGCACGAGCTTCTGGAGGTCCTTGCGCGTGTCCGATTGCAGCGACGTCAGGACCTGGTCGAGCTGTACCGCCGAGGTCGTCTGCGAGACCGGGATCGTGCCGCCGTCGGCGATCTTGCCGGCGCCCGGCGTGCCGGGGCGGACGTCCAGGAAGAAGTTGCCCTCCAGGAAGATGCGCGGGCGCACCTTCACCTCGGCGTCCTTGTAGAGCGGCAGGCCGCGGTCGCTCATGTTCACGGTCACCACCGTGGTGGTGGCGTCGCCCACGGTCTGGACCTTCTGCACCTCGCCCACGGTCACGCCCGCGATGCGGACCGGCGAGCGCGTCCTGATGCTCTGCGCGTTCGCCAGCACGACCTTCACCTGGAACGGCTTCGTGAACGGGATGTCGTTGCCGAACACGAGGAAGGTGACGATCGCGACGAGGGCGATCACGATCGCGCCCGCGGCGAACGGGGCCATGCCCTTGCGCCCGCGCCGCCTCACTTGCCCACCTGCCCGCTGGTGAGGGTGCCCTGGTTGCCCGGGATGTTGCCGAGCATCGTCTTGCCGACGTAATAGGGCTCGTTGCCCGCCTCGCACTCCTTCGTCTGGCCGGGCGCGGCGGTGTTCGCGTACGGGTTCGTGTGCAGGTGGTTCGTCTGGCTCGCCGGATCGTCGGCGGGCGCGCTCGAGGGGCCGCTTTCCGAATTGGGGCCCTGCGGCGTCGGCACGATGATGAAGCGCTGCCAGGTGCCCGCGCGGTCGCCCTCGGAGAGCAGGCTCGCGATGTTGCGGAACCAGAGCGTCACGTAGTTGCAGGTGGTCTGGGCCGGCGTGAGGAAGGCGAGCGTCGGCTTGAGCGAGACGACGGTGTCGTTCAGGCGCTCGATGCCACGCGGCACGAGCGGGTCCTGCGCGAAACGCTCGAGCGCGAGGAACACGTCCTCGAGCCGCCGGTTCAGCGCGGGCGAGCGGCGCAGCGAGACCGTGCCGAACTGGAGCGCGTCCGCCAGGTCGGGCGTGGTCGACGGCAGCACGCGCACGCCTGGGCGCAGCTCGCGCATGAACGCAGCGGTGTTGCGCAGGAACGGGCGCTGCTGCGGGAACTGGGCGATCGCCGTGTCCTCCGCGGGCGGCGACTTGGTGATCGTGTCCTGGATGAACGGCCGCGCGACGCCCGACAGCGCCGTGAAGGTGGTGTCGAGGTTGGCGAACAGGTCCGCCTGCGTCTGGGCCGCCGGGCGGACGATCGACGCGGCGCGCTCGAGCGCGGGGAACAGCGCCTTGAGGCGCGTGCGCGTGTCGGCCAGGTTGGTCATCACAGGCTCGAGGTTGCCCAGCAGCTGCGGCGCCACCTGGATCGCGGTGTTCAGGTCCGCGCCGCGGCCGGTGAGCCCGTCGCCGATCCCGATCAGGTTGTTGCGCGAGCCCTGGCGCGTGGGCAGGTCGAAGGTGTTCAGCACCTGGTCGATGTCGACCGTGTGCGGCGTCGCCTGGCTGAGCGGGACGGTGTCGCCCTGCCGGTAGCCCATCTTCGCCGTGCCGGGGTCGATCTCGACGTACTTGAGCCCGAGCGCCGAGCGCGCGCGCACCAGGATCGTCGAGTCAACCGGCAGCGGCTCGACCGTCTTGTCGAGCTTCATGTGCAGGGCCGCGAACGTCGAGCCGGCGGCGGTGCGCTTGGCAGAGATGTCGTCCACCACGCCGACGCGGAAGCCGCCGACGCGCACCTCGTTGCCCTTCACGAGCTGGGCGGCGTTCGGCACCTCCGCGGTCAGGTCGTAGGTCGGCACGAACGGCAGGCCCTTGTTCGCGTTGTAGGAGAGGAAGACGGCGACCACGACCACGAGCACCGTGAGCGCTCCCACGAGCACGGGGCTGCCGGCCAGGCTCGCCACGCCGCGCCGCCTCATCGGTCGTTCCCCAGCAGGTAGTCGAGCGCCTGGTCCTGCGCGGTCTGCGGGCCGTATGCCGGCGACGTCGTCCGGCCGCCACCGGCCGCGTTGTGCTGCGACTGGCTGCGCTGCTGCGTGACGCGCGGGTTCGTGAGCTCGTGCAGCGCGGCGAACGGATCGGTCGTGGACCGGCCCTTCGGCGCGCCGCCCTTCGGCGCCGGCGCCTGCTCGGCCGCGAGCCGCGTGCGCTGGACGATCTCGTCGGTCTTGTCGGTGCCCGCGGTGCCGGCGCCGCGGATCGACTTCTGCGTCGTGAAGTTGGCGTTGCAGCCGCTGACCGGGTCCGGCGTGTAGGCCGAGCAGAGGTTCGTGATCAGGCCGGCGCGCAGGTAGTGGCTGACCCCGTCGAAGCCGTTGATCGCGGTCATCTGGAAGAAGAGGTAGTCCATGATCCGCTCGACGCCGCCGGTCTTGTCGAGGCTGTCGGTGATCTGGACGAGGTACTTGCCGACCGGCCCGGCGTTCTTCGCGAAGGTGGCCAGGTTGCGGGTGAGCCCGAGCGAGTTCACGAGCGCCGGGCGGCCGACGACCGCGGCGTGCCCGAGCGAGGTGAGCGCCGGGATGCCCGCCTTCGAGAACGGCCCGAGCTGGCGCGTGAAGCGGGCGAGGTCCGGCGCCGCGGTGTCGAGGTCGGCGAGCACCGGCGTCGACTGCCGCGAGACCGACCCGAGGTCCACGAGCGTGGGCTTGAGCTGCGCGAGGAACACCGGCAGGCGCTCGAACGTGCGCGCGATGTCGGCGCTGCGCTCGGCCGTCGCGCGCGCGGTCTCGTTCGCTGCCACGACGAAGTGGCTGACGCGCTGGCGCTTGGCGGCGAGCGGCGCGAGCACGGCGTCGGAGTCCGCCGCCAGGTTGGCGAGTGTGCGGTTCTGCTTCGCGAGGATGGCGAGCACCTCGTCGGTCTGGCGCAGCGCCGGGTTCGCGCGGTGGATCGCCGCGTTGAGGTTCTTGCCGTTGCCCGCCAGCCCGGCGCCGAATTCGTTGATGATCAGCGCGAGACGCTCGCGGTAGGGCAGCCGCATGATGTCGCCGACCAGGTCGATGTCCACCGGCGAGCTCGTGTGGCTGACCGGAAGCAGGTGCTGACCGGAGCCGTCCTGGCCCTTGGGGATCTGGGCGAGCTGGCCGGTCTTGTCCGTCCCGGACGTGCACTCCACGTAGCGCTCACCGATCAGCGACTGCGGGCGGATCGAGCAGTGCGCGTCCTGGTGGAACGGCGAGAAGCCGGCGTCGGTGATGTTGAGGATGAGCGCGGCCTTCTTGTCGTCGGTGACGTCGAGCGACCCGACCTTGCCGACCTTGACGCCGGCCACCTTCACGTCCTCGCCGGGCGTGATGAACGAGCCGTTGTCGAAGATCGCGCGCACCTGGTAGCCGCTGCCGGAGCCGGTGTTCGTGCCGAGGCCGAACACGAGCAGGGCCGGGAGGCCGATCGCGAGCGCGAGGATTGTCGCGAAGCGCCTCATGGGCCGGGCGGGGTGGTCGAGGGATCGCACTGGAAGTCGGGCGTGTCCTTGTACGGAGCGGACCCGTCCGGCGGCGGCTGCATCGCGCCGCCGGGGCAGCGCTGGTTCTGGCGCGTCTGGAAGCCGGCGAGGCGGCCGGTCGCGCCGGTGAAGGTGAGCGCGTTGCCGCCGGGCGTGGCCTGGAACTGGAACGCGTTGAAGAGCGGCTGGATGCGCGCGTAGTGGCCGTTGGCGTCATACGGGCTGGCGCCCTGGCCGAACTTCGTGAACCAGCCCGCCAGGTCGGGCGAGTACGGGCGCGCGTACTCGATCACCGGCTGCGTCTTCTGGAGCGCGGTCACGCTGCGCGGGAAGACCGTGTCGGCGAGGTTCGCGAGCGCGGGCGTCTTCTGGTTGAGCTCGATCAGGTCGTTGCCGGGCCCGGGCTTGCGGATCAGCACACGCAGGTCGCGGATGGTCGGGCGCGCGTCGCGCACGAGCGGCCTGAGCTCGCGGAGGAACGGCGCGAGCTGCCTGGTGGCGGGCTTCGACTCGTTCACGAACGTGTCGAGGTCGTCGAGCGTCGAGCGCAGGTTCACGAACGTGGTGTTCGCGTTGCGCAGCGTGTCGGGCAAAACGTCGAGCGCCTGCCCGAGCGCGACGTTCTCGGAGCCGATCGCGCCCGCCGTCTCGCCGGCGTTGCTCACGAGCTGGGTGAGCTGGTCGCGGCGGTCGGCCAGGTCGGTCACGACGTTCGAGGTGTCGCTCACGAACTTCTGGAACACGACGCGGTCGCGGACCAGCTCGCGCGTGAGGCTCGACGAGGTCGACAGCGCGGGGTTGAAGTAGTGCAGGCTGCGGTCGGTCTCGCGGGCGCGGCCGCCGTACCAGGTCGCCTGCCCGTGGATGATCTGCTGGAGCGACCTGCGCGTCTTCGGATCGAGCGTGTTGAAGACCTGGTCGAGGTCGACCGGCGCGGTCGTCTTGTCGGCCTTGATGGTCGCGCCGCTCGGCAGCTCGGGCCCCGAGTTGGCTCCGAGGTCGAGCGCGACGTAGCGGTTGGCGATGCCCGACAGCGACGGCACCCTGATCACGGCGGTCGTGCCGGCGTGCAGCGGCGTGAACTTGTCGAGCGACATGACGACCTCGGCCTGGCCGTCGTCGGTGAGGCGGATGTCCTTGATGGTGCCGACCTTCTGGCCGCTCACCTCGACGAGGTTGCCCTTCACGAGCTGGCCGGCGTTCTCGAAGATCGCCTTTGCCTCGTAGCTCTTCCCGCCGCCGAACAGCAGGATCGCCAGGACCACGATCGCGACCAGCACCGCGAGCACCGCCGCGGCGCGCCCGAGCATGCTGGCGCCCCCGCTCTCTCCGGCGGGTGTTACGGCGCGAGTCGGGCTAGACGTCGGTGGGGATGCCAAGGGCCAGTCTCATCGGCGGCTCCTCCCCATTGCCGCTGAATTCGGTGTCAGCCCGGTCCCTGCCCGACCGGGCCCTGCCTGTGTGGAGCGAGTCCAAGCGCTCCGTCTACTCCATCCCCAGCGGGCCGCGTGCCTCGCCGGAGAGGAACTGCCTGACGAATTGGTTGTCCGAGTTGAAAAGCTCCTCCGCCGGTCCTGACTCCACGATCCGCCCCTTCCAGAGGATCGCGATGTACTCGGCCACGCGCCGCGCGGACATGATGTCGTGGGTGATGACGACGTAGGCGCCGCCGTTCTCCTCGTGGATCTCCTGGATGAGCTCGCACAGCAGCGCGGTGCGCACCGGGTCGAGGCCCGAGTCCGGCTCGTCGAAGAGCACGATCTGCGGGTCGAGCACGAGCGCGCGCGCGAATCCGGCGCGCTTGCGCATGCCGCCCGACAGCTCGTTCGGCATCCGGGAGCCCGCGCCCCCGAGGCCGACCTCCTTGAGCCGCCGGTTGACGATGTCGCCGATCTCGTCCTCGCCCTTGTCGGTGTGCTGGCGCAGCGGGAACGCGACGTTGTCCCAGAGGTTCATGGAGCCGAACAGCGCGCCGTCCTGGAACAGCACGCCGAACTTCTTGCGCATCTCGAAGAGGTCGTCGTCGGCCATGTTCGGCACCGACTCGCCGTGCACGAGGACGTCGCCCTCATCGGGGTAGAGCAGGCCCACCATGTGCTTGATGCAGACCGACTTGCCGGTGCCCGACGGGCCGAGGATCATCGATACCTGGCCGTCCGGGATGCCGAGGTTCAGGCCGTTGAGCACGGTGTTGCGCCCGAAGGTCTTCTTGACGTCGATGAACTCGACGGCGTCGGACTCGGCGCCCGACTCGCGGGTGCGGCCGGTGTGCCACTGGTAGTCCTCGTCCTCACCCATGCCGCTGCGGTCCTCGGGCTCGTCGATGACGGCGGCCTTCGTGGTCTGCTCAGGAGCCGGCGGCGGAGGGGGCGGCGGCGGAATGTCGCTCGCGGACGTGGAGTCGCCGGCGCCTACGCCGGGCACCTCGCGAGTCTCGTCATCCCTGTGCTCGTCCATGGCGTCTCCTCCCTTACCCCAAATAAGTATGCACGACGAGTGTCAACCCCCGATTGGGGCATTCGGATTGAACCCCCAGAACACCTGTGTGCCGAGCATGCCGATGAGGTGGATCGCGACCGTGTTCAACACCATCGACTTCGCCGTCGCCGTGCCGACTCCCACCGGCCCGCCGCTGGCGGTGTAGCCGTAATAGCAGCCGACGAGCACGATGACCGTGGCCATCGCCATGCCCTTTATCAAGCTGTATAAGAGGTCCGGCGGGTTCTGGAACATCCAGAAGATCAGGAAGAACCCGCCCGAGCTGACCTCGCCGATCTGCTGCACCACCGCCAGGTACGAGGCCACGAAGCCGGCGCCGACGGCCGCGAGGTACATGAACGGCAGCACCATGAACGCGGCCAGCATGCGCGTGGCACAGAGGAAGGTCATCGAGCTGATGCCCATCACCTCGAGGGCATCGATCTCGTCGGTGATGCGCATGGCGCCGATCTCGGCGACCAGGCCGGTGCCGATCTTCGCGGCCATCATGTAGCCGAACGCGTACGGCACGAGCTCGCGCAGGTCGCACCAGGCGCTGAAGACGCCCGAGTACGCCGGGGCGCCGATGCTTCGGTTCAGGTAGGCGCCCTCGATGCCGCACTGGAGGCCGATGATGAAGCAGAGCGACCAGATGACGATCGTCGAGCCGACGATCAG
>JAICRZ010000226.1 GCA_025937135.1 Thermoleophilaceae bacterium
CCATGCCAGCAGCCGGTCGAGGTGCGCGGGCGAGTCGCGCAGGTACGCCTGGAGCACGACGCCCGCCGACGGGCCGTCGGCGAACTCGTCCTCGCTCAGCAGGTCGGAGACGAGCTCGAGGGTCGTCTCGAGCGAATCGACCGACTCCATGTCCACGTGCAGGTGCGCGCCGCGGTCGCGCGCGAGCCGCAGCAGCGGGCGCAGCCGGCGCGCGGCGTCGTCGCGACCGAGCTCGGGTGCCTCCGGCCGCATGAGCGGCGTGAGCGCGGACACCTTCACCGACAGGTTCGCGCGCGGCAGCGGCCCGATCGAGTCGCGCTCGAGCAGCTCGCGCTCCGGCAGGCCCTCGACCGCGCGCGCCAGCGCGTGCAGCGCACCGGCGCAGCGCTCCGCGTAGCGATCGGCCTCGTCCTGGGTGACCGTGGCCTCGCCGAGCAGGTCGAGCGACGAAGCGATGCCGTCCTTCCACATCGATCGCAGGTCGCCGGCCGCGTCCTCCGGCGTCGTGCCGACGATGAAGCGGTGCGCCATGTGCCGCACGCCCGCGGCGGCGGCCGCGCCCAGCGCCGTCCGGCCCGCGCGCGACTCCGACATGCGCATCGCGGCCCGCAGCGGCGGCGGCTTCTCCTCGACGCCCTCGAGATAGCCGGACAGATGCCGCGCCAGGTCGTCCAGCGAGCGACAGGCCGGCGTCACGTCGACGAAGCGAAACAGCGCGGCGCGCAGCTCGGCGTCCTGCGCGGAGAGCTCCATCGCCCTGTCGTCGAGCGCGCGGACGGGGCTGCGCGAGCGCGGCAGGCGGGCGGCGAGGTCGCGCCCGACGTCCTGCAGCCCGCTCTCGACGTCCACGGCCCGAACGCTACTCCGACGTCAGACGCTCCCGACGCGCACGAGGGACTTGATCGCGCGCCGCTCGTCCATGGCGGCGTAGGCCTCGGCGATTCCGTCGAGGTCGGTCTCGTAGTCGAGGACGCGACCCGGGTCGATGCGCCCGTCGAGCACGTCGCCGAGCAGCTCGGGGATGTAGGCCCGCGCCGGTGCGGGGCCGCCGCGCACGCCGACGTTGCGGAAGAACATCCTGTCGACCGGCAGCTCCACGCCGTGCGGCACACCGACGTAGCCGACCGTCGAACCGGGACGCGCGATCCGCAGTGCGGTGTCCATCGCCTGGCCGGTGCCGACGCACTCGAGCGCGGCGTCCACGCCGACGCCGCCGGTCATCTCCTTGACCTTCGCGATCGCCTCGTCGCCGCGCTCGGCGACGATGTCGGTGGCGCCGAAGGTCTGCGCAAGCTCCTGGCGATCCTGGTGGCGGCTCATGGCGATGACCCGCTCGGCGCCGAGTCGCTTTGCCGCGAGGACCGCCGAGAGGCCCACCGCGCCGTCACCCACGACGGCGACGACGTCGCCCTGCTTCACGTTCGCGCACACGGCGGCGTGATGGCCGGTGCCCATCACGTCGGAGAGCGTGAGGAGCGAGCGGAGCATGTCGTCGGGATGGCCGGAGCCGGGCACCGACACGAGCGTGCCGTCGGCGAGCGGCACGCGCACGGCCTCGCCCTGGCCGCCGTCGCCGTTCATCGGGAAGAAGCCGCCGTTGGCGCAGGCCGTCGTGATGCCGTGCTTGCAGTGTGGACAGGTGCCGTCGCTGAAGGCGAACGGGCAGATGACCAGATCGCCCTTGGCGACGCTGCGCACCTCGGCGCCGACGTCCTCGACCACGCCGATGAACTCGTGGCCGATCGGGCCGGCCTCGAACGGCGACTCGCCGCGGTAGTACCAGAGGTCCGAGCCGCAGACGCAGGCAAACACGACGCGGACGACCGCGTCGGTCGGTTCGGTCACGGCGGGGTCACGTCGATCGCCGACGCTTATGGAACGGGGTTCGTTGAAGATGGCTGCGCGCATGGCACCAAGGAAAGCACCCGGCCCGCGGCGCCCCTGGAACCGACCGGAACGCACGGCGCGCGCCGGGCCCCCGCGGCCCGACGCGCGCCTGCGCCACACCCCTAGAGGAGCGCGGACTTGCGGAGGATCAGCTTGCCCTTGCCGCCGGTCTCGCCCGGCAGGTTGGGAGCCAGCCGCAGGAGCAGCCCCTCCGGCGTGAACTGCACGACCGTGCGCGGGAACACGCCGTTCACCGCCAGGTACCTGGCCGCACGCTTGATCGCGCGGCTGTCGGCGGCGGTGCGCTGGTCGATCGCGCGGTACGCGTTCATGTCGATCGGCGACTGGTCGGCCGCCCAGCCCGCCTGCGCCCAGCTCTGAAGCGTGGCGCACGGGTCGGGGATCGGCGGCAGCGCGCGGACCGCAGCCAGGTAGTCCGTCCAGCCGGCGATGCCCGCCGTGAGCGTGGCGTTGGTGGTGTCGACGCTGCCGAGCGCGGACACGAAGTCCCCGAGCCCAGCGTCGTTCGGCCCCTCGAGCGCCTCGACCAGCGCGGTGTCGAGAATCGCGTTCGCCGCGTCGCGCCGCGAGCGCGGCACCGCAAGCTTGCGGCAGCGCTTGACCGACGCCTGGAGCCTGTCGAGCGAATCCGCCGTGGCGACGGCGCTGCCGCGCAGCGCGCGAACCGCGTTGCGGGTGGCCGCCTCCACCGCGAGCACGTCGAGTGGCATCTGCTCGCACTTCTGGCCGCGGAAGCGCGCCGTGCGAATCGTCCGGTGTGTCTTGACCCGCTGCGTCACGACGATCGTCGCGGTGCAGAAGAAGTTCACGTTCGTGCGGTCGTCGTAGGCGAGCGCGACGCTGTTCCTGCCGAGCCGCTTCGCGCCCGCGACGTGGAACGACACGACGTCGCGGCCGCGCACCTGCTTCTCGGCCAGCTTGTGCGCAAGCTTCCGTGCCTGCTTCACCTTGAGCGGTCCTGTCGACGCCTGCGCGGCGCCGCAGAAACCAAGCGCGGCAGTCAGCGCAATCGCGACGGCCGGCACCCCTCTCTTGGTCATCCCTGTCCCCTCCAATGTGAGCCTCGCGGTCGCTCAGCGTTGTCTGAGTAACCCCCGACGGCCCAGATTACAGCGGAATCGGCCGGATCGCGCGCCGCGCAAGGACCCGTTCAGTTAGCGTCCGCCCCCCATGCGGGCGGAGATGATGAGCGAGATGAGGGTCGCGCCGTCGATCCTCAGCGCGGACTTCGCGCGGCTGGGGGATCAGGTGGCCACCGTCATGGACGCGGGCGCGCGCGTGATCCACGTCGACGTGATGGATGGCCACTTCGTCCCGCCGATCACGATCGGGCCGCTGATCGTGAACGCGCTCGCCGGCCAGGTGCACGGCGCCGGCGGCGTGCTCGACGTGCACCTGATGATCGAGCGGCCGGAGCGCCACGTGCAGGCGTTCGCCGACGCGGGCGCCGACGCGATCACCGTGCACCTCGAGGCCACCGCGCACGTGAACTTCGCGCTGAACGCCGTGAAGGAGGCGGGGTGCCGCGCCGGCCTCGCGCTCAACCCGGGGACTCCCGCGGTGGCCGTTACCGAGGTGGCCGACCTGGTCGACCACGTGCTCTGCATGACGGTCAACCCGGGCTGGGGCGGGCAGTCGTTCATCGAGTCCTCGATCGACAAGCTCACGCGCCTGCGCGGGCTGCTGCCGGCGAGCTGCACGATCGAGGTGGACGGCGGCGTGGACACCGAGACGGCGCCGCGCTGCGCCGACGCGGGGGCCACCCTTTTCGTGGCCGGCTCCCACGTCTTCGGCGCCCCGGATCCCGCGCAGCGCTATCAAGCACTCGCCGCTTCGATAGGGAGCATCTAGAGGAATCGCTCGGGACCTTGCGCGGCCTGCCCGCGCAGGACCGCCGTCTGCGTCGGCCCTCTCGATTCCTATAACGAGAACCGGGTAGCTTTTCCCTACGCAGACATAAGGGGGAAGACATGGCTGAAGTCGAGGAACGCGAAGACCTCGAGGTGCTGCTGAAGGACGAGGACGTCTTCGACCCTCCGGAGGACTTCCAGAAGCAGGCGAACTTCAGC
>JAICRZ010000099.1 GCA_025937135.1 Thermoleophilaceae bacterium
GACGAGGGCCCGCCCGAGATCCGCGACGCCGACCTCGTGGTCGACGGGCCGGCGGGATTCGTGGAGGTGCTGCGTGCGCTTCGGTGACTTCCTGCGCACCGCCGTCCTGCTCTTCGCCGGCGCCGCCACGGCCTGCGCCGTCGTCGCGATCGCCGGCGCACGGGCGAAGGACGACACGTCACTCCTGTACGTCGCCGTCGCTTGGTGGGTGGTGGCCACGGCGATCGGGTTGTGGATGGGCCGCGGCGCGCACGCGATCGAGGGCATCGCGCGCCTGCTCGCCGACGCCCGCTCGACCCAGACACTGCCCGAGGTCGAGCCGGGACGCGTGCTCTTCAACCGGATGTGGGCGCTCGCGCTGGCCACGATCGCCACCGGCGGCCTCGCCTGGTTTCTCCCGCAGGTTCCCGCGATCGGCGCGGGGTTCTTCCTGCTGGCGGCCCTCTGGTGGCGCCGCCAGCCCTCAGCGGTGCAGGCGATCGAGGAGCGCGACGGCGTGCGCTTCTACGTCGAGCGCACTTCGCCGTTCGCGCCCACGAAGCTGATCCGCACGCCCGGCTTCCGCAAGAACGTGCCCGCGCCGACGGACGTTCAGCGCACGTCTGCCTGAGCCGCGACGCCGCGCTTGCGCATCGCGTCGAGCTCCGGCCACGGCCGCGTGTTCGCGATGTTCGCCGCGGTCAGCCACGCCCGGCGGGCGGTCGCCACGCCGTACTGGATGTTCGGCAGCGTCCTGGTCCAGTGGGCGTCGGAGTCGATCGTGAGCGTGGCGCCCAGCTCGACGGCGCGGCGCGCGTTGATCTCGTTGAGGTCGCGCCGGTCCGGGTTGCCGTTGATCTCGAGGAACGTGCCCGTGCGTGCCGCGGCCTCGGCGACCGCGTCGATGTCGAGCGGATACGGGTCGCGCCGCTCGATCAGGCGACCGGTCGGGTGGCCGATCACGTCCACGAGCGGGTGCTCCATCGCGCGGATCATGCGCTCCGTCTGCTCCCTCTCCGTGAGCCGGAACGACGAGTGCAGGCTGCCCACGATCCAGTCGAGCTCCGCGAGCACGTCGTCCTCGTAGTCGAGCGACCCGTCGGGCAGCACGTTCACCTCCGAGCCGGCGAGCACGGTGATCCCATCGATGTCGAGCGAGCGGATGTGCTCGATCTGGCGCTTGAGCTGGTCGGCCTGCACGTCGTTGCCGAAGCCGTGCGTGGCCGAGTGGTCGGTGATCGCGATGTACTCGTAGCCGCGCTCGCGCGCCGCCTCGGCCATCTGCTCGATCGTGTGGCGGCCGTCGCTCGCCACGCTGTGCATGTGCAGGTCGCCGCGGATGTCGCCGAGCTTCACGAGCTCCGGCAGCTCGCGGGCGCGCGCCGCGCGGAGCTCGCCTCGGTTCTCGCGCAGCTCCGGCGGGATGTACTGCATGCCGAGCAGCTCGTAGACCTCCTCCTCGGTCGCGCACGCGTGCGTGGTCTCGGTGGAGTCGTCGATCACGCCGTACTCGGAGACGTGGAAGCCGCGCTTGACCGCCTCGGTGCGCAGCGCCTCGTTGTGCTTGCCCGAGCCGGTGAAGTGCTGGAGCAGGTTCCCGTAGTTCTCCGGTGGCACGATGCGCAGGTCGATCGGAAGGCCGTTGTGCGTCACGGCCTTCACGCCGGCAATCCCCTTGCTCTGGATCTCGCCCAGCAGCGGGAGGGCGGCGAATGCGTCCGCGAACGCCTCGGGGTCGCTTGCCGTGGCGATGAAGTCGAGGTCCTTGCACGTTTCGGCCCAGCGGCGAGCGCTGCCCGCGAGCTCGATGTGCTCGACCGATGGGTGCTCACGGATGGCCGACAGCAGTGAGTCAGCGATCTGAAGGGCCTTCGAAAGGAGCGTTCGGGTTCCTTTCGGGCCCGCCGCGAGCGCCTGGAGGATGTTCTCCTCCGCCTTCGGGCCGAAGCCCGGCACGTCGCGCAGGCGCTCCTGCTCGACGGCGGCCTTCAGCTCGTCGAGTGACTTGATCCCGAGCTCGTCGAACAGCTTGCGCGCGCGCTTGGGGCCGAAGCCCGGCAGGCGCGTGATCTCGATGAGCCCCGGCGGGTACTTCGCCTTGAGCTTGTCGGCCGACGGGATCGTCCCGGTCTCGAGCAGTGTCGCGATCTTCTCCGCGATCGTCTTGCCGATCCCGGGCAGCTGCGTGACGGTGCCGGCGCGGCTCATCTCCTCGACCGACGCGGTCGCCTCGCGGATCGCCTTGGCCGCGTTGCGGTACGCGACCACCCGGTGGACGATCGCGCCGTCGAGCTCGTAGAGGTCGCCGAGCTCGTCGAAATGCAAAGCGATTTCTGCGTTCTTCATTCCTTGTCCCTAGGGTACGCCCGCCAATGGCCGGAGCCTGGCTCATCCTCCCGACCTACAACGAGGCCGAGAATCTCGAGCGTCTCGTGCGCGCGGCGCTCCCGCGGCTCGCGGAGGCGGCGCCGGAACACCGCGTGCTCGTGGTCGACGACGGCTCGCCGGACGGCACCGGCCAGATCGCCGATCGGCTCGCGGACGAGTTCGACGCGGTCGAGGTGATGCACCGCAGCTCGAAGGCAGGCCTCGGCCGCGCGTACCTCGCCGGCTTCCAGCACGCGCTCGCCGGCGGCGCCGACCTGCTCCTCGAGATGGACTCCGACTTCTCCCACGACCCCGCCGACCTCCCGCGCCTGATCCGCGCGGCCGACGACGTGGACCTCGCGATCGGCTCGCGCTACGTGCCGGGCGGGGGCGTCGAGAACTGGCCGCTGTACAGGCGCGCGCTCAGCCGCGGCGGCAGCCTCTACGCGCGCGCGTTCCTCGGGGTCCCGGTCCACGACCTCACCGGCGGCTTCAAGTGCTTCCGCCGCCGGACACTCGAGGGAATCGACTACCTGAACACCCACGCGGACGGCTACGGCTTCCAGATCGAGCTCACCTATCGCGCGTACCGAGCGGGATTTTCGGTCAGGGAGATTCCCATCGTCTTCCGTGAGCGCGAACATGGGACGTCGAAGATGACGGCGCGGATCGCCCTCGAGGCGATCTGGAAGGTCCCCGCGCTGAGATTTCGCTGAAGCTATACTTCATTTTGTAAAGCGACCCCAGAGGAGCCCGTTGTGGCTGGATCGATCACCGAAGTAACCGACAACAACTTCCAGGCCGAGGTCCTCGAGAACGACAAGCCCGTGCTCGTCGACTTCTGGGCCCCGTGGTGTGGCCCGTGCCGCGTCATCGCGCCGAGCCTCGAGGAGATCGCCGAGGAGAAGGACGACCTCCGCATCGTCAAGCTCAACGTCGACGACAACCAGGAGACCGCCGCCCGCTACCAGGTGATGTCGATCCCCACGCTGATCCTCTTCAGGGGCGGCGAACCGGTCCATCAGATCATCGGCGCCATGCCGAAGAGCCGCCTCGTTCAGGAGATCGAGCCCGCGCTCGCGGCGTAAGCGTGCTGACGTAGTCCGCAACGCGCCTCCCGGGACCCGGTTCCGGGAGGCATGCGTTTACTGACGATCATCACACTGGCACTTCTCCTGGTGCCCGCGGCTGCCGAGGCGAGCAGCCGCCAGGAATCACTCTTCCAGGACGACAACACGCTGATCTACTCCGGTGATCAGCGTCGCGACCAGGCGCTCGACGAGCTCAAGGCCCTCGGCGTCGACGTCATCCGCACGAACCTGCTCTGGAGCCAGGTCGCCGCGGCGCCGAACTCGCGTCACCGGCCGCCCGGCGACCGCTACGCCACGGGCGGCTGGGCCCGCTGGGATGCACTCGTCGCCGGCGCCCGCGCGCGCGGCATGAAGGTGCAGATCACCCTGACGGGTCCGCTGCCGCTCTGGGCCTCCTACTGCGGTGGCTCCGCGCGGATCCGGCGCACCTGCAAGCCGAGCCCGAGCGAGTACGGCCGCTTCGTGACCGCGGCGGCCAAGCGCTACCCGAGCGTGAACCGCTGGTCGATCTGGAACGAGCCGAACCAGTCCGGCTGGCTCTATCCCGCGAACCAGGCGCCGTACCGCTACCGCGCGCTCGCCTACGAGGGCATCAAGCGCCTGCGCGCGAACGGCCACGCCCGCGACCAGATCCTCCTGGGCGAGACGGCGCCGCTCGGCCGGCGCACCGGCTCGCGGGCGAAGCGCTCGCTGGCGCCGGGCGCGTTCATCCGCGGCGTGTTCTGCATGGACAGGCGCGGCAAGCGCCTGCGCGGCCGCGCCGCCCGCCGCGACCACTGCAAGGGCGGCAAGATGAAGCGGCTGCGCGCGACGGGCTGGGCGCACCACCCGTACACGCGCGGCGGCGGCAAGAACCCGCGCGGCCGCGTCGGCCGCGACGACATCACGCTGCCGAAGATCGGCCGCCTCTCGCGCGAGCTCAACCGCGGCGCCCACCAGCGCCGGATCCGCGGCCACATGCCGATCTACCTGACGGAGTACGGCTTCCAGACGAACCCGCCGGACCGCCTGGCGGGCGTGCGCCCGTCGACCGCGGCGCGCTGGCTCAACGAGTCGAGCTGGATCGCCTACAACGTCGGCCGCATCAAGTCCGTGGCGCAGTACGAGCTCTATGACGAGCGCGACCGCGGCGCGTTCCAGACGGGGCTGCGCTACCTGAGCGGCAGGGCCAAGCCCGGTCTGGCGGCCTACCGGCTGCCGATCTGGGTCGTGCGCCGCCACCACCGCACGACGATCTGGGGCCAGGCACGCGCCGGCGGCACCCGCGACCGCGTCGAGGTTCGCTACCAGCGCAAGCGCGGCGCCCACTGGCGGCACGTGAGGACGCTGCGCCCGAACTCGCGCGGCTTCATCCGGCTGCGCGTACGCCGGAGCGGCTACCGCTGGCGCCTCTACTGGCGCGACGCGTCCGGCCACCTGCACGCCAGGAGCCGAGTGGCGCGCCCGGCCTCGCGCTGACGTGGTCGCCGGCGCCACCGCGGCACTCTTCCGCCGCGGTCCCGCCTCGGTCCCGGTTGCTCCGATGATCCCCATTGAAATCGCGAGCAACGGAATTGCGCCTCGTGCAAATGCATCGCAGCGCGCGCAAACGATTTGCCGGCCATTTCAATGGGGGTCATAACGGGGGGCGAGACCGAGACCCGCCGCGCCTTACTCGGCCATGACGTGGCCCCCGCGCGTAGTCGACCTCTACAAGAAGTGGCCGCCACTGCATCGTGAGCAGCGCGAGTGGGGGATGGTCGTCGGCCGCCGCGTTCGGAAACTCCGCCAGGCGCGCGGATGGACGCTCGACGGACTGTCCGAGCACGTCCACCGGCCCGACGGCAGGCGCTACTCGGTCACGACGTTCTCACGACTCGAGCGCGGCTCCGCGGGGTCGCCGCTCTACGTCTACCTACAGCTCGCCGACGCGCTCGGGATCGCGCCCGGCCGGCTGCTCGGCGAGGACGAGGCACTTCTCGAGGTCAGCGCGGCGGAGATGATGCTGCTGGCCACGGTGCGTGAGCTGGGCTTCGCTCCGCACGAGGCGCTCGCGCAGCTGCTTCAGGCGCGCTCGACCGCGATGCGCAGCTCGAACCCCTCGATGTGAGTCGGGTCGCCGCCGCCGTCGTAGGTCAGCGAGGTCGCCAGGGTCTCGCCGGAGACGTACGGCTCGTGGGCGCGAATCGCATCGAGCAGCTCGTCGTCTCCGCCGACCGTCAGCGCGATTCGGTCCTCCACGTTCAGGCCCGCCGACTTGCGCGCCGCCTGGATCGCATGCACCACCTCGCGAGCCAGGCCCTCGCGGCGCAGGCCGTCGTCGAGGTCCACGTTCAGCGCGATCGCGTGCGTGCCGGCGCGCTCGACGCGGTACCCCTCGAGCGGCTCGAGCGCCATCTGGACGTCGTCGGGACCGAGCTCGTACTCGTCGCCGTGGACCATCACTCCGACGGAGCCGCCCTCGCGGAGGGTGGCGGCCACACTCTGGGCGTCGAGCGCCGCGACCGCGTCGGCGGCCAGCGGCATCCGCTTGCCGAAGCGCGGGCCGAGGGTGCGGTAGTTCGGCTTGAGCTGCCAGCGGCCCAGCTCGTCCGCTTCGGACACGTAGCGCAGTGCCTTCACGTTCAGCTCGTCGCGCACGAGCTCGTCGAAGCGCTCGATCGCCGCGCGCTCGCGGTCGGCGGCGACCACGATCGCCTCGCGCAGCGGCTGACGCACCTTCACCTTCGCGTGAGCTCGCGCGGCGCGACCCAGCTCGATCGTGTCGCGCACGACCTGCATGTCCGCCTCGAGCTCGACATCGCGCTCGCTCGCCCGCGGGTAATCGCACAGGTGCACCGACGGCTCGTGTCCGTCGAGGTTCTCGTAGATCGCGTCGGCGATGAACGGGGTGAGCGGGGCCAGCAGTTGCGAGACCGTCACGAGGCACTCGCGCAGCACCCAGAAGGCGGACGGGTCGGCGTCCCAGAAGCGGCGGCGCGAGCGCCGCACGTACCAGTTCGAGAGGTCGTCCACGAGCTCGGCGATCGCGCGGCCCGCGCTGGTGGTGTCGTAGTCGTCGAGGCGCTCGACGGCGGTCTCGATCGTCGCGTTCAGGCGCGACAGCACCCAGCGATCGAGGTCGGTGAGCTCGCCCTCGGCCGGCTCGACGTCGCCGGCGTTCGCGTACAGCACGTAGAAGCCGTACGTGTTCCACAGCGTGAGCATGAACTGGCGGACGCTCTCGCCGACGGTCTCCAATGAGAAGCGGTAGCCGTCCCAGGGCTGCTTCGACGTGAAGTAGTACCAGCGAAAGGCGTCCGCGCCGTGCAGGTCGATCACGTCCCACGGATCCACCACGTTGCCCGCCGACTTGCTCATCTTCTTGCCATCGGGATCGAGGATCAGGCCGAGGCAGAGGACGGTCCTGTACGGCGACTGGTCGTAGAGCAGCGTGTTCACGGCGAGCAGCGAGTAGAACCAGCCGCGCGTCTGGTCGAGCCCCTCGCAGATGTAGTCGGCGGGGAAGCGCTGCTCGAACACGTCCTCGTTCGCGTGCGGGGCGCCCCACTGCGCGAACGGCATCGAGCCGGAGTCCCACCACGCGTCGATCACGTCGGGGACGCGCTGCATCTCCGACCCGCAATGGCAGGTGAACGTGACGTCGTCGATGAACGGCTTGTGCAGGTCCTCGGGGACGGCGCCCGCACGCTCGCGGAGCTCCTCGCGCGACCCGATCGCGTGCTCGTGGCCCTCCTCGCAGCGCCAGATCGGAAGCGGCGTGCCCCAGTAGCGCTCGCGGGAGAGCGCCCAGTCGACGTTGCCCTCGAGCCAGTCCCCGAAGCGCCCGTGCTTGATGTGCTCGGGGTACCAGTTGATCTGCTCGTTCTCGCGAAGCATCTGCTCGCGGACGTCGGTCGTCTTGACGTACCAGCTGGCCTTCGCGTAGTAGAGGAGCGGGGTGCCGCAGCGCCAGCAGTGCGGGTAGGCATGCTCGAAGTCGACCCGTCGGAAGAGACGATCGCCGAGCGCCGTGACGATGTCCTCGTTGGCGTCCCTCACCAGCTTGCCGGCGAATGGGCCCATCCGGTCGTCGAACCTTCCGTCGAGCCCCACCGGGTTCTGCAACGTCAGCCCGTACTGCTGCCCGAGGGCGAAGTCGTCCTCGCCGAACGCGAGCGCCGTGTGCACGATGCCGGTGCCGTCGTCGGTCGTCACGAAGTCGGCGCCGAGGACGGTGTGACCGCGCGGCCCGAAGTCGGTGACGTAATCGAACGGCGGCTCGTACCGAGTGCCCTGGAGCTCCGCGCCGGTCATGCGGCCTTCGATCGGCACGTCACCGAGAACCCGCTCGACCAGCGCCTCCGCCACGATGAGCACCTCGTCGCCGACACGAGCACGCACATACGTGACGTCGGGGTTCACCGCCAGAGCCGCGTTCGACAGCAGCGTCCACGGCGTGGTCGTCCACCCGAGAAGTGACACGCCGGGCTCGGTCGGGAACCGCACATAGACCGACGGGTCGACGATGTCGCGGTAGCCCTGCGCAACCTCATGAGACGACAGAGCCGTGCCGCAGCGCGGGCAGTACGGCACGACCTTGTGGCCCTCGTACAGCCGCCCCTGCTCCCAGACCGTCTTGAGCGACCACCAGACCGACTCGATGTAGTCGTTGTCGAGCGTGAAGTAGGCGTTGTCGGTGTCGAGCCAGAAGCCGATCCGCGTCGTCAGCCGGTCGAACTCGTCGATGTAGCGCAGCACCGACTCGCGGCACCTGGCGTTGAACTTCTCGACGCCGTAGGCCTCGATCTCGTGCTTGTTGTTGAGGCCCAGCTCGCGCTCGATCTCGAGCTCGACGGGCAGCCCGTGGCAGTCCCAGCCGCCCTTGCGCGGGACGAGGTGGCCCTGCATCGTCTTGTAGCGCGGGAAGACGTCCTTGAAGATGCGCGCGAGGACGTGATGCGAGCCGGGGCGGCCGTTGGCGGTCGGCGGCCCCTCGTAGAAGATGTACGGCTCGCAGCCCTCGCGGCGTCTTATCGACTCGTGGAAGACGTCGCGCTCGCGCCAGCGCTCGAGCACGCGTTCCTCGAGCTTGGGGAACGACTGGCCGGGCTCAACTGGCTCGTAGCGGGGCATGGGCCCCGATGCTACGAGAAGGCTGCTCCACGAGGCCTCGAATTCGCCGCAGCGCCTCGGTGGGGGAGTCGCCCAGTGACGGCACCTTGTGGCCGCCGGTCACCGGCATCGAGCTGCGGTATTCGTTGAGCGGCGCCTGCGACCCGGACTGCCGGACGCTGTAGACCAGCCGCCCGATCGAGTCGAGCGTCGCCCCCGAGCCGCAGAGCACGAGAACGGTGGGGTCGAGCGCGCGCATCGCGCGGGTCAGGCGCTCCTGCGCGAGCGCCACCGACAGCAGCAGGACGCGAAAACCGGCGCGCCGCAGCGCGAGCTCCAGCGCCTGGACGTGGAGCATCTCGCTGCCCAGGCGCTGGCTCGAGTCGAACAGCAGCACGCCCTCGGAGCGCGTTGCCGGCGGCGCCACGCGGCGCGCGGCGTGCAGCCAGCCGGTGGCCCAGCGGCACGCGAACTCCGACTCGGCCTCGCGGCCCTCGCGCTCCCCCGCCAGCTCGATCGCCGGCAGGAGCAGCTCCTCCACGCTGCGCTCGATCGACCGCAGCGACAGGCTCTCCTCCATGAAGCGGTCCGCGAGCGAGTCGTCGAAGCGGTCGAACGCCTCGAGCAGGCGGCTGGCCGAGCCCGGGCCCTCGCCGCGCTGCTGCGCCACCTGGATCGCCGATGAGATGTTGTGCGTCTCGAGCAGCGCGCGCCGCAGCGCCTCGAGCTCGCCGAGCTCGTACTGGCGGTGGCCGCCGGGCGAGCGACGCGGCTCCGGGTAGCCGAAGCGACGCTCCCAGGAGCGCAACGTGTTGGGGCTGACGCCGAGCAGCTCGGCGGCGGCGTTGGTGCGGATCCCACTCATACGCGCGGGGTGGATCTTCACCGAGAGCAGGAGCTTTTCCCACTCTGAGAGCGAAATTTCAGAGTTATGACAAGACGACGAGCGCGGCCGGCGGGTCGCCACAGGCCACGATGCGCGCGCGGAAGGGGCGCCCGTGCTCCTCGGTGCGCACCCAGACGGTGGCCGCCCTGTTCGATCCCATCGCCGCGCGGGCGACCTGGCGCGGGAGTGCGCCGTCGCCGCGTACCACGTCGAGCAGCGGTCGCCCGATCAGCTCGAACGTGTCGCTGAACAGTCGCTCGGCGGCGTGGCTCGCGCCGGTCACGCGCAGGTCGGTCGTCACGATCAGGAACGGCGCGTCGGGACGCGGCGCGGATTCGCGGGCGCAGTAGAGGACGACGCCGAGGCCGCAGCTCTCGCACACGCGCTGCGGCGCGTCATCCGTTACCACGCCGCAGTGCGTGCAAAAGCGAGCGGCGTCCTGCCGTTGATCGCGTCCATGCGTAACCAGGCGAGTCATCCATGACCACCGCTCTGGATAATCGGCAGCCGTGCGGAGAACTGCAGTCCTCCTGGTCCTGCTCGCCGGGTGCGGCAACCACGACGTGACGGTCGCAGCCGACTGCAGCTCTGTGCGTGCGCAGGTCGCGCACCTGGCCCCGCTCGACCACTGCTTCCAGCACGCGGCGAGCGCGGCGGACGTACAAACGGTGGGAGCCACCGTGATCGAGACGACACAGAAACTCGCGGACAGAGTCCGAAAGGCGCCGCACTCGCACGCGGCCGTCGAGCTCGGCTACCTGGTCGGGGTCGTCCGCAAGGACGCGACGGGCGTGCACTATGAGACCGGAAGGCGCGTGGAGCAGGAGCTCATCGGCGTTCCCACCGACACCACCGAGTTCCGCAGCGGGCTCGCGAAGGGCTTGAGGTAGCCTCACGGCCATGTCCGATCAAGAGCTCTGGGGCGGCGAGACCCGCAAGGCAGTAGACAACTTCCCGGTGTCCGGCGAGCGCGTGCCGCCGTCGGTCATCCACTGGCTCGGTCGCATCAAGGGCGCGGCCGCGCGCGCGAACGTCGAGCTGGGCAAGCTCGACTCCGAGATCGGCGAGCGCATCGCCACCGCGGCC
>JAICRZ010000236.1 GCA_025937135.1 Thermoleophilaceae bacterium
CGAGTCCGCGGCCGCCGCGCACTTCGACGGGTCGCGCGCGGCCAGGATCACCGTGCGCGCGCGGCGCTTCACCAGCGCGTGCGCGGTCGCGATGCCGATCTCCGACGTGCCGCCCAGCACGAGCACCGACTGCACCTCTCCGAGCGCGTCCCTCACGCCACCAGCCCCAGCCGCCGCGACAGGTCCGAGCGCATGCGCCCATCCGGGTCCACCGACCGCTGAAGCTCGCGCCAGCGCGGAAGCTGCGGGTACATCGCCTCCAGCAGCTCCGGCCGCAGCCGCGAGTCCTTCGCCAGGTAGACGCGCCCGCCGGCCTCCGCCACGAGCGAGTCGAGCCCGTCGAGCAGTTCCGCGAGCCCCGGCGACCCGGCGGGGATGTCGAGCGCCAGCGTCCAGCCCGGCATGGGGAACGAGATCAGCCCGCGCTGCGCGCCGAACCGCTTCAGCACCGCCAGGAAGGACGCCACGCGCCGGCTGCTGAGCCGCTCGAGCGCCTCGCGGATCGCGTCCTCGCGGCCGAACGGGACCGCGAACTGGTACTGGAGGAAGCCGCGCTCGCCGTACATGCGGTTCCAGCCGCGCACGCCGTCGAGCGGGTAGAAGAAGGGGTCGATGGGGACCAGCCGCCCGCGCTCCTCGCGCGGCGCGCGGCGGTAGTACAGCTCGTTGAACGCGGCGATCGTCTCGCGCCGCAGCAGCCCGCTCGGCATCCACGGCGGCGCGGCCACGCGCAGGCCGCGCCTGCGCTCGAGCGGCGCGACACCCGCGGGTAGGTCTGCGCGCGCAGCATGGTCGCCGCGCAGCAGCACCGAGCGCCCGAGCCGCCGCCCGCGCGCCAGGCAGTCGATCCACGCGACGGAGTAGCGATACGCGTCGTCGCGCTCCTCCATACGCGCCATGCAGTCGTCCACGTTCGCCGCGCGCTCCACGTCCTCGCGCACCCATGCGGTCTCGACCGGGGTCATCCGCACCGTCGCCTCCACCACCACGCCGGTCAGCCCCATGCCGCCGGCGGTGGCCCAGAACAGGTCGTCGCCAGGCGTCAGCGTGAGCCGCTCGCCCGCGGGCGTCACCAGCACGAGCGAGGACACGTGCTCGCAGAAACTGCCGTCCCGGTGGTGGTTCTTGCCGTGCACGTCGGAGGCGATCGCGCCGCCCACCGTGACGAACGCGGTCCCCGGCGTGACCGGCAGGAACCAGCCGAACGGCAGCATCGCGGACGCCAGCGCGTCGAGCGAGACGCCCGCCTCCACGCGCGCGACGCCGCTCTCGACGTCGACCGACAGAAAGCGCGTCATCGCGGTGGTGTCGATCACGCGCCCGCCGGCGTTCTGCGCGGCGTCGCCGTACGCGCGCCCGAGCCCGCGCGGCAGCACGCCGCGCCCGTTCGAGCTCGCGAGCGCGTCGCGCACGGCGTTCGGATCGCCGGGCGTGACCACGTCCGCCGCGGTCGCCGCGGTCCGGCCCCACCCCGATAGAAGCTCCATCACGTGTTCGAGGCTATAGCGGCGATCGCCGCCGCGACCACGCCCCACAGCGCGACGCACACCAGCAGCGGGCGGTCGCGGTACACCACCACGGCCGGCTCCTCGGTCATCTCCGTCCGGTGATGGATCAGGTAGAGGACGCGGAAGATGCCGTACAGCACGAACGGCACCGTGAGCAGCATCCAGTGCGTGTGCGCGTGGGCGCCGGTCGCGGCCCAGATCGCGTAGACCACCACGGTCGACGGCGTGACCACGCCGATCAGCTCGTCGAGGAGCCCGACGGAGTAGTGGTCGAGCACGGCGCGCTTTGGCTGCGTGGTCCCGCCCAGCGCGACGGCCTCGGCGCGCCGCTTGGTCAGCCCCAGGAACACGGCGAGCAGGCCCGTGCAGAGCAGCAGCCACTGCGACACCGGCACGTCGACCGCCACGCCGCCGGCGGCCGCGCGCAGCACGAACCCGGCCGCGATCGCCATCACGTCGACGAAGAGGATGTGCTTGAGCCCGTTCGAGTACCCGAGCTGGAGCACGACGTAGCCGCCGAGCACCGCGAGGGACTGCCAGTTGACCGCGGCGGCCAGCCCGAGCGCCGCCAGCGCGGCCACGCCGGAGGCCGCCAGCGCGACGCCCACCGACAGGTCGCCGCGGGCGATCGGGCGCGACGCGGTGCGCGGGTTGTGGCGGTCGTCCTCGGCGTCGCGCGCGTCGTTCAGCAGGTAGGTCGCGCCGCTCGCGAGGCAGAAGGCGATCGCCACGACGAGCGCCGAGGCGATCGCGCCCGCGTCGTTCACCTTGCCCGAGAACATCAGCCCGGCGAGCACGAACGCGTTCTTGATCCACTGCTTCGGGCGCATGGCCTCGAGCAGGAGCAGCGGCAGCGGCTTGCGCGCGGGTGACGGTGGGTGCGTGGGCGACCCCTCGGCGGTCCGCTCCGCCTCCCGCTCGGCTGCTTCGTGAACGCTCGTCATTCACCCTCCACATGCTCGAAACGGCGCTCCTGAATCTCCTCAGGCTCGCCGACACCCACCCGTTCCTCCAGCTCGCGCCCCCGCGCCTCCAGCAGGGCGAGCCGCTGCGCCAGCACCTTCGACTGCTCGGCCAGGCGCGACACCGCGACCGAGAAGTGAAGCAGCAGCACGAGGATGAAGGCGAAGGCGATCACGAACAGCGCCGACGGCGGGTAGAAGATGCCGATCGCGCTCGCGACCTTCTCGAGGAGCCCGTTCCACGCCGCGAGCGCGAGCAGCGCGGTGGCGCTGAAGATCCACAGGAGCGCGTAGCGTTCGAGCAGCCGCCGCCGCCGCACCAGCTCGAGGATCCCGAAGAGGAGGATCCCCGTCGCCACGACCGCGACTATCTGGATGCGAAGGTCCATCAGAGTCCCCCGAGGGTCGGGGGAAGGGTATCCGCGTGCGTATAGTCGCAACGTGCGTTCCGACCCCCCCACGGTCTCGCTCCTGATGCCGAATCGCAACAACGGCGGGATCCTCGACAAGACGCTCTCGAAGCTCGCCGAGAACACGAGCTACCCGCATTTCGAGCTCATCGTGGTTGACGACGGATCGACCGACAGCAGCAGGCAGATCCTGCGCCGCTGGCGCGATTCGGGACGCTTCAGGTCGCTCACCGTCATCGAGGCCGAGCACCGCGGCGTGCAGGCGTCGCTCAACCGCGCGGCGGCCGTGGCGTCGGGCGAGCTGCTCGCGCAGATGGACGGCGACGCGACGCTCGAGACGCCGGGTTGGCTCGAGCGGATGGTCGGTTTTCTGACCTCGGATCCGCTCGTGGGAGTCGTGACGCCGGCGGTCATCCACGGGAGCGGCCACGTGCACGCGTACGGCGTGAACGTGATCTGCCCCGAGGGATTGCACGACGGCTCCACGACGCTCATCGAGCCGGCCGGTGCGCGGACCGGGCACTGGCTGGTGGACCACCCGCGCATGCGCGCCGTGCCGCCGCCCGACGAGCCGACGGAGGTGGACGCCTCGATCGGCTGCTGCATGCTCTTCCGGCGCGAGCTGTACGACGAGGCCGGCGGCTTCGACGAGGCCTACGCGCCGGTCTGGTTCGAGGACGTGGACATGTCGCTCACCGCGCGCCGCCTCGGCACCA
>JAICRZ010000204.1 GCA_025937135.1 Thermoleophilaceae bacterium
CGACGCGGCCGCCCGGTGCGCGCCGGCGAACGTCGTCGGCGAACGCGGGGTCGCGGTCCAGGCTGCCGACGCACATGCAGCGCCATGGCACGTCGATGATGGTCGCCAGCGCGTCGATCAGCACGTCGTGACCCTTGCCCGCGGTGACGGCCGCGACGCAGAGCAGCGCTCCGCCGGTGTCGGTCCCCGTTGCGGTCTCGGCGGCGTCGACGCCCGGCTCGGCCACGTGCACGCGGTCGGGAGGGAGCCCGTACAGCTCGAGCAGCCGGCGCCGGGTCCACGCGCTCGTCGTGATTACGGCAGCCGCGGCCGCGAGCGCCTCGCCCTCCGCGGGGTCGGCCAGGGGCATGTGCACGATCACGACCAGGCGCAGCCGATCCGCATGTGGCGCGAGGACCTCGGGAGCCTGCGATGCGACCAGGCCGTCGAGCAGGACGGCGGCGCCGTCGGGGATCTGCTGGAGCGCGCGATCGAGGGCAGCGAACGACGCGGCGCCCGGTCGCTGCCAGAAGCCGTGTACCGCGCGCTCTTGGACAGACCAGCCGATCGCGGCGAGCCCCCGCGCGAGATGCCGGTCATAGACGTTGCCCCCGCTCGGCCGCGCCGGGTTGTCGATGCCGTCCGGCACGACGAGGTGGACCTCGGTCACAGCGGTCGTTCGTAGCTCGCCCAGGCGATGTGCGACTCGTGCAGCGTCACCACCAGCGAGTCGAGCTCCCCAGCCAGGGCGCCGGCCTGCACTCTGTCCGCGAGCCGATCTGCGACGACCCGCGCGAGCGCCTCGGTGGAGGTGTTCATGCCCGCGAATTCCGGCTCGTCGTCGAGGTTGCGGTAGGTCAGCTCGGCCAGCACTGCGTGCAGCTCCTCGGAAGCCCGCCCGATGTCGACCACGATGCCGTCGGCGTCGAGCTGCGCGCGCCTGAAGGTGGCGTCCACCACGTACGTCGCGCCGTGCAGGCGCTGCGCGGGCCCGAAGACCTCGCCGCTGAAGCTGTGGGCGATCATCATGTGATCGCGGACGGTCACGCTGAACACGGTCTATTCCTCGTAGGTGATTACGTGGCAGAGCGCCGGCAGGTTCCCCGCGGCCAGGCGCGCCATCGCGTCGGGCAGCTCGGCGAAGCGGGACCGGCCGGTGATCAGCGCGTCGAAGGCGGGGTCGCGCAGCAGGTCCAGCGCAAGCGCCAGCCGGTCGTGCGTCGTGCGGCGCGCGGAGCGGGCGGGGGAGATGGTGCCCACCTGGCTGGCGCGGATGCCGAGGCGAGCCGAGTGGAACGCGCCGCCGAGCGAAAGGCGAACCTCGCGGTCGCCGTACCAGCTGAGGTCGACGACGGTGCCCTCGGGCGCCAGCAGGTCGAGCGATCGCTGGAGCCCGGCCGACGTGGCGCTCGTGTGCACGACGAGGTCGCGGCCAGCGGCGGCGTTCTCCGGCAGTGCGAAGTCGACGCCGAGCGCGGCCGCGACATCGGCCCTGCCGGCGTCGACGTCCACGAGCGTCACCTCTGCCCCCGGGAAGCGACTCAGCAGGCGCGCGACGCAGCAGCCCACCATCCCCGCGCCCACGACGGTGACTCGGTCGCCGAGGAGCGGCGCCGCGTCCCACAGGGCGTTGACGGCGGTCTCGACCGTGCCCGCCAGCACCGCGCGGGCGGGCGGCACCTCCTCGGGCACGACGGTGACCGCGCCCGCCGGCACGACGTAAGCGGTCTGGTGCGGGTACAGGCAGAAGACCGTGCGGCCGCGGAGCTCCGCCGGCCCCTGCTCCACCAGGCCGACGTTCAGGTAGCCGTACTTGACCGGCCCCGGAAAGCCGCCCTCCTGAAACGGCGCGCGCATCGCTTCGTGCTGCGACGGTGGCACGCCGCCGCGGAACACCAGCGTCTCGGTGCCGCGGCTGACGCCCGATCGCAGGGTGCGCACCAGCACGTCGTCCGGTCCCGGCTCGGGGAGCGTGACCGGGCGGATCTCCCCGCGCCCCGGCTCGCGCAGCCAGTACGCGTGCGCATCGGCCTGCGAGCCCGGCATCGTCGACATGCTATTTGAGTCCGTTGAGCGTGCGGACAACGTCGAAGAGGTCCCCGCGGCCGTAGAAGTCGACGGCCACCAGGTTCGGCAGCCGGCCCCGTTCGGCGTCGCAGCGCCGGGGCACGGCCGAGCAGCAGCTCGACGGTGCCTCGCCGAAGACCACCACCCGCCGGTTCTGCGCGATCAACTCGCCGAGCGTCGGCCACGGTCAGCCGGACGGGCCCTGGTACACGAGGTTCAGCAGCCCGCGGAACGCCGGCGTCGAGCTGTGCGGGGATGTCGCCGTCCTGCGCCGCGAACAGCGAGCCAGGTGACGACCAGCGCCGAGAGCCGTAGGTCGCCCAGGAACGCGTCCAAGACCGCGCCGGCGGGACTGCGCGTCTCGCCCACGGCGACGCGTCCGAGCACGAGCGGGCGCGCCACGGTGTAGAGCAGGATGGCACCGAGGGCCGCCGCTGCCACGGCGAGCCCCGCGCGTCCAGCGCCGAAGTCGCCGCTCGACACGCGCGCGACGGCGGCATCGGCGGCGGCCGGTATGCGCGCGGCAACCGTCGGCGCCAGCTTTCGCGGCGCGCTGCTCACGAGCACACCCGCGTCGGCCACGCGCCTTCGACTCGATCACCTTCGACGAGCGCAACCACCGCCCGCACAACCCGATGGTCAACGCAGGCGCGCTCGCGACCACCGAGGCCGACGACGTCACGCGGCGTGTGGGTCGTGCCCGCTAGCGGCGCCAGAAGGCCAGGCGCTGAACCGACGCCTTGAGGATGTGGCCCCACGTGATCTGCGCGTCCGCGCGCTGCGAGATCGCCTCGAACGGGCTGAAGCGCATCTCGCCGGTGCCCATCGCGATCGTGCCGTCGTCCTGGCGGGTGCCCTTGATGTAGATCCAACCGCGCTCGACCCGGACGTTGTCGCTCATGAGCTGAGCGTACCCGTCAGCGAGCCGCGCCGGCGCCTCCCAAAATCGTGGTCGAAACCACGAGGACAAACGCGCCTCTTCGGGTTAGGTTGATTGAGATGACCCACCGAGGGCACCTGCGTCGCAAGGCAGGGTCGCTCGCCGCTCTTGCGGCGACCCTCTTCGCCCTGCTCGTCTGCGGCCAGGCGAGCGCGGCCGCGCCGGTCACGAAGATCACGCTCGGCTCTCAGGTCGTGAACGCCGGCGGCTCGCTGAGCGCGACGCTGGCGACCCGCGGCAGGCGGGCGCAGCGCGTGCGGCTTCTCCTCTCGAAGGGACGGCACACCTCACGCGGCAGCATCGCTCTCGGGACGAAGCGCGTGCGGGCTGGACACGCGGCGCTGCGCCTGCGCGTGCCGAGGCGAACGAGGCCGCTCGTGGCCTACCTGCTGGCCTGCGCGCCCGGCCGCTCCCGCGCGTGCCGCGCGAGTTCTCAACGTCTGGCCGTGATCGCCCGGCCAAACCCGCTCAGGGCGCATCCGCTGACGGGCGCGGGCCAGCAGAGCGCCCCCGTCGGATCGCAGGGCGGCAGCGTCTCGGTCACGCTGCCGGGCGGAGCGAGCGCCACGCTCTCCCTGCCCGCGGGCGCGCTGTCACAGACCACCACGATCACGCTCACACCGCTCCGGTCGGCCGGGCGCGGCCTACCCGGGAAGCTCCTCGGCGGCGTCCAGATGTCGCCGCCCGGCCTCGCGCTCGACCGTGAGGCCACCCTGACGTTTTCGCGCGCGGGCTCGGCCGGAATCGAGTTCGGCCCGGGCAGTGCCAACCTCCATCTGGTCCCGCTCAGCGGCGGCGCCCTGCCGGTGAGCCGGCTGGGAGGAGCCGGCATCATCTCGGCCTCGCGCTCGCGGATGCGGGCCTTCGCGCTCAAGCACGTCGCGGCGGATCCCCTCTCGCAGCTCGAGCAGCTCGTGGCAGCCACGACGCGACCCAAGCGCGCGAGCGCGAGTGGTCGCAGCGGTGCCGGGACGCCCGACCTGGCCACCTACGTCGAGGCCACCGCCTTCCAGATCGAGGCCGAGGGGGCGGCGGACTTCCCGTCGGCGGTTCCCCTCTATGAGGAGTGGCAGCGAATCGCGGAGGGATCGACCCCGCTATTCCCAGGGCTCGCGCAGCAGGTGAAGGCGAGCCTGATCCAATCCGGGATCGGTCAGGCCGTGAGTGACGGGAACCACTGCCAGGCCGGCGACCTCTCCAAGCGGAGGCACCTGCTTGCCCTGGTCAGCGGCAGCGGGACGCTCCAGACCCCGCCGGTCGGCGAGGCCGCCCAGATGCAGCTGACGGAATGTTTCCAATTCGATCTCGACGTGGAGTCCCAGATCCACCACGACCCGGGCGAGGACGGCCAGACCTTCGACTTCGACTATCACGCCGCCGTCCCGCTGGACTACGACACGCTCCAATCCAACGACGACCAGATCGCGCTGAAGGGCAGCGTGGCCGGTAGGTACCACTCCGCATCGGGGTCCGCCACGAGCTCCGGGCAATGCCCGGACGACGGCAGCACCTACACGACCACGATGACGATGCCGAGCACCAACGGTGGGACCGTGACGGCGTCGGGCACCTTCCGGACGCCGGTCGCCCCCGAGGACCGGCCGTCCGCCTCCATCACGCTGGACTCGACCGCGTCGGAGAACCTGCACTTCCAGGAGACCGATCCGAGTGGGGCCCCGGGCTGCAACGGCAGCCTCGATGTGACGCCGACGGTGTGGTGGAGCCAGATGGGGACCGGCTCGGTCCTGACCGGCGA
>JAICRZ010000255.1 GCA_025937135.1 Thermoleophilaceae bacterium
GGGCGCGAGCAGGCGCGGCAGCTCGGCGAGCGCGCGGCCGGCCTGGGCGTGAGCGCCCTCTACTCGTCGCAGCTCGCGCGCGCGCTCGAGACCGCGGAGATCGTGGGCGAGCGACTCGGCCTTGAGCCGATCGTGGACGAGCGCTTCGCGGAGTCGCGTCGCGGCGAGTGGGAGGGGCGGCTCCTCAGCGAGCTCGAGCGCGACGAGCCCGAGTCGTGGCGTGCGTGGCGCACGGGACAGCAGGACTTCCGCTTCCCCGGCGGCGAGTCGCTGGGCGAGCACGTCGCGCGCGTGGGCGACGCTCTGCGCGAGGTCGAGCAGCCGGCGCTGGTGGTCTGTCACGGCGGCACGGTGCGCGCGGCGCTGATCGCATGCGGTCGCCATCCGATCGCGGACTTCCAGCGGATCAGGGTGCCGAACGCCGAGCTGGTGGAGCTCGGATGACCGCCAGGCGCACCAACACGGCCGCACTCGTGGTCTTCGCGCTGCTGGCGGTGGCCACCGTGGGCGCCTTCTTCGTCACGCAGCGGCTCAAGCGCGGCAGCGCCGTGGTGAAGAGGATCTCCACGCCGCTGTACGTCTCGCCCAACGGCGACGGCCGCAAGGACACGGCAAGGATCTCCTTCCGCCTGCCGAAGGGCGACCACGTGACCGTCGCGATCGTGAACGGCGCGGGCGACGAGGTCCGCCGCCTCGTGGACGACCGCGAGCTGCGCCGCGGCACGCACCGAGTCGTATGGAACGGGCGCGACAACTCCGGCTCGATTCCCCCCGACGGTCGCTATTACCTGCGCGTGATCCTGCGCGGCCAGGGCCGGGCCACCACCGCGCCGCGCGGGATCCTGCTCGTCATGACGCCACCGCGACCGAAGCTCGTGAGCGTCACGCCGTCGCGCATCCGCCCGGGCGCGCGGCCCGACGTGAACATCCGCTTCAGCGGCCCGACGAGTCCGCCGCCGGTGTTCTCGATCTACGGCACCGGCACGGGTACCGCGCGCCTCGTCGACCGCTTCGCGGGCGAGCGCGGCTCGAACGTCGGCCACTGGCACGGCACTGACGCGAAGGGGCGCCCTGTGCCCGCCGGGACCTACGCGGTCGCGGTCACGGTGCAGAACCGCGCGCGGATCGACGGCTCGGCGCCGGCGCAGCTACCGCCGACGGCGAAGGCGGCTGCGCACGACACCGGCGTGACCGTGGCCGGCGCCGAGGCGTCCGCTCCGCTGACGCCTGTGAGGGCCGGCACGACCGCGCGGGTCCACGTGCCCGGCGTTCACGGCAGCGTGGTCTACACGCTCACGCGGCTCGGCGACGCCCGCCCGCTGCGCAGCGGGCGAGCGCGCGCGCCGCTCGCGCGGATCGGTGTGCCGCCGCGCGCTCGGACCGGCCTCTACACGCTGCGGCTCAGGACCGCCGCGGGGCCGGCCGCCGCGCCGCTCGTCGTGCGCGGACACGGTCGCGGGAAGGTCCTCGTGGTGCTGCCCGCGATCGCCTGGCAGGGGCTCAACCCGGTCGACGACGACGCGAACGGCTTCCCGAACACGCTCGCCGACTCGCCCGCGATCGCGCTCAACCGCCCGTTCGCGCTCGGCCGGCTGCCGGCAGCGCTGAAGCGCGAGAGCGCCCCGCTGCTCGCGTTCCTCGACCACCGTCGGCTCGGCTACGACGTGACGACCGACCTCGCGCTGGCCCAGGGCTCGGGACCCGCGATCCGCGGCCACACCGGGCTCCTGTTCGCGGGCAGCGAGCTCTGGCTGACCGAGGCGCTCGATCGCGACCTGCGCCAGTACGTCGAGGGCGGCGGCCGCGTGGCCTCGTTCGGCACCGACGCCTTCCGCCGCACCGTGGGTGTCAACTCGGCGCAGCTCGAGAGCCCGAGCGCGCGGCAGGAGACGAACGTGTTCGGCGAGCAGACCGCCACGGCGAGCTCGGCGGCCGCCCCGCTCGTGGTGTCGCGCGACACGCTCGGCCTGTTCCGTGCGAGCGACGGCTTCGTCGGGCTGTTCACGCGCTTCGAGCAGGAGCGCGCGCTGGTCGGCGGGGCGCGTGCGCTGGTCGCCGCCGGTCGCGACCCCAAGCATCCGGCGTTCGTCGCGTACCGGCTCGGCAAGGGCATCGTGGTGCGTGTGGGCACGCCGCAGTGGGCGCGCGCGCTGGGCGGCGACTCCGAGGTTCAGGCGGTCACGAGGAGCACATGGGAACTGCTCTCGCGGTAGCCGTCGCGATCAAGGGCACGGGCGCCGTCGCGGCGTGCGCTGCGGCCGCCGGTGCGCTGCTGCTCCCGCACGCGCGCGCACGGGCCGTCGCGGCGCTGGTGGCGCTCGCGCTCACGCCTGTGCTGCTCGTGGGCGACCTCTGGGACTCGCCGCAGATCGCGCATCTGCGCGACCGGCCGGCCTTCGCCGCGGCGGCGATCGTCGCGGGGCTGATCGTGGTGGCGGCACTCGCAGCGCTGCTGCGCCGCCATCCGTGGCTGCTGCCGCCGCTGGCCGTCTTCACGCTGCCGTTCCGGATCCCGCTCGAGTCCGGCGGGCAATCGGCCAACCTGCTGATCCCGCTGTACGTGGTCGTGGCGGCCGGCGTGCTGGCGTACGCGTGGAACCGGCTGGTGGGCAGGCGCGCCGACACGGCCGGCAACGGCGCGGGCGATCCGGGGCCGTGGCGCGACCCGGCGCCCGGACGCGTGGAGATCGCGCTCGCGCTGTTCGTGGTCCTGTACGCGCTCCAATCGCTGTACTCGAGCGACTTCGAGACCGCGCTCAAGAACGTCGCCTTCTTCTACGTGCCGTTCATGCTGCTGCTGCGGCTGCTCACGAGCGTGCACTGGTCGCGCCGCGTGGTCTACGCATGCTCGGGCGTCGCGCTCGGA
>JAICRZ010000167.1 GCA_025937135.1 Thermoleophilaceae bacterium
ACCTTTTCGGTAGCCAATATGGAGCTGAAAAGGTCCCACGGCCGCCAACCGGCCGGTTGTGCCCAAACCGTCGCTCCCGCCTTCCATGGCAAGGGAGCAGCGTGCGGATCTCCACGCGCTACCGCATCCGCGTGATTCCAACACTCCGCCGCGGTTAGGCGGGCGCCCGTCCGCGTGGAAGCAGCACCCGCCGCTCCGCGCCGCCGGACCTACGGCAGCAGCTCGTCCGTCATCGCCCCATCTGGGCTCGACAGCTTCAGCAGTCCCCGCGAGTGCATGAACGTCGTGAAGCGACGCCACGCTGCCGGGTCCATGTAGCCGTAGGGCTTGCCCTTCGGCGGGAGGAAGTACGGAAGAGTCGCCGCGACCGACGCGCGCTGGAGCTTGGGGTCGAGGTCGGGGTTGGCCTTCAGTAGTGCGTTCACTCCGGCCGCCGGGTCGCGCGCCAGCGCGTGCGTTCCGTCCGCCAGCGCGGCGAGAAAGCGACGGACCACCGAGGGGTCGGCGTCGTCGCGCGCGGCCACCACCAGCTCGTCGTAGGTCGGCACGCCGGCCGTCTCCATCCGGATCACGCGCGGGTTGCGGCCCTTCTGGCGTAGCTGGATCGCCTCGTAGTTCCAGTAGGCGCCCAGCACGGCGTCGACCTTGCCGGACACGAGGGCGGGAACGAGGTTGAAGCCGACGTTGCGCACGTGCGCGCCCGGCGCGATCGCGTGCACGTAGGCCGTCTGGTAGTCGATCCCGGCGGTGCCGACCTGCTTGCCGCGGAGGTCGGCCGGCGAGCGGATCCCGGCGGCCGGCAGCGAGATGACCGAGGTCAACGGCACGCGCACGAGCGCCGCCACAGCGCGGACGTGCAGGCCCTTGTCGTGCGCGCGCAGCACCTCGGGCTCGTAGGAGATCGCCAGGTCGGTCTTGCCGGCGTCGAGCAGTCGCAGCGGGACCGACGGGTCGGACGGCGCGTGGATTTGTACGTCGAGTCCGTGGCGCTTGAACGCGCCGGAGGCCTGCGCCGCGTAGATGCCGGCGTGGTCGGCGTTGGGGAAGAAATCGAGGGTCAGGTCGACGCGTGAGGCGCCACCGCTCGAGGACCCGCCGCAGCCGGCGAGGAACGCAAGCGCGAAAACGAGGACGAGCCGCTTCATGCCTCGCGGCTCCACGGCACCAGCACGCGCTCCGCCAGCGACACCGCAACGAACAGAAGAATTGCGATCAGCGCGAGCACCAGGATCCCCGCATACGCGCGCGGCGTCTCGATCTGCTGCGTGGCGAGCAGCACCATCCGGCCGAGCCCGTTCTCCGCACCCGCCCATTCGCCGAACACGGCGCCGATCACCGACACCGTCGCCGCCAGCCGCAGGCCGGTGAAGAGCTGCGGCAGCGCGGACGGCAGCTCGACCTTCCAGAGCGTCTGCAACCGCGACGCGCCCATGCTGCGCATCAGCTTGAGCAGTTCCGGGGCCGTGGCGCGCAGTCCGTCGACCAGGTTCACCGTGATCGGGAAGAAGCAGACGAGCGCCACCATCGCCACCTTCGGCCAGATGCCGAAGTCGAACGCCAGCACCAGCAGCGGGGCGATCGTGACGATCGGGATCGCCTGCGTCGCGATCAGCAGCGGGTAGGTCGCGTCGCGCAGCGGCCGGACCACGTGCATCGCTATCGCGGTCGCGCCCCCGAAAGCGAACGACATCAGCAACCCGAGCCCGACCTCCTCCAGCGTCACCCCGGCGTTGGAGAGCACGAGCGAGTGGTCGTGACCCAAAGCGCGCACGGTGTCGACCGGGGAGGCCAGCAGCAGGTCGTCGACCACCGACGCCACGCCCTGCCAGACCAACACGAATCCGACGAACACCAACAGCGCGAGCACGTACCGCTTCACAGGCCCAGCGCCTCCAGCGCCCGCGCCCGCAGCGCCGCGAACTCGGGGGAGGTGACCGTCTCACGCCGCGGGCGCGGGCGCGAGAGCTCCACGAGGATCTCCGCGACCACGCGCCCGGGTCGCGGCGACAGAACAACAACGCGATCCGCCAGGAACAGCGCCTCCTCCACGTCGTGCGTGACGAGCACGACGGTGCGCGGCTCCTCGACCAAAGCGTCCGCCAGCCACTCCTGCATCTCCGCGCGCGTGATCGCGTCCAGGGACGCGAACGGCTCGTCGAGCAGCAGCAGCGGCCGCCCGGCCAGCAGCGTGCGCAGGAACGCGACGCGCTGGCGCATCCCGCCGGACAGCTCCGCCGGCCGCGCGCGCTCGAAGCGCGCCAGGCCGAAGCGCTCGAACAGCGGCTCGGCAGCGCGCCGCGCCTCCGCCCGCGACGCCCCGGCGCACTCCAGGGCGAGTCCGGCGTTGGCCAAGGCGTCGCGCCACGGAAGCAGCAGGTCGCGCTGCGGCATGAACGCGGCCGGCGACGCGGACACCGTCCCAGCGTCCGGCTCCTGAAGCCCCGCGAGCAGCTCCAGCAGCGTCGACTTGCCGCAGCCCGACGGCCCGACGATCGCCACGACCTCGCCCGAAGGGACGGGCAGGTCCACGCCGTCCAGCGCGACGGTCGCGCCGAACCGCCGAACCACGCCGCGCGCGTCGGCGGCCAGGGTCTGTGTCAGAGAAGAAACTGCGCTCCCTTCGCGGGCATTACCCCACAGGTTCGAAGGGTCAGCGCCGGGCGGTCATGTCCGGAGGCGCTATCTCAGCCCGCTTTCCCGCGAGCCCCCCTGTTGACCCGGAAAGCGTACCGCTCAGCGGTTGTAGGCGAAGACCAGGTGGCGCGCGGTCGGCACCGTTCCCTCGCGCACGAGCGCGCGCGCCTCCTGCACGTACATCTCGTCGGCGCGCGTGTAGCGCTCCTGGAACTGGCGCAGGTGCTCCTCCCACGTCTCCACCACGTACGCCTCCACGAAGCGATCGGGATGCGCGCCGTCCTGGAACAGGCCCCAGCGCTGCGCCCCCGACCGCCGGCGCGAGCGGCCGACGCGCTCCATCGCGGTCCGGAACGCGTCGGCGTTCTCCGGCGGCACCTCGTACTGCACCTCGATCAGCAGCGGTCCGTGCGACGGCGCCGGCCGCATCTCGAGCCGCGGCTCGGGGAACCAGTCCGACAGCCGCACGTCGATCGGGCGCGTGCGCAGCGGCCAGCGGTACGCGAGGAGCGGCGCGAGCGTGAGCCCGCCGGCCACGATCGTGAGCGAGACGCGCGTGTCCCACGCGGAGGCGATCACGCCCCAGATCACGGCGCCGATCGCCTGCGCGCCCTGGAAGGTCAGCAGGTAGAGGCTCATCCCGCGCGAGCGCACCCAGTCCGGCAGCACGATCTGAGCGCTCGCGTTCATCGAGCTGTTGATCGAGATCCAGCAGTAGCCGGCGGCGAGCAGCGCCAGCGCGACGAGCGGCACGATCGTGACCCACGCGAGCACGAAGGCGACGACCGCGAACGCCAGGCTCGAGCCCACCACCACGCGGTCCAGGTTCCAGCGCGCGCGGGCTCGCGGCAGCGTCCAGGCGCCGAGCACCGCGCCCACGCCCACCGCGCCCAGCAGCAGGCCGTAGCCGCCCGAGCCCAGGTGCAGGTGCCTGCGCGCGACCACCGGCAGCAGCGCCCAGAGGGCGGTGGAGAAGATGACGAAGGAGCTCGCGCGCACCAGCACCGTGCGCATCCGCGGCGACGAGCGCACGTAGCGCATGCCCGCGCGCAGCGCGCCGCCGTTGTGCTCGGGCCCGAGCACCTTGGCGGGCGACTCGCGCCGCCACAACGCGATCACCCCGAGCACCCCCAGGAACGAGACGGCGTTCAGCGCGAACACCCACTCCGGGCCGGCCGCTGCCACCAGCGCGCCGCCGATCGCCGGCCCGATCGCGCGGGCGATGTTCATGCTCGTGGCGCCGAGTGCCGCGGCCTGCGGGATCAGCTCGCGGCCGACGAGCTCCGGCTGGATCGCCTGCCACGACGGCGCGGTGAGCGCCATGCCGAGCCCGATCGCGAACGTGAGGAGCAGCAATAGCGCCGGCGTCATGTTGCCGCCGAGCGTGAGCGCCGCCAGCAGCGCCGCCGAGAGCAGCATGAAGCTCTGGCTGATGAGCAGGAGACGGCGGCGGTCGAGGATGTCGCCGAGCGCGCCCGCCGGGAAGCCGACGAGGAAGACCGGCAGACTGGTGGCCGTCTGGATCAGCGCCACGAGCAGCGGGTCGCGCGACAGCGAGCCCATCAGCCACTGCGCGCCCACGGTCTGCATCCAGGTGCCGATGTTCGACGTGAGCTGGGCCGTCCAGAGGACCCGGTAGAGCCGGATCCGCAGCGGCGCCCAGGCGGATACGGGGGCTGCGGCGGTGGTCATGCGCGGGCGAGCTCGAACTCCAGCTCCACCCACGGAGCCGCGTCCAATGCGGCGCGCATCTCGTCCTGCTCGCGGAAGCGGCCCGCGAGTCGGCGCCCCTCCGTGCGCAGCGTGACCCGCTCGCCCTCGAACGGCCACGGCTCGATGGTCCGCTCGCGCAGCGTCACGCCCTCCACCGTGCGGTCCTCCCAGCGCAGGCACAGCCCGAGCGACAGGAAGTCCCAGATCCACAGCAGCCGCTGGTTGCGCCGCAGCGCGGCGGGGTCGAGCCCGAGCCCGTCCTGGAACGCGCGCTGACGCTCGATGTAGGAGCGCACCGCATCGGCGTCGCCCGTGTCCATGCGCGAGAGGTCGCGCATCTCGTAGAGCGCCGTGCCGTGCATCGACACCAGCGCCGCGGCGAAGCGCGACTGCGGCAGCACGCGCCGCGGCGCCGCGGTCCACAGGCGCAGGTGCGTGGCGAGCGGCATCTCCATGAACGAGTAGGGGCGGCCGGTCTCCCGGTTGAGCTCCGGCTGCGCGTCCCAGTCGGCCATGCCGATGTCGTGCTGGTCGGCGGCCAGGCAGACCTCCTCCCACGGCTCGACCGGGTCGAGTGCCCACTTGCGCGCGAGCTGGCCCGACAGCCACGCGTGCGCGGGCTGGCCGATGCAGACGACCGCATCGCCGTCCTCGCGCAGGAGCATCAGGCCGGGCGCTCGACGCGCACTTCGGACAGCGCCTTGACGAACACCTCGAGCTGCTTGGTCGTCCAGCACTCGTACACGCCGTCGCAGTACGGCTCGTAGGTCTGGATCACGGAGTCGCCGTAGTTCCAGTACAGCTTCGGCTCGGGGTTCATCCAGAAGGTGCGCCCGGCACGCTCCGCGATCGCGCCGAACGCGCGAGCGTGAGGCTCGCGGCCGTTCGTGCGGGCGTCGCCCAGGACGATCACCGTGGAGCGCGGGTCGAGGTCGTCCACCACCTTCTCGAGGAACTCGAGCCAGACGCGGCCGTAGTCGGTGTAGCCGGACACGTCGGCCACGCCGGCGTCGGTCGCGATCGCGTGCGAGACCGCCTTGAAGTTTCGCTCGCGCTCGAAGACGTCGGTGACCTCGCTGATGCGCTCGACGAACACGAACGAGCGCAGCTTGCGGAAGGTGTCGTGCAGCGCGTGCAGCACCGACAGGAAGAAGACGCTGGCGCTCGTCACGGACGTGGACACGTCGCAGAGCACGTACAGCTCCGGGCGGCGCGGGCGCTTGGGCCGGTAGCGAAGGTCGATCGGCACGCCGCCGGTCTCGAGCGACGCGCGCATCGTGCGGCGAACGTCGACCGCCGAGGTGCGGCGGCGCCCGCGCTGCTCGTGGCCCTGCGTGGCGAGCCGGCGCCGGAGCTGCGCGACCGCGCGGTGCACCTGCGCGAGGTCCTGCGACGGGCCGGTCGGCAGCGCGCGGTCGAACTCGCGCAGCGGCCTGGCCGGCGGCAGCGACTGGGTGCGCTCGATCAGCGCGCGCTCGAGCTCGCGGCGCAGGTGGCGCTCGAACTGGCGCAGCTGCTCCTGCGGGACGGTCTCGGGGTCCGCGCTCTCGGCCGCCTCGCCGCGCAGCTCGAGCGCGCGGCGGATGCGCTGCACGTCCACGCCGATCACGCCCGAGCCCTCGCCCTGGCGCCCGAATGCGGCGATCGCCAGCCGCGCCAGGTCGCGCATCTCGCCGTCCTGGCCGGCGCGCACTGCCTCGCGGATGCGCTCGCGCAGCGCGTCGAGGTCGAGGGACTCGGCGCCGCTGAAGCGCTCCTCCTTGAGGCCGCGCTCGACCGCCTCGGCCTCGACGGCGCGGAAGAAGAAGCGGTCGAAGATCAGCTCGAAGACGCGGCGGTCCTCCTGCGACTTGGCGATCGTGGCGGCCAGCGCCTCCCTGAAGTCGACCTGCTCGGTCCACGGCACGTAGCGGAGCGCCTCGAACGCGTCGAGCAGCTCGCTGGTGCCCACCTGCATGCCCTCCCGGCGCAGCTCGTCGGCGAGGTCGAGCAGCCGCGCCGAGAAGCCGGGCGGCCCCGGCTGGGGCAGGCCGCCGTAGATCGGCTTGCCGCCGGCGCGCGGGCGCAGCGGCCCGCCGCTACCCGGTTCCGGCGCGCCCGAGGAGTCCACCGTCGAGCTTCACCCCGACGCGCTCGGCGACGAGGTCGAGGTCGGTGCGGTGCTTCACGATGATCGAGAGCGTGCGCTCGAACACCGCGCGGTCGATGTCGTCGGC
>JAICRZ010000054.1 GCA_025937135.1 Thermoleophilaceae bacterium
CGGGTGTCTCGTGGTGTCGTATGCATCGTCCCTGTACGGGTGTGACCCGTAATCGGGTCACACGCTGCATACGGTTGTCAGGCGTGTGACAGGGCCGGTAAGTCGGCTTACTGGGTGAGCGAGGTGGCAGGCGAGCCGAGCGCCCGGTCCGGGCTCGCGACGCGCGACTGCTTGCGCGCGGCGCCGGCGCTCTCGCTGCGCTCGATCCGCTCGCGCTGCGGCCCGACCGTGTACTTCGGATCGGACGCGGACGCGAAGCCTGCCTTGAAGATGCTCCAGCGCGCCGCCAGCGCGCCCGCCGAGATCAACGCCGCGCCCGCGATGGCCGCCGGCCGCGACCTGGCGCCCGCCGCCGCGATCAGCGCGACGCCGGCTCCGAGACCTGCCTGCGCCACGCGGCTGGAGACCTTCGGCGCGCCCTGCTCGTACGGCTCGCCCAGCTCGCCGAGTTGCTTCTCCATGATCTCCTTGCTCACGAGCTCGGCGACCGCACCGCCGATCGCCAGCCTGCGCGCCGCCCCGGCGTGGCGGGGCACGGTGAGGGCGACGCCCGCGGCGCCGGCGCTGGCCGCCGCTCCGGAGGCGAACACGACCGGCAGCAGCCCGCGCGCCTGGTGCCACACCGGCACCGCGGTGTTGCTCACGAGCGCGGCCGTGTACGTGGAGAGCGGGAGCCCGAGCAGCGCGGCGGCCGGCTTCGCGATGCGCGAGCTGCGCGGGAACAATCCGGTCCACTCGTTGGCCGCCGCGATCGCCGTGGCGGCGCCACTGCCGCTCAGGATCCAGGAGCCGACGCTCATCGGCGATGTGACCTTGAAGACGCGCAGCATGTTGAAGAAGCGCGCGGGCTTGCCGAGGTCGGAGATCAGGAACACCGGGCTGACGCCGACGCCCGCGAGCGCCGCCGCCCACGCGCGGCGCGCAAGCACGTCGTCGCCGTTCAGCTCGGAGAGGTATGCCAGCCCCGCCGAGGCGCCGGCGAGACCACCGGTGAAGAAGTAGAAGGGGATCTCCCAGGTCCACACCGGCTCCTTGATCACCGGCTGGCCGTAGTAGGAGCGCGTGTCGGTCACCTGCGCCCCCCGAAGACCGCCGCGGCCAGCCCGGCTCCCAGCGCCAGGGCCGCGACGCCGGCCGCGCCCCAGACGGAGCCGATGTCGTGCCGCGTGTCGACCGGGTCGGGCGGCAGGCCGTAGACCTCGGGCTCGTCGAGCAGGAGGAAGAACGCGCCGGCACCGCCGATGCCGTCGTCGTCATCGGCGAGGTAGAGCTGCGCCTTGTCCTGGCCCGCGCCCTGAAGCTGCCCGAGCCGGTGCTCGGCGCGCTCGCGCAGGTCGTCGAGCTCGCCGAACTGGATCGAGTTCGTCGGGCAGGCCTGCGCGCACGCCGGCTCCTTGTCGTCCTTCAGCCGGTCGTAGCAGAGCGTGCACTTCCAGACGCGGCCGTCGGGCTTGCGCTGGTCGAGCACGCCGAACGGGCACGCCGGGACGCAGTAGCCGCAGCCGTTGCAGATGTCCTCCTGCACGACGACCGTGCCGAACTCCGTGCGGAACAGCGAGCCGGTCGGGCAGACGTCGAGGCAGGCGGCGTCGGTGCAGTGCTTGCACACGTCGGAGGCCATGAGCCAGCGCAGCCCGTCGCCCTCCTGGTAGGTCGCGAGGCCGTCGCCGTCCACGTGCAGCACGTTCTGCGGGCGCTTCTGCTCGACGAACGCGACGTGGCGCCAGGTGTCGGCGCCCAGATCGATCGTGTTGTCGTAGGACTTGCCGCTGAAGCCCTGCATCGACATCGGAATCTGGTTCCACTCCTTGCAGGCCACCTCGCACGCCTTGCAGCCGATGCACACCGACGTGTCGGTGAAGAAGCCCATCCGCGGCTTCGCCTTGCCGCCGTAGGTGTCCGGCCAGGCGAGCGTCTCGTGCGCCATCAGTCCTTCACCCCCGCCCGCCGGCGGTAGCTCTCGATCAGCTCGAGCCGCTCCCTGCCGCGCGGGCGGCGCCCCGGCTGGATGTCGCAGGTGGCGGCCTTGTACTCGTTGATGTGCACGTTGTTGTCGAGCACGAGTGGCAGCAGCTCGTTGGCCGAGTCGCCGGTCGCGATCCCGTTGCGGCCCCAGTGGTACGGCGCGCCCACGAGGTGCATCGTGCGCCCCTGGATCTCGAGCGGCTTGATCCGCTCGGTGACCATCACGCGCGCCTCGACCGCACCGCGCGCGGTGACGATCGTGGCCCAGTCGCCGTGCTCGAGCCCGCGCTCGGCCGCCAGCGCCGGCGAGACCTCGCAGAAGAACTCCGGCTGGAGCTCGGCGAGGTACTGAACGCTCCGCGACATGCCGCCGGCCGTGTGGTGCTCGGTCAACCGGTAGGTGGTCAGGACGAACGGGAAGACCGCCGCGCCCTCCTCGCCGTCCGCGGGGTGATACGGGTTCTCCGGGCGGTGGAAGACCTGGCGCGTGGGGTTCTGCTGCTGCGCGTACAGCTCGTTGCGGAACGGCGTCTCCTGCGGCTCGTAGTGCGTGGGCAGCGGGCCGTCGACGAGCCCCGTCGGCACGTAGAGCCAGCCGCGCCCGTCCGGATGGAGGATGAACGGCTTGTCGCCCGCGATGCCCTCCATCTGCTTGGAGTTGCGGCTCGGCTGGTAGTCGGGCTCCTTGGTGGGCGGGAAGTCGGGCGAGTCGCCCAGGCTGGTCCACTTGCCCTCCTCGCCGTCCCACCACACGTACTTCTTGCGCTCCGACCACGGCTTGCCGTCGGGGTCCGCCGAGGCGCGGTTGTAGATCATCCGCGTGTTCTTCGGCCACGCCCAGCCCCACTCGGGGGCGATCCAGTTCTGCTCGGTGTGTGGCCTCTTGCGCGCCGACTGGTTCACGCCGTCCTTGTAGATCCCGCAGTGGATCCACGAGCCCGAGGTGGTCGAGCCGTCGCCCTCGAGGCCGTCGTAGCTCTCGAGGAACGAGCCGTCGGCCTTGCGCCCGGAGATCTCCTGGAGAACGGCCTCGGCGTCGGGCTCGTCCTGGGGGCCCTGGACCGGGTAGTCCCAGGTCAGGTCGAGTAGCGGCCGGTCGCGCGGGTCGTCGGAGTCCTGGAGCTTCTGCCTGATCGCCTTGCCGAGGCTGTAGATCCAGTGCAGCTCCGAGCGGCAGTCCTCCGGCGGCTCGCAGGCCTTGTGGTGCCACTGGAGCAGGCGCTGCGTGTTCGTGAAGGTGCCGTCCTTCTCGGTGTGCGCCGCGGCCGGCATGAAGAAGATCTCGGTGCCGATGTCCTCCGGGCGCAGCTCGCCCGACTCGATCTCCGGCGAGTCCTTCCAGAACGTGGCGGTCTCGACCATCTGGAAGTCGCGCACCACGAGCCAGTCGAGCTTGCCGAGGGCGAGCCGGATCAGCTTCGAGTTGGCCGATCCCACCACCGGGTTCTGGCCGACGGCGAACATGCCCTGCACGCCGCCGTCGAGCATCTTCAGCATCATCGCGTAGTGCGAGTGGTCGCCGTTGATGCGCGGCAGGTGGTGGAAGCAGAACTCGTTGTCCTCGGTGGCGGCGTCGCCCCACCACGCTTTCAGGAGCGAGACCATGTACGGCTTGAGGTTGCCCCACGCGCCCGTGTCGGGACCGTTCAGCTCGACGAACTTCTCGAGCGTGGGATGCGACTGCGGGTGCGGCATCGGTATGTAGCCCGGCAGGATGTTGTAGAGCGTCGGGATGTCGGTCGAGCCCTGGATGTTCGCGTGCCCGCGCAGCGCGAGGATGCCGCCGCCCGGGCGGCCCATGTTCCCCAGGAGGAGCTGGATGATCGACGCCGCGCGGATGTTCTGCACCCCGTGCGTGTGCTGGGTCCAGCCGACGGCGTAGACGATGGCGGCGGTGCGCTCGCGGCCCGAGTTCTCGCACATCGCCTGCGCGACCTTCAGGAAGTCCTCCTTCGAGCAGCCGCACACGTCGGCGACCATCTCCGGCGTGTAGCGCGCGAAGTGGCGCCGCACCGTCTGGAGGATGCAGCGCTCGTCCTGCATCGTCTCGTCCATGTCGGGCGGCTCGCCGCCCTTCAGCTTCATGCCGTGCGCGCCGTGCGCCTGCTCGCCCGAGACGTCCGCCTGCTGCTCGCTCTTGCCCGCCGTCGCCTCGCCGGTCGAGCGGTTGTAGCCCCAGGTGTCGATCGTGTAGGCGCTGTCCTCGGCGTTCCAGCCGGAGAAGAAGCCACTCCCCTCCTCGGTGTCCTTGAAGTCCGCCTTGAGCCGCACCGGGCCGTTCGTGAAGTGGCGGACGTAGTCCTCGAACCACGAGTCGGTCTCGAAGATGTGGTTGATGATCCCCCCGAGGAACGCGATGTCGGTGCCCGAGCGGATCGGCACGTGGAGGTCGGCCATCGCGCTCGTGCGGGTGAAGCGCGGGTCCACGTGGATGACCTTCGCGCCGCGCTCCTTCGCCTCGATCACCCACTGGAAGCCGACCGGGTGCTGCTCGGCCATGTTCGATCCCATGATCAGGATGCAGTCCGAGTTCTGAAGGTCCTGCTGGAAGGTGGTGGCGCCGCCGCGCCCGAACGACGTGCCCAGACCGGGCACGGTGGAGCTATGTCATATGCGGGCCTGGTTCTCGATCGAGACCGCGCCCGCCGCCGTGAAGAGCTTCTTGATGAGGTAGTTCTCCTCGGTGTCGAGCGTGGCGCCACCGAGCCAGTGCATGCCGAGCGTGCGCTTCAGCGGCTTGCCGTTGTCGGTCTCCTCCTCCCACGTCTCGCGGCGGGTCTTGATCACGCGGTCGGCGATCATGTCCGTGGCCTGCTCGAGCGAGAGCTCCTGCCATTCGCGGCCGTTCGGCGGGCGGTAGCGCACCTTCATCTCGCGCGTGGAGGAGTTCACGAGCGCCTCGGAGGCGGCCCCCTTCGGGCACAGCCGGCCGCGCGAGATCGGCGAGTCCGGGTCGCCCTCGATCTGGGTGACCTTCTCGTCCTTGACGTAGACCTTCTGCCCGCAGCCGACGGCGCAGTACGGGCAGATCGACTGCACGACCTTGTCGGCTGTGCGCGTCCGGGGGACCAGCTCCTCGGAGACGGCGGACTGCGCGGCGCGCCCGAGCCCCAGCGGGTCGCCGGCGAGCTGGCGCAGGACGGGCGGAACCAGGCGGCGCGCGGACGGCATCGCTCGGCAATCTACCCCTCCTGTCATCGCGAAAACAGGGTCGATTCGCCTTCGGCTTCGCGGGTAACTCCTCTGACATGACGACCGACGAGGAGATCGACAGGGCGCTGGCCACCGTCAGCGCGACCCTCAACAACCAGCAGCTCGAGGAGTACGACCGCGGGCGCGTGCAGGAAGTCGTCGACGAGGCGCTCGGCGGCGAGCAGAAGCTCACCGCCGACGACGGCGGCGGGCTTCACGACGAGAGCGGCAGCCGGATCGGCGCGATCCGCCGGACCGGCAGCGGCGAGTGGATCGTCGAGCGGCAGAACAGCGCCGCCGAGAACTCCGATCAGGCGATCCCGGCCGTCGGACCGCAGTCGAAGCTGCGCGAGCTGATGACGCGGCTTCACGTGATGAAGCCTTAAGCACGGCAGGGAGAGGCCCACCGCCGTAGAACCCGGCCCCCATGGGTCCGGACGGAGGCGGCGGCGGCGCGGGCGCGGCGCTGGCGTGGGTCGGCTGGTGGGTCGTATCGGCGGCGCTGTGGCTGTTCCTCGTCGACAACACGCACTTCCCCGAGCTGGTCGTGGGCGCGGGCGTGGCCGCGCTCGGTGCGTGCGCCGCCGTGGTCGTCCGCCAGGAGCGTCGCGTGATCCTGCGGCCGCGGCTGCGCTGGCTCGTACGCGCGTGGCGCCCGGTCGCGGCGTACCCGCGCGACCTCTGGCTGCTCGTGGTGGCGCTCCCGCACCGCTCGCGCGGGCGCCTCGTGGCGCTCCCCGCGCCCGACCTGCCTGACGACGCGCGCGGCGCGGCGCAGCGCGTGCTGATGCAGACGGCCGCGTCGTTCTCGCCCAACACCTACGTCATCGGCACCGACTCCGACGCGGAGCGGATGCTCGTGCACCAGCTCGTCGACCGCGGCCGGATCGAGGAGGACGCCGACCCGATGGGGCTTCGATGAACGAGTGGCTGCTGGCGGCGTTCGTCCTCCTCGCCGCGATGGTCCCGCTCGGCGCCGTGTGCTTCTTCTCGAGCGCGGTCGACGGCCTGGTCGCGCTCCAGGTGGCCGGCACCAACGCCGCCTTCGTCCTGCTGCTCGTCTCCGAGGGGATCCAGCGCCAGCCGTTCGCCGACCTCGCGCTGGTGCTGGCGCTGATGTCGTTCGTCGGCTCGCTCGCGTTCGCGCACTTCCTGGAGCACCAGGGGTGACGGACGTCGCCGTGGCCGTGCTGCTCGTGATCGGCGTGGCCGCGCAACTGCTCGCGGCCGCGGGGATCGTGGCGATGCGCAGCACCTACGACCGCCTGCACTACACCGGCCCGACGATGGTCGCGGCGGTCGCGTTCGCCGCAGCGGTGCTGTCGCGGGAGGGCTTCTCGCTGATCGGCGACAAGGCGATCCTCATCGCGCTCGTGGTGGTGGTCACCTCGCCGGTGGTCGTGCAGGCGATCGCTCGCGCCGCGCGCATCGGTCAGCGTGGCTCGCTCGATGCAGCGGGCGCGGACGTGGAGAGCGCGGGTTGACCGCGCTCCAGGCACTCGCGCTCGCGCTGGTCGCGATCTTCGGCACCGCCGTCGTGATGACCCGCGAGCCGCTCAAGCAGGCGATGGTGGCCGGCGTCTTCGGCCTGCTCCTCGGCGTCCTCTTCTTCCTGTTCCAGGCGCCGGACGTGGCGCTCTCGCAGATCGGCGTCGGCAGCGTGGCGCTGCCGCTGATGATCCTGCTGGCGCTCACGCGGATCCGGAGCCACGACGAGTGAGTCGCCGCGGACGCCTGCTGCTGTTCGCCCCCGCCGTCGCCGTGCTCGCGGCCGGCCTGGTCTGGGCTGTCACGGGACTGGCCGACTTCGGCCACTACAGCGGCGTCTACGGGCTCGCGCTCGAGCACGTGGCGGTCGCTCAGCGCCACGCAACCGACGTGGTCGGCGCGGTCACCTTCGACTACCGCGGCGTCGACACGCTGGGCGAGGAGTTCATCCTCTTCGCCGCCGCGGTGGGCTGCGCGATCCTCCTGCGCGCGCAGCGCGACGAGGAGTCGGTGGAGGAGGCCGGCTCGCGCGCCGACAGCCGAGCCGACGCGGTCGCGCGGCCGATTCGCGCGCTCGGGGCGGCGCTCGTGGCGCCGACGATCGTGCTCGGCGCCTACGTGGTCGCCCACGGCCATCTCACCCCCGGCGGTGGCTTCCAGGGCGGCGTGATCATCGCCGCCGCGGCGGTGCTCGTCTACGTGGCGGGGCAGTACGCCAGCCTGCGCCGGATCGAGCCGATCGCCCCGATCGAGCTGGCCGACGCGCTCGGGGCGATCGGGTTCGCGCTGATCGCCGTGGGCGGCCTCGTGTTCGGCCTCGCGGCCCTGCACAACTTCCTCGGCTACGGGATCGTCGGCAGCCTCTGGTCGGCGGGGACGATCCCCCTGGCCAACACCTCGGTCGGGCTCGAGGTGGCCGGCGGCGTGACGCTGATCGTGGCCGAGTTCCTCGACCAGACGCTGCTGCGCGGGCGACCGTCGTGAGCGTGTTCCCGTACATCGTCGCGGTCTGGCTGATCGTCGTCGGGCTCTACGGCATCGTCACGAGCCGCAACCTCGTCCACCTCGTGATCTGCCTCAGCGTCATGCAGGCGTCGACCTACGTGCTGCTGCTCGCCGTCGGCTACCGAAGCGGCGCCAAGGCGCCCGTCTACGCCGACATCCCGATCGGCACGCAGATCGTGGACCCGGTCGTGCAGGCGCTCACGCTCACCGACGTCGTGGTCGAGGCCACGGTCGCCGCCCTGCTGCTCGCGCTCGCGGTGCAGACGCACAAGCGCTTCGGCACCGTCGATCCGGACGAGCTGGGGGCGCTGCGCGGATGACCCTCGTCCCGCTGGCGGTGCTCGTGCCGATGATGGGCGCCGGCCTCATGGCGGCGCTGCGCCCCGTGACCGGCCGCAGGTTCAGCGACGGCGCGTCGCTGCTCACCGCCCTGGCGGCCCTCGTGATCTGTCTGATCCTGCTCGCGCGCACCCGCGACGGCACGATCGTCTACTGGTGGGGCGCGTGGAAGCCGCGGCCCCACGACGTCGCGCTCGGCGTGGACTTCGCCTTCGGCCCGATCGCCGCCGGGATGGCGGCGTTCGCCGCAGCGCTCACGGCCGTCGGGATCGTGCTGGGCTGGCGGATGCTCGAGGGCGTCGATCACCTCTACCAGGCGGCCAAGCTCGTGTTCCTCGCCGGAATGGTCGGCTTCGCGCTCAGCGGCGACCTCTTCAACATGTTCGTCTTCTTCGAGCTGATGAGCGTGGCCGCGTACGTGCTCGCCGGCTTCAGGATCGAGAAGCGCGCGCCACTCGAGGGGTCGCTCAACTTCGCGATCACCAACAGCGTGGGCGCGATCCTCGTGCTGTTCGGCATCGCTCTCGTCTACGGGCGCACGGGTGCGCTCAACCTCGCCCAGATCGGCGTCCAGCTCGGCCACCACGCCCCGGACGGCCTCGTGATCGTCGGCTTCGCCCTGATCGTCTGCGGCTTCCTGGTCAAGGCGGCCGCGGTGCCGTTCCACTTCTGGCTCGCCGACGCCTACGCGGTCGCGCCGACTCCGGTCTGCATCCTGTTCGCGGGCGTGATGAGCGAGCTCGGGCTGTTCGGCGTCGCGCGCGTGTACTGGACGGCCTTCGCCCCCGCGCTGGACGGCCACACCGAGGCGCTGCGCTGGACGCTGCTCACGATCGGTCTGCTCACGGCGTTCGTGGGAGCGGCGATGGCCGTGGCGCAGCACCACCTCAAGCGGATGCTCGCGTTCGTGACGATCGCCTACGTCGGGCTTTTCCTCGTCGGGATCGCGCTGCTCAGCGCCGACGGCCTGGCCGGGACCGCGATCTTCGTGGTCGGCGACGGGCTCGTGAAGGCATCGCTGTTCGCCTGCGTCGGGATCGTGCAACACCGGCGCGCGACCATCGACGAGGTGGACCTGCACGGCCGCTGCCGCGACCTGCCGTACACGGCGGGCGTGTTCGCCATCGGGGCGATCGCGATCGCGGGGCTGCCGCCGTTCGGGCCGTTCCTCGGCAAGGCGCTGGTCGAGGACGCGGCGCTCAAGGTCCCGGGGATGGAATGGGTGCCGGCGGCGATGACGGTCGTCTCGGCGCTCGCGGGCGGTGCGCTGCTGCGCGCGGCCGCACGCGTCTTCCTCGGGCTCGGGCAGCCCGGGGTGCAGGACGAGTCCTCGGACGAGGCCGAGGTGGAGGCGGAGCCCGAGAGCGACGAGCCGGCCGACCGCACGCCGCCGCTGATCTGGGTGCCGGCCGCGCTGCTCCTGCTCGCCGGTCTCTGCTGGGGCTTCATCCCGGGCCTCGGGCACGGCGCGCTCGCAGCGGCCACGCGCTTCGTCGAGCCGAACGCCTACCTCGGCGCCGTCCTGCACGGAGTGCACGAGGCGCTGCCGAGCGTGCCGCATCTGACGCCGTCCGGAAGCTCGTACCTCTACGGCTTCGCCGCGGTCATCGGCGCGCTGGCCGTGGCCGCCGCCGGGGTCGCGCGCCACGGGGCCATCGACATCGCGCGGCCCGCGTTCGCGCAACTGCGGGCGCTGCACTCGGGTCACGTGGGGGATTACGTCGCCTGGACCACCATGGGCGTGACCCTGATCGGCGGCACCTTCGCGCTGACGCTGCGCTGAGGCGCGCGCTGCTAATTCAGCACGCTCGCGGCGAGCGCGGGAAGCACCGTGGCGAGCAGCGTCGGGTCGAAAGCGGGTGACGCCTTCGGCTGGCGCAGGAGCAGCCAGCCGTCCTCGCGCCGCTCCAGCACGCCCTCGCGGCTGAGCTCGCCGAGCGCGGAGGTCACCGAAGGGCGGTGCGCGCCCACGAGCCGGCCGATCATCTCGTGCGTGAGCGGGACCGGCACCACCACTCCCTCGGGAGTGACGTGGCCCCAGCGGTCGGCCAGGTGCCACATGACCGCCACCACGCGCTCGTCGACGCGCGTGAGGTTGCTTATGCCGAGCATGATCGTCATCCACCGTGACCGCCGTAGCGTGCGGCTCACGAGCCCGGCCATGAGCTGCGGCCAGCGGCACGCGACGCGCGCGAAGCGCTCGTCCAGGACGGCGACGCGCAGCGGCTCGAGCACGGTCCAGGCAGAGTCGGCGGCCACGCTCTCGCCGGCGTTCTCGACGTGGTCCCAGGGACGCAGCAGATCGCCCGGGCCGAGCAGCTCCGAGCACCAGCGCCCGGCGATCGACAGGTCGCGCGCGACGATGCCGTCGATCACGAGCAGCCCGATCGCTCCGGGCGACTCCGCGTAGCCGGAGGCCGGCTCCCACGGACCCTGCTCGACCGAGTCGAGGACTGCGACGACATGGCGGCGCGCAAGCGCCGCCTGCTCCTCGTCGAGGCCCTGGATCAGATCGGGCTGCGACTCGAGGACGCGAATGCCGACGAGCCGGCGGGCCTGATCCGGTTGCGCGCTCACCGCGACGAGGTTAGTGACCGCGGATGAAGCAGAGGCGCCGGGGGCCGCGAGCGCGGCCCCCGGCGACTGCCGAAGCTCAGGTTCGGCGCTCGAGGTCCGCGACCTCGTCGGCCTTCGCGTCCGCGCGATCCTCGGCACGCGCGAGATCGTCCTTGGCCTCGCCCTTGCGCTCTTCCTTCTTGCCCTCGCGACGCAGGCTTGCGTCATCTGCGAGGTCGCCGGCCGCCTGCTTGGCCCGGCCTGTCAGCTTGTCCATCAAGCCCATTGTCAGCCTCCTAGTTCGTCCTACCGAAGCGTTCCCGCAGGCTGGACGGGGCAAACGAAAGGCCCTCCTCGAGCGACAGCGACTGAGGCTCGTGCGCGGCGATCCAGGAGTGGACGATGCGGATCTCGTCGACCTCGTCCGGCGCGACCAGCGCAGGTCCGCTGCGTGCGGGACGCGCCGCGAGGGCGCGCTCCGTGCGCTCGCGCAGCTCGCGCTGCGACGGCAGCTCGCCCCAGTCCACCACGCGCCCCGCCACCAGCCAGAACGCGTCCCAGCGCTCCTTCGCCGGATGCTGCGCCAGCACGAGCCGTGAGCGGGAATGAGCGGCCTCGAGCAGCCCCGACAGCCGCCCGAGCAGCTCCTCGAGGCGCTCGCGCCGGCGCAGCAGGACGGCCGCGCGCTCGTACCGCTGATCCTCCGACGCCGCGCGCATCTGCTCGTCGATCCAGTCGAGCAATCCCTCGCCGCGGTCGCCGCTGCCGCTCGTGAACGGCGCCAGCGCCTCCTCCAGCCGGCGCCGGTAGAGGTTCGGGTCGAGGTCGCCCAGGCACGGCGACAGGCAACGGCCCATCTGTCCGTATGCGGACGGATGCTCGCGCCGGCGCATCGCCCGGCCGCAGTGGCGCAGCCCGAACAGCGACTGAAGCTGGTCCACGAGCTCCTGCGCCGCCGCCCTGCCGCGCACGGGCCCGACGTTGAAGGCTCGGCCTGCCGCCGGCTCCGGCGCCACCTCCAGCACCGGGTAGGAGATGTCGAGCCGCGCGCGGATGTAGACGTAGCCGTCGGCGCGCTTGAGCTTGACGTTCCCCGGCGGCCGCCAGGCCTTGATCAGGCGGTTCTCGAGCACGAGCGCGCCGAGCTCCGACGCGGTCGGCCTGTAGTCGACGACCTCGGCGCGCTCGGTCCAGCCGGCCGGCGCGCAGAAGTGTGCACGCGCGCGCGTGCGCACGGAGACCGACTTGCCCACGTACAGCGGACGGCCGCGCGCGTCGCGGAAGACGTACACGCCGGGGTCGCGCGGCAGCTTCGAGAGGTCCGGGCGCTCCTCCTTCGGCACGCGCCTGCCCTCCGGCCGCCTCGCGCCCCGCCGGCGCGGCGCCACCAGCGCGAGCGCCTCCGCCAGCGTGGCGGCAGCGCCGCAGAGCTTGGGGAAGAGCGCGCAGAACACGCGCGCGCACGTCTCGGCGTCCACGAGCGCGCGGTGCACGGCCGCCACCTCGATGCCGAGCGACTCCGCCAGCGGCGCGAGCTTGCGCTGCCGCGCGAGCGGGGCGAAGCGACGCGCGAGCGCGACCGTGCAGAGCGACGGCGGGTCGGGCCAGGCGAGCCCCGCCCGCTCGAACGCCTGCGCCAGGACGCGGCGATCGAACGATGCGCTGTGCGCCACGAGCACGCGGCCCTCGAGCAGCTCGGCCAGCCGCGGCAGGACGTCCGCGGGCGGCGGCGCGCTGTCGACCATCGCCTGCGTTATGCCGGTGAAGCGCTCGATCCCGCGCGAGAGCGGCTGCTCCACGCGCACGAGCGACTCGAAGCGCTCGTGCAGCTCGCCGCCGCCGACGAGCACCGCGCCCACCTCGGTGACCTCGCACAGGTCGCCCATCCGCCCGTTCGTCTCGGTGTCGACGCAGACGAACTCCGCGCTCGCCGTCGGTGTGGCCTTCGCATCCACGAGCCGGCCACCCTCGCGCGCGCGCCGGACGAACTGCAATGTGTGGCCCAACTCACCCAGCGCGTCTCGCTGCGGCCGTAGCTTGAGTCAACCGCTATTTAGGAGCTCACGATGGAACTTGCAGACGGCTCATTCATCTTCCTGGCATTCCTCGTCATCGCCTTCTTCGGCGTCGTGATCGGCTACTTCACGACCGCCGGCAGCGGGATCAACGTTCGCCCCTACGGCAAGATCTACGGCGGCGCGCCCGGAGCGAAGGGCCGCGGCGAGGTCTCCGGCCGCGACCCGCGCGTGCGCATGCAGGACTGGTCGCGCGGCACCCGCTAGTCGGGTAGGCGGGCTGCGCGCATGTCCACGCGCGCACCCGTGAACGGCACCCCCTCCGCCTCCAGCAGTCTGCGCTGACGGTCGCCCTTCGCGAGCGTGCCGTCGGCGCGGACCACGCGGTGCCAGGGCAGCTCCGGGTCGTCGGCCGCCGAGAGCACCGTGCCCGTGAAGCGCGGAGCGCCCGGCGACAGGTCGCCGTAGGTCCGCACGAACCCGGGCGGGATCGCTCGGATGCGCTCCAGCACCCGTTCTGCGCGCACCTGTGACACAACTCACACGTTCCCATATGCGCCCGGTGGGGTACGTAACTGAACGCTCGGTCAGTTTGGGCCCCACTGGGAGGGATAGATGCTTTCGACGTTCAGCTCCACGCTCGCCGCGAGCGCGCCACCGGCCGGCGGCGCCGCGATCGGTCAGGTCATCGGCGCGACGCTGGGCGGCCTGCTGGCCACCGCGGTGCTGCTCTGGATCATCACCGCGCACCGCAGCGGCAGGATTGCCTGGGTCGGCAAGCTCGCCGGCTTCTCCGAGCGCGTGAACGGCCTGCCCGGCTGGGCCTCGCTGCCGAGCGGCCTGATCGGCGGCGCCCTGCTGATCGCCGTGTTCGGGATGTACTGGGACATCTCGATCCACATCGACAAGGGCCGCGACCCGGGCCCGCTCGCCAACCCGGCGCACTACTTCATCCTCGTCGGCCTGTTCGGCGTCTTCTTCTGCGGGATCGTCTCGATGGCGCTCACCAAGGAGCGCCCGAGCGACGTCGCCTTCAAGCTCACGCGGGACATGTACGCGCCGCTCGGCGCGATGATGATCCTGGTCTGCGGCACGGTGTCGCTGCTCGCGTTCCCGCTCGACGACATCTGGCACCGCCTGTTCGGCCAGGACGTGACGCTCTGGGGCCCGACGCACCTGCTGCTGTTCGGCGGCGCGAGCTTCTCGATCCTCGGCATCTGGGTGCTCCAGGTCGAGGGCGCCCGCGCGCGCGGCGGCGACGTCCCGCGCGGCACCTTCCTGCACAAGTTCCGCGACATCTCGCTCGCGGGCGCGCTGCTGATCGGCATGTCGACCTTCCAGGGCGAGTTCGACTTCGGCGTGCCGCAGTTCCGGCTCGTCTGGCAGCCGGTGCTGCTGGCGCTGGCGGCGGGCATCGCGCTCGTGGCGGCGCGGGTGCGCCTCGGCCGCGGCGGCGCCCTCGCGGGCGCGCTGTTCTTCATCGGGCTGCGCGGCCTGCTCGCGCTGATCGTGGGCGGGCTGATCGGCGAGACCACGCCGCACTTCCCGCTGTACATCGCAGAGGCGCTGTGCGTCGAGGTCGTCGCGCTGCGCTGGGGCCGGCAGCGGCCGCTCACGCTCGGGCTCGTCGCCGGTGCGCTGATCGGCAGCGTGGGCTTCTTCGCAGAGTACGCGTGGTCGCACGTGTGGATGGTCAACTCGTGGCCCAGCTCGCTGATCGGCGAGGCGCTGCCGCTCACGCTCATCACGGGCATCGGCGCCGGCGTGCTCGGCGGCGCGATCGGGCGCGCGGTCACGCCGTCCGCCGTCACCGAGCGCGCGCCGCGCTGGGCGCTGCCGGCCGCCGGCGTCGCGGTGATCGGCGTGATCGTGTGGTGCACGCCGCAACCGCTGCCTTCGAACCCGCCGAAGGCGACGGTCACGCTCACGCCCGTGCAGGGGGCCGCCCACCGCGAGGCCTTCGCCAGCGTGAAGCTCCAGCCGGCTGATGCCGCGAGGAACGCGCGCTGGCTGAACGTGACCGCCTGGCAGGGCGGCGGCAAGATCGTGAACAAGCTGACCCAGACCGGCCCGGGCACCTACAAGAGCACGCAGGCGCTGCCGCTCTACGGCGACTGGAAGTCAACGCTGCGGCTCCAGACCGGCAACCAGGTGCTCGGCGTGCCGATCTACATGCCGGCCGACAGCGCGATCCCGGTGAAGGGCGTCGCGGCGCCGCCACAGTTCACGCGCCAGTTCGGGCAGGACAAGAAGCTGCTCCAGCGTGAGCAGAAGAAGGGCGTCTCCACGGTCCTCTGGACGATCGCCTACCTGGCCGTGCTGCTGATCGCGGTGCTGGTGGGAGTGCTGCTCGTGCTCGGGCTGCGGAAGATCCGCCGGGCGCACGCGGGCGGCCAGGCGCCGCCGCCCGGCCCGCGCCGCGAGCCCGCGCCGCGAACACGGCCGGTTCCCGCCTAGGCCGACAGCAGTCGCGCCATCGCGGCGAGGCGCTGGTCGGCCTCCGGGGGCCACTCCCCCACGTCGGCCGGCCACCACGCGAACTCGTCGTGCTCGGCGTCGGGAACCGGCTCGGCGTCGCGCGCGACGGTCGCCAGGCCCACGAGCGCCATCAGCCCGGTCGGCAGCGCGGCCAGCGCCTCCACGCTCAGCGTCGTCGGCGTGAGCTGCCACTCCTCCTCGAGTTCGCGTGAGAGCGTGAGCGCGGGATCCTCGCCGACCTCGACGGCGCCGCCCGCGCCGAGCGCCCAGCGGTTCGGCCACGACGCGAGCCAGCCGGCGCGGCGGCCGGCGAGCCAGCGGCCGTCCTCGGAGCGGACCACGCAGAGCGCCGTGAGGCTGTTGGCGTCACCGGCTTCCACCAGGCGCAGGGCCCAGCGCGCCGGCTGTAGCTCAAGGCGCAGGCCGTCGCCGCCGTCGTGCCACCCGGACAGCCGCGCGGCGGTGCCGTCATGCGCCGGCGAACCGCGGTCGCGCAGCGCCTCGACCGCCGCGTCCGCGAGCCGCTCGACCGCGGCCGGTGGCTCCCACAGCTCGTCGCTCCAGACCGCCTCGATGCGGTCCGGCGTCCACGGGCCGCGCGCGAGAAGTCGTCCCTGGTCGGCCACGCGGCGAGGTTATCCATGGAACACTGCCGGGCGCGGAGGAATGACCACGCTGAGACCGGAGAGATCGGCAACGGCCGAGCGCTACGCGGCGGGTGACGCTGCCTGGGGCAAGGCGTGGGCCGAGTACAGCCAGGCCGCGGAGCGGATCGGCCTCGACGACGGCATGGTCGAGATGCTCGGCCACCCGCGCCGCGCGATCGAGGTGGGCGTGCCGTTCCGCCGCGACGACGGGTCGCTGCGCACCGTGGACGGCTACCGCGTGCAGCACAGCCTCACGCGCGGTCCCGGCAAGGGCGGCCTGCGCTATCACCCGCACGTCTCGTTCAACGAGACCAAGGCGCTCGCGATGTCGATGACCTGGAAGTGCGCGCTCGTGGACATCCCGTACGGCGGCGCGAAGGGCGGCATACGCGTGGACCCGCATGAGCTGTCGGCGATGGAGCTCGAGCGCATGACGCGTCGTTACGCGAGCGAGATCATGCCGCTGATCGGGCCCGGCCGCGACGTCCTCGCGCCCGACATCGGCACGAGCGGCCGCGAGATGGCGTGGATCCTCGACACCTACAACACCGCGCTCGGGATGATGTCCGGCGCAGCGGTCACGGGCAAGCCGGTCGTGGTCGGCGGCTCGTCGGGCCGCCGCCGTTCGACCGGCTACGGCGTGGCCGAGTGCGTGAAGCTCGCGGTCAGGCGAGCGGGGCTGAAGCCGCCGATCCGCGTGGCCATCGCGGGCTACGGCAACGTCGGTCGCGTGGCCGCGGAGACGCTGGTGGAGGGGGGCGACGACTTCTGCATCGTCGCGATCGGCGACGTGTCGGGCGGGCCGC
>JAICRZ010000123.1 GCA_025937135.1 Thermoleophilaceae bacterium
CGAGAACACCAGCGACGCGCCCAACCACGCGTCCGCCGCCTGGCTTCAGGGCGACAACGCCTACATCGGCTTCTGCGGCGACTGCGACCCGGTCAAGCGTCACCGGATCTTCCACAACGGGATCGCCACCAACGTCGGCGGGTCGAAGGCGCCGAAGCGCGGCACCTCCGACGGCTGGCACATCACGGCGGCCAGGGGTTTGCCGAACCGGATCATCACGGGCATCACGCCCGACCCGAGCGACCCGAGGACGATCTACGTGACGCTCGGCGCCAGCGCGTCACGCTACTTCGCCCCGATCGGGTCGATGGGTGAGAGCACGCAGGACGTCGGCTCGGGGCACGTCTTCAAGTCGACCGACGCCGGCGAGAGCTTCAAGGACATCTCGGGCGACCTGCCCGACGTCCAGGCCACGTCGGTCCTGATCCGCAAGAGCCAGGTGATCGTGGGCACCGCGATCGGCGTCTTCGTCTCGAACTCCAAGAGCGGCGGCCACTGGGGCGTGCTCGGGCGCGGGATGCCGGCGGTTGCGATCTACTCGATGGCGTTCAAGCCGGGCGACCCGGACACGCTGATGGCCGCCACGTTCGGCCGCGGCATCTACACCGCGAAGCTGAGCGACGTGGTGACCGGCTGTGCGGTCGCCGTGCCGTACGCGCGCTTCAACCGCAGGTACGTGCGGCGCGCGCGGCACGGGCACGCGGGTCGCAGGCTGCGCCTGCGCGGCACCTCACGCGTGCGCAGGGGCTGCGGGCGGATCAAGCGCGTGAACCTCTCGATCCAGCACAGGGTGAGCAGGAAGCGCTGCCGCTACCTGAAGCGCAACGGCCACTTCTCGAAGAAGGTGAGCTGCCGGCACCCGCGCTACATCAGGGCGCGCGGCACGAAGAGGTGGCGCTTCACATCCAGGCGCGCGCTTCACCGCGGCACCTACACGCTGCGGGTGCGGGCGGTGGACTCGCGCGGCAAGCACTCGCCGGTCTCGAAGCGCAGGCACACCAGGGTGAGGATCAGGTTCCGCTAGCCGTAAGCTGCGCCGGGTGCGACTGGTGACCCTGCGCGACGGCACGGTGGGCGAGCTGGTGGACGACACGGTCCACGAGCTCGAGGCGGCGTCGATGATCGAGTGGCTCTCCGGCGAGGGCGGCGCGCGCACCGGCGTCGAGCACGCGCTCGGAGAGGTCGAGCTCGCGGCGCCGATCCCGGACCCGCCGAGCGTGCGCGACTTCTTCGCCTACGAGGGCCACGTCGCGGCCGGCTTCAAGCGCCGCGGGATGGATCGCGTTCCCGAGCAGTGGTACCAGCAGCCGGTCTTCTACTTCACGAACCCGGCGTCGATCCACGGCCCGGGGGAGGACGTGCGGCGGCCGTCGTCCTCGCGGTTGCTCGACTTCGAGCTGGAGGTCGCGGCGGTGATCGACGGCGACGGCGAGATCGGCGGCTTCACCCTTATGAACGACTGGAGCGCGCGCGACGTTCAGCTCGGCGAGATGGCGGTGGGGCTCGGCCCAGCGAAGGGCAAGGACTTCGCGACATCGCTCGGCCCGTACCTCGTCACGCCGGACGCGCTCCCGTACGCCGACGGGCGGCTGACGCTCGAGGCGCGCGTGGAGGTGAACGGCCAGGAGCTATCACGCTGCCACGCCGAGGAGATGCACTTCACGTGGGGCGAGCTCGTCGCGCACGCGGCGCGCGACACCCGGCTGCGCGCCGGCGACGTCCTCGGCTCCGGGACGCTCACCGGCGGCTGCCTGCTCGAGCTCGGGCCGCTCGACGGCGAGCGCTTCCTCGAGCCGGGCGACACGGTGGCGCTGATGGCGGGCGCGCTCGGGCGGCTCGAGAGCCGCGTGGTGTGACGTGGCCTGGGGCGGGGCCGGCAAGCGCCGGGCGATGCGCTTCACCACGAACCGGATCGTCAACCCGCTCGTCCGGCGATTGCACCGGCTAGGGATCACCGGCGGGACCGCGCTGCTCGAGACGACCGGGCGCAGGACCGGTCGCGCGCGCCAGACTCCGGTCGGCAACGGGTTGCGCGGCGAGGAGTTCTGGATCGTGACCGAGCACGGGCGCCACTCGTCATACGTCAAGAACATCGAGGCGAACCCGCGCGTGCGCGTGAAGGTCGGGCGCACGTGGTTCGACGGAACGGCGCACATCCTCGAGGGCGACGACCCGCTCGAGCGGCTGCGCTGGCTGCGCCGCCCGGCGAACGACACCGCGCTCCGGCTCGTGGGGACCGAGCACCTCGTGATCCGGGTGGATCTGGATTAGGCGGCGGCTCGCCGGGCCGGCGTGCCGTCGAGCAACTGCGCGTACTCGGTCAGGTACGCGTGCGCCACGCGGTCGGGCAGGAAGCGCTGGGCGTAGAGCCGCGCCTCCTCGCGGTCCACGAGCATCTCGCCGTGCAGCACGCCCTCGATCGCGTCGGCGAGCGCCGCGGGATCATCGGGCGCGACCAGCACGCCGCGGCTCGAGCCGATCGTGGCCGGCAGTCCCTCCACGGCCGCGGCCACCACCGGCACGCCGAGCCCCATCGCGATCACAGCGCTCTGCGACCAGGCATCGTGACGCGACGGCACCACGCAGGCGCTCGAGCCCGCGATGTAGCGCGGAGCGTCGGCGCGCCAGCCGGCGAAGCGCACCGCTCGGTCGACGCCGCGGGCGCGGGCCAGGCGCCTGAGCTGCCGCTCGACCGGGCCGGTGCCCAGGATCAGCGCGGGCGGCGGGTCGTGCAGCAGGGCGAGCGCCTCGATCAGCAGGTCCGGCCCCTTCTCCTCGTGCAGCCGCCCGGCGAACACGATCCGCGGCGACGGCAGTCCGCGCCGCGGCCGCGCGTCGATCCCGTCGATGGCCGAGGCCCCGTTGCGCAACCGATCGGGGCCGACGCCGAGGTCGGCGAACAGTGCCCGCGTGGACGGGCCGTGGGCGAACAGCAGGTCCACCCGCAGCAGCGCAGCGTGCAGCTCGCGCGGCGGCGGCATCGCGGGCCAGCGCAGCGCGTTGTGCTCACTGGCGACGAGCGGCGTGCCGGGCGCCACGGCGTGCGCCGCCGCCCACCAGCCGCCGAACATGTGCGCGTGGACGAGGTCGGCGTCGCCGAGCCGCGGCTGGAGCCATTCGGCGAACTCGAGGCGCGGCTCGTACTCGAGCGCGGGGTCGCCGTCGGGGAAGACCTCGGGCGCGAGGCCCGCCGCGGCGAACAGTCGCCGGCCCTCGCGCGTGGCGAATCCGGCGAGCACGCGCGTCTCCACGCCGAGCCGGCGCAGCGCAGCGCTGGTCCGCAGCACGCCGAGTTGCGCGCCGCCCGGTTCGAGCTTCGCGATCACGCGCGTAAGGCGCATGTGTCGACGCTAAGGGCGGCGGCGGACGGCTACAGCTGAAGCGCCAGGCCCAGGTACTCGTCGGCCCGGGAGGTCAGCCGCATCAGCCCGTAGGTCGACAGGATCGCCCGCTTCATCTCGGTGTCGTCGCCGATTCCGCGGGCGGCGCGCAGGCGGGTGATCAGCTCGGCGATCTCGTCGAGCGGCACCTCCTCCAGCGTCCGCGGGCCGAGCTCGCGCACCTTCACGGGAGGCGTGCCGGGCAGGCGGATGAGGTCGTCGTCCTGCCACGGGACGTCCTCCCTGCGCGTGAGGGTGAGCTTCCCCTCCTGGGCGAGCCAGTAGACGGCCGAGGAGAGCGGCGCGCGCGCCACCGAGGTGAGCTTCTTGCCGCCCGACGCGCGGTTGTAGAGCGCGTAGGCGCGGCTCGCGCGCATCGGGCCCTCGGCGGCCACGATCTCGAGGATCGCGGCCATGATCTCCTGGCGGCCGGCGTCGCGCGGGTCGGCGACCGGGCGCTCGTCCCACGCGATGTAGGGGTCGAGCGACACGTGGCCGCCGCCCATCTGACCGCCGCCGTCCACCCATTCCGCGACCGGCCATCCCTCGCGCGCGCCCGCGACGACCGGAACCGGCAGCAGCCGTTCGAGGAGCTCGCGCTCGTCGAGCAGCACGCGCGACGGCTGCTCGGGCCAGCGCGATATCGCGACGACGGCGATGGCGAGCCCGGCGCCGCGTATCGCCTCGAAGGTGAGCAGCACGGCGTTGAAGAGCCCTGGCGCCGCGGCCGCGGCGATCACGACCGGCAGCCGCAGCTCGACGGCCAGGTCGCGGTTCAGGTAGCGCTCCGCGAGCGGCGCCATGAAGCCGCCGCTCGTCACGGCGATCAGCGGGTCGGCCCCCTGCGCCGCGCCGCGCGCGGCCTGCACCACCGCAGTCGGGTCGATCTCCGCGCCGGCATGTCGCGCCGCGATCGCCGGGACCGCCGCGCCGCCGTGGTCGCTCGCCTCGAACGTGGCCGCGCTCCCGCCTGCGGCCGAGCGGATCGCCGCCGCCACCTCCAGCTCACCCGCGTCCGGCCCCGTGCCCGCCACGAACAGTCCTCGCATGGGGCGGATTCAAGCGCAGCGTGGCCAGGCGTGACGTCCGCGTCACCTGGGTACCCTTCGTGCCGGGCAGGGCTGTGTTCGCACAGGCTGACAAGGGCGTAGCGGGGCGCGAGATCGCCGTTCAGCGGATCGATCGCCAAGCCGAGTGGCTGGAAGTCACTCTCGGCTCGAAGCTGGCCGCCTTCGCCGCCGGCATGAGCCCGGCGCACCTGACGCGCATCGCGCGCCGCGAGGAGATGCCGGGCGACGTCGAGGAGCGCCACCTGCGCAACGTGTTCGCGGTCGCTTCGCTGCTTGCCACGCGCGACGGCGCCGGCAGCGCCTACGCCTGGCTCACGGAGCCGAACCCCGAGCTCGACGGCCGCACGCCGGCGGACCTGCTGCACGAGGGCAGCGCGCCGGAGAACGTCTGGCTGGCGGCGGTTACGCCGTTCTGAGCAGCAGCGCGTTCCCGCCCGGGTCGCGCACCAGCACGCCGTCCTCGCGCGCCTCGGGCTCCTGACCGCCGTCGGCGATCCGCGCGGCCACGCGGTCGCGCTCGTCCACCGACCGCAGGAGCACCGTCGCGTGCCGCAGCGCGGCCGATCCCGGCGGTGGCGGTGACACGCCGCGCCCCGCCCAGACGTTCGCGCCCAGGTGGTGGTGGTAACCGCCGGCCGAGAGGAAGGTGGCCTCGGGCAGGTGGGCCATCACGTCGAAGCCCATGACGTCGCGATAGAAGCGCTCGCTGTCGCGGATGTCGGCCACGTGCAGGTGGACGTGGCCCATAGTGGTCGCGCGCGGCATGCCGGCATAGGCGCCTGCCGAGGCAGGGTCGTCGAGTGCGCCGAGCAGCGAGTCGGTGTCGAGCGGCAGCGTGTCCATCAGGACGCCGCCGCGCCCGTCGGCGGGCCAGTCGGAGCGCGGCCGGTCGCGGTAGATCTCGATGCCGTGCGAGTCCGGGTCGCGCAGGTAGATCGCCTCGCTGACGAGGTGGTCGGACATGCCGCTGAGTGGGACGCGATCCTGCGCCGCGTGCACGAGCCACCGTGCCAGACCGGCGCGATCGGGCAGCAGCAGCGCGAAGTGGAACAGGCCGGTGTGCCCGCGCACCGGCTGCGCGCCCGGCTCCTCATACAGAACGAGCAGCTCCTCGCCGCCGTCGGCGCCGAGCCGCGCGATCGAGCCGTCGCGCGAGTGCACGTGCAGCCCGATCGCCGTCTCGTAGTACGCGATCGAGCGGTCGAGGTCGGCGACCGTCAGGTGAACCGCGCCCACGGTGGTGTCCGCGGCGATCTTGGTGGCTGTGTCAGGCACCGAGCTGCTCCCAGATCGACTCCAGCCGCGCGACGTCCTCAGCGGCCAGTCGCTCCACGAACCGGGAGCGTACGCCTGTGAGGTGGGTGGCGGCGGCCTCCGCGAGGAGGGCGGCGCCGGCGTCGGTCAGCAGGGCGTTCAACCCGCGCGCGTCGGAGGGGCAGCGTGCGCGCTCGACGAGCGCGCGCGACTCGAGCCGGTCGACCAGCCGCGAGACGCCGCTGCGCGTGAGCAGCACCGCCTCGGCCAGGTCGGCCATCCGCATGCGCCGCCCGGGCGCCTCGTCGAGCTGGATCAGGACGTCGAACTCGGCGAGCGAGAGGCCGTGCGCGGCCTCCAGCTCGCCGTCGAGTTCGTGCATGAGCCGGTTGTAGATGCGGAGCATGCCGCTCCACGCGCGCGGGACGCGGGAGCAGGCAGCCGGCTCGGCGAGGGTGGTCATCTCGCTCCGCTCCCCGATCCCTTACGCCTTCACCAGCGACAGGTCGAGCAGCAGCTTGACCTTCTTGCCGACGAGCACGCCGCCCGACTCGAGCGCCTGATTCCAGCTCAGGCCGAAGTCGCTCCGCTCGATCTGACCGACGACCTCGAGGCCGACGCGGGTGTTGCCCCACGGGTCCTGGTCGACGCCCTGCGTGACGCCCTCGAACACGACCTCGCGCGTGGTGCCGCGGATCGTGAGGTCACCGGTGATCCGGTAGGTCTCCTCGTCGACCTGTTCCACGCCGGTGGACTTGAACGTGAGCTGCGCGTTGTTCTCCACGTCGAAGAAGTCGGCGGAGCGCAGGTGCTCGTCGCGCTGGTTCGAACGCGTGTTGAGGCTGGCGGCCTCGACGGTGCCGTAGGCGTTCACGGTGCCGTCGTCGGCGACCTCGATCGTGCCCTCGAACTCGTCGAAGAAGCCCTTCACGGTGGCCAGGCCCATGTGCTTGACCTGGAACTCGACGCTCGAATGCGACGGGTCCACGGACCAGGTGCCCTGAGCGATCGCGGGGCTTACGGCGTTGGTGCTGGTGTCGGTGCTCATCAGATGTCTCCCTTCCCGGAAGAAGAAGTAGTTGATGAGGCAACTATAGGCCGGAATGGTTGCAGCGTCAACTACCGGCCGGTGGCCGGTCGCGCGTGACCTTCTCCAGGCGCTCGTCCGGCTGCATCCGCGGCGGTTGCGTGACGCCGGCCACCATGTATGCCTCGTCCTGGTCGAGCGTCTCCTTCTCGAGGAGGGCCGCGACCAGGGCGTCCAGGCGCGAGCGGTTCTCGCTGAGGAGCGAGCGGACCTCGTTCTCGGACTGCTCGACGAGCCGGCGCACCTCCTCGTCGATCACGCGCTGCGTCTCCGCGGAGACCTCCGAGGTGCCCGGCAGCAGCGGGCCCTGCCCCTCGCGCGGAATCACCGCTATCGGGCCGATGGCGTCGCTCATCCCCCAGCGGCCGACCATCTGGCGCGCGATCTGGGTGAGCTGCTCGATGTCGGACTCGGCGCCGGTGGTGATCTCGCCGTAGATGAGCTTCTCCGCCACGCGTCCCGCCAGCGCGACCTTGATGCGGCCGAGCAGGTAGCCGCGGTCGTAGCTGAAGCGGTCGGCCTCGGGGGCGGAGAGGGTGACGCCGAGGGCCGGCCCGCGCGGGATGATCGACACCTTCCGCACCGGGTCCGCGCCGGGCGTGAGCATGCCCACGAGCGCGTGGCCCGACTCGTGGTAGGCGGTCCGCTCGCGGTCGAGCTCGGACATCATGATCTTGCGCTCCGACCCGAGCACGATCCGCTCGAGCGCGTTGGTGAAGTCCGCCTGCCTGACCTTCTCGTGTCCCTCTCGAGCGGCCGTCAGCGCGGCCTCGTTGACGAGGTTCGCCAGGTCGGCGCCCACCATCCCGACGGTCGTGGACGCGATCCCCGCCAGGTCCACATTGGAATCGAGCGGGACCGAGCGCGTGTGCACCTCGAGGATCATGCGGCGGCCGTTCGTGTCCGGCGGCTGCACGCTCACGCGCCGGTCGAAGCGGCCGGGGCGCAGCAGCGCGGGGTCGAGCACCTCCGGCCGGTTGGTGGCCGCCAGCACGATCACGCCGACGGCCGGATCGAAGCCGTCCATCTCGGTGAGGATCTGGTTGAGCGTCTGCTCGCGCTCGTCGTTGCCGCCGAAGCTCCCGGCGCCGCCGCCGCGCGAGCGCCCGATCGCGTCGAGCTCGTCGATGAAGATGATGTCGGGCGCGGCCTCCTTCGCCTGGTTGAAGAGGTCGCGCACGCGCGAGGCGCCGACGCCCACGATCATCTCGACGAACTCCGACGCGGACATCGAGAAGAACGGCACGCCGGCCTCGCCGGCGACCGCGCGCGCGAGCAGCGTCTTGCCCGTGCCCGGCGGGCCGGACAGCAGCACGCCGCGCGGGATGCGCCCGCCGAGGCGCCGGTACTTGTCCGGGTTCTTGAGGAAGTCGACGATCTCCGTCAGCTCGGCCTTCGCCTCGTCGATGCCGGCGACGTCGTCGAAGGTGACCGTCTGCTGCGAGGCCTCGATCCGGCGCGCGCGCGAGCGCCCGAAGCCGCCGAGCATGCCACCGCCGCCAGCGGCGCCCGCGGCGCGGCGCGCGAACCAGACGAAGATGCCGATCAGGAGCAGCGTCGGCCCGAAGCCGAGCAGCAAGTTGGCGAGGAAGCCGCGACCCTGCTCGGGCGACTTCGCGTTGACCGTCACCTTGTGCTGCTGGAGGAGGTTCGAGAGCTGGTCGGTGTTCGCGAACGCGGGGATCTCCGTGTCGAAGTACTTCGAGACCTTCGAGTCCTTGCCGGTGGGCGGGTACTTGAACTCGTGCTTGAAGGTGCCCTGGACGGTCGCGCCCTTCGACGAGATGTCCGAGACGTTGTCGCGCTCGATCTGCTGGACGAAGGTCGGCGTGTACGGCACCTTGATGCGCTCGTGACCGCTCGGGATCAGCGACGAGATCCAGAAGTTGATCCCCAGCAGGACGAGGACGAGGATCACCCAACGGCGGCCGATCCCGCCGAACGGCGAGCGTGGCGGCTGCGGCGGCGGCGCGCCGCGGCCGTCGGGCGCCGGCTGCACGCGCCAGCCGCTCGGATGCTGTCGCTCCGGTGTCTTCGCGCCTCGCGGCGGCGTCCGTTCGTCCTTGCCGTCGGGCACGCCCTCAGCCTAACGCCGCGGGTAAGGGGGCTTTGCGCATCGTCCCCCTGATGCCCGGGGGACGTCCGCCGCGAACGCGGCTAGCCGTCGTGGGTAATGCGCGAGACCAGCTCGTCCTGGACGCGCGGGGCGTCCGGGTTCGGCACCTGGCAGGTGCCGGCCGCCGGGTGGCCGCCGCCGCCGTACTGCAGCATCAGGCTGCCGACGTTCGTCTTGGACGTGCGATTCAGGATCGACTTTCCGGTGGCGAACACGGTGTTCTGCTGCTTCAGCCCCCA
>JAICRZ010000121.1 GCA_025937135.1 Thermoleophilaceae bacterium
CGAGCGCGTGACCGGCACGATCGACGCCGTGTGGCGCGAGCTGGGGCGTGACGACTTCGTGTCGCGCTACTCGACCGCCGACACCGACGACGGCCTGACGGGGGACGAGGGGCAGTTCCTGGCGTGCTCGTTCTGGCTGGTCAACGCGCTGGCCCGCAACGGCCGCGTGCAGCAGGCGCGGACGCTGTTCGAGCGCCTGGTCGGGCTGTCGAACGATCTGGGGCTGCTGGCCGAGGAGTACGACGTCGCCCGCAAGCGGCAGGTCGGCAACTTCCCGCAGGCGTTCAGCCACCTCACGCTGATCCTTGCCGCACGGGCCATATCCAACGCCGAGGCGGAGGCGAAGGCCACGCTGGTCACGGCGTGAGCCCGCCGGCCGGGATCTCGACGCGGCGGCTGCTGGCGCCGCTGGCACTCGCGCAGTTCATCTGCAGCTTCGCCGGCTCGAACATGAACGTGATGATCACCGACATCACGAAGGATCTGGACACGACGGTGACGGGCGTGCAGGCCACGATCACCCTGTTCCTGCTGGTGATGGCGGTCCTGATGATCCCCTGCAGCAAGCTGACCGACCGCTTCGGGCGCAAGCGCTGCTTCATCTGGGGGCTCGCGCTCTACGGCGTCGGTGCCGTCGTGAGCGCGCTGTCGGGGAGCCTCCCGGTGCTCATGCTGGGGAACTCGATCCTCGAGGGCATCGGTACGGCGTTCATGATCCCGCCCGTGTACATCCTCACCACGCTGGCGTTCCGCGACCTCACCTCGCGCGCGCGGGCGTTCGGTGTCATCAGCGGCATGGGCGGCATCGGCGCCGCCGCCGGACCGCTGATCGGCGGCGTGATCACCAGCGCCATCAGCTGGCGGGCCGCGTTCATCTTCCAGGCGCTGGTGATCGTGACGATCATCCTGCTCGCCCGCCGGCTCGCCGACCCCATCCCGGCGGACTCGACGCGCCCGTTCGACGCGCTCGGCGCGGTCCTGTCGGCGGTCGGGATGTTCTTCGTCGTCTTCGGGATCCTGCAGGCCGACAACGACCCGGCGCTGATGGCGGTGCTCCTGCTCGCGGGCGCGGCGTTCCTCGTCGCGTTCTTCGTCCACATCCGCCGGCAGGAGCGCGCGGGCCGCGAGCCGCTGCTGTCCACCGGGCTGTTCCGCAACCGCGTCTCGAACCTCGGCCTGGCCACCCAGAACATCCAGTGGCTGCTGCTCATGGGCACGTCGTTCACCGTCGCCGTGTTCCTCCAGACCGTCCGCGGCTACGACGCGATCCAGACCGGCGTCATCTTCACCGCCGCGACCGTGGGCATCCTGGTCTCGTCACTGGCGGCCGAGCGGCTGGCCAAGCGGCGCCCGCAACGCACGCTGATCATGGCCGGCTTCGTCGTCACGATCGCCGGCATCGCCCTGCTGCTGCTCCTGGTCAGCGCTTCACCGCAAGCGCTCGCGTTCGGACCGGGCCTGCTGCTGATCGGCCTCGGCCTCGGGGTCATGCTCACCCCGTCGGTCAACGTCGTGCAATCCGCCTTCCCCGAGACATCCCAGGGCGAGATCTCCGGCCTCTCGCGCAGCGTCTCCAACCTCGGCTCCTCGTTCGGCACCGCGATCGCCGGCACCATCCTGGTGTCCGACCTCGCCTCGGGCAACACCAGCTACGTGCTCGCCATGGCGGCGCTCGGGGTGCTCGCGCTGATCGGTCTCGCCGCCGCCATCCGCCTGCCACGCCTCGTGGCGCCTCCCGCGCAGCGCGAGCGCAGCCGCTCCGAGGGCGCCAGGGCCACGGCGGTCTAGCCGCGCGATCGGCACGCCGTGCACCCCTCCCGCGACGCGCAGGCGGGGCATAGAATGCGGCGCGATGCACCAGGATCCCGACGACGCGGCGCGACAGCGCGACCGGGAGGCGAAGCGGCGCGACCTGCGCGCGGCGGTGCGCGACCGTGCCGCCGGCACGGACATCCCCGACGCCGAGCGCCAAGCGCGTGAAGAGGCGGCGGCGGACCGCCGCGCCGCCGCCGAGGATCGCCAAGCGGCGGCCCGCGACCGCACGAGCGCGAGTGAGCCACCTGCGTCCCAGAGCCCGCGGCGGCGGCTGCGGGCCGTCCCGGACGAGGCCCACGAGGCCTCCTGAGATGCGCGCCGGCGGCGACCGGGGCCGCCGCCGGCATCACGGGTTCAGCGGACCTTGACCGTCTGCGTGAACGAGTGCGCGTGGCGGCCCCGTCCGATGGTGACGGTGACGCGGTAGCGGCCGGGGCGCAGCCGGTGGGCGAGGTGCACGCGCAGCCGGCCGTGGCGGTCGACGCGACGCGTGCCGCGCGCGACCACTCTGTGGCCGCGGCGCACGGTGAAGCGCGCCCTCCTCGCGGACGGGCTCGTGGTCCAGGTGCCCGGCTCGAACAGGATCTGGCAGGTCACCTTGGCCAGCGCGGTGTTGCGGCAGACGATCTTCCCGGCCGGCCCGGCGGGACCGGTGGCGCCCGTCGCGCCTGTCGCGCCCGTGGCGCCGGTCGCGCCGGTGGCGCCGGTCGGCCCGGCCGGGCCGGGGACGCCCTGCGGGCCCTGCGGTCCGGCCGGCCCCTGCGCGCCCGCGGGTGCGGGGACGCCGTTGCCCGCGAGGCTCACGCTCTCGGTCTCGTTCCCGGCGGTCACCTGCAGCGTCGCGCTGCGCGACCCCAGCGCGGTGGGGCTGGAGCGCAGCCAGATGGTGCAGTGGTCGCCGGCGGCGGCGAGCGTCCTCTGCGAGCACCCGTCGTTGCTGATCAGGAAGTCGTTGAGGGCGTCGCCGGTGACGCGCGCGGCGCTGACGGTGGTCGACGGGCGCAGCGCCGTGACGGTGACCGCCCGCGCCGGGCCGATGCTGCCGAGCGCCTGGTCGGGGAACGCGAGGCTGCCCGGCGCGACCGCGAGCGAGAGGTCGAAGGCGGTTCCGCTGACCGTCTCGATGTTCGCCTGATCGCCGAATCCGCCGCCCGGTGGGAAGAAGTTCAGCTGGAAGTTGAACGAGTGAGCGCCCGCCGAGTTGGGCGTGAACACCACGTCGAAGCTGCACGTCTCGCCGGCGGCGATCACGCCGGACGTGCCGCTGGACGGGCAGGTGAGGACCGGGATGACCGACCAGGACAGGTCGGTCAGGCCGCCGGGCGGGTACCCGATGCCCCCGAACTCCCACGCCGACGCGGTGTGGTTGGTGACCGTGTAGGTCTGCGTCGCCGATTGCCCCACCGCCACCGCGGCCGGGAAGCTCGCCGGGCCGCTGACCGTGAAGTCGCCGGGGGCGGCGAGTGCCGGCGCTGCCATCGCCAGGGCGAGCGCCGCCCCCGCCGCCGCGCCCGCGAGCGCGCGCCGCAGAGCTACTGAGTGCTGTGCCATGGGTTCCTTCCCTGCAGTGGGTGGGAGGTGCCGCGAGCCGGCCGGCCGGCGGATCACCGCGTCGTCGTTCACGATCGCCTCCGTCACGCGCGCGCCGCGGGCGTTACAACAGCCGTACCGCGCTGTATTGCGGCTGACAGGCCACGGCCCGTGTAACGTCGGCCCGGTGCCCGGATGCTGCGACCCGCGCGGCTGCGACCGCTTCTTCAACCGGCGGATGGCGCACCGTGCGGCCGAGCGCTACCGCAAGCGCGGCCTGAACGCGACGTCGCGGCACATGGTCGAGTTCCTCGAGCGCGGGGGCCTCGCCGGAGCAACCGTGCTGGAGGTCGGCGGCGGGGTCGGCGAGATCCAGCTGGAGCTGCTCAAGCGCGGCGCCCACCGGGCCATCAACCTCGAGCTGTCGCCGGCGTACGAGCACGAGGCCGAGCGGCTCGTCCGCGACGCGGGCGTCGAGGGCCGGGTCGAGCGGCGCCTGCACGACATCGCCGTCGACCCCGGGGACGTCGAGCGCGCCGACGTGGTCGTGCTCAACCGCGTCGTCTGCTGCTATCCGGACTACGAGCGGCTGCTCGGCGCCGCGGCCGACCACGCCGGACGCCGCCTGGTGTTCAGCCACCCGCCGCGCAACCCGATCTCGCGCGCGGTCGTCGCCGCGCAGAACCTCGTCTTCCGGCTGATGCCAGGCGAGTTCCGCACGTTCGCGCACCCACCGGCCGCGATGCGCGCCGTGCTCGAGCGCCACGGACTCAAGCCCACCTTCGCCCATCGCGGAGTGCCCTGGCAGATCGCAGGCTTCAAGCGCTGAGCGGGCGCGGCGCCGGCCGGAGCGCGCTACGCGACCGCTCGCTCGAATCGCTCGAACCGGGCCTCCAGGCGCGCGCGGTCGGGGCGGTCCTCCGGCCGGCGCGGCAGCGCGATCGGCGCGCCATGGAAGCCCTGCAACCCGGTCCGCAGCATCGGCCCGTCGGTCTCGTCGAGCAGGCGCCGGGCGATGTGCACGACGCCGTCGGGATCGATGCCCAGGACGTTGCGGTCGAACGCGAGGTGGTGGATCGCGCACAGCGCCAGGCCGTTGACGACGGCCGCGATGCCCTCGGGTTCGATGTCGGGCACGATGTGCGCCGCTTGCACGAGCGTGCGCTCCCGCAGCGCGCAGATCGCGCAGCGGTGGCGGTACGCGCGCATCACCTCGAGCTTGAAGCGCTGCTGGTGCAGGCGCACCCGCGCCTCCGTGGTGGCGTAGGCCCGGACGTCCGGCGCCGACACGAGCCCGCCCGGCTGCATGTCCTGGATCGGCAGGCCCGGCTCGAGCATCACCGTCCGAGCCGCGGGGTCGTCGCGCGTGACGAACATCGGGGCGACGACGAGGTACTGGCTCGGGGCCAGTCCGCGGAAGTACACCAGCGGCGTCTGCAGCTCATACGCGGCGCGCAGCGCCCGGTTGTCCGGCTGGTCGATCGGTCCCGCCCGGTAGGCGTAGGTGAACAGAGCGCCCACTTGATCGAAGGTGTCGGCGTAGGGGTCCTTGAAGGACGTGACGAGCGTCAGCGCCGCCGGCCCGCGCTGGATGCGCGCCCGGTGGATGCCGCGCTGGAACGAGCCGAAGCTGATCCGCTCGCCGTCGAACCAGAACCCCTCGCGCAGGCGTTCGAGCGGCACGAGGTCGTCGTAGTCGCGCGCGAGCCGGCGCGCCGTCTCCACCGCCGCCTGGCGGAGCGGCAGATCCGGGTCGGCGGGCGCCATCACGCAACTGTGCCCGACCGTTGAGCTGGGCGCAAATGAGGGGTCGCGCGCGCTCGCGGCAGGTGGCGAGTTGCGGTTGGTTCCTTCTGAGGTCAGGCGGAAGACCAAGTCGGCCAGGTGACGTCGTGAGCGACGAACATGCGGCGGCAGGTTGGAGACCGGAATGCTCGGAGGGTTGCCACGATGATCGACTGCCGCCGCATCGGCGAGGCGCTGGCGAACTACGACCCCAACGCCAACCAGGCGCACGTCCTGAAGGCCGAGGAGCAGCGCACGCGGCTGGTCGAGCGCTTCCCGAAGGACGGGTGGACGGCGATGGAGCTCGATCGGTACGCGCTCGGTCAGACCGATCACCCGGACAACTTCTGCCGCTGGATGGAGTTCGTCACCGGCGACTTCTGCAGCATCCGCGGCGGCAGCGCGCGCAAGCACCTCATCTACTTCCAGGCCAAGGCGGGCGAGTGGTGGTTCGACCACAAGCTCTTTGCCAGCGTCGAGGCGGCGTGGGAGGCGATACGACAGGGCTTCGTCGACGCGATCGCCTTCGCCGAGGCAGGGGAATGGAGCCGGATCGAGCAGATTCCGAGCCTGCGCGGCGGTCGGGCGCTCGTGAACAAGACGCTCGCGAGCTACTTCCCCGACCAGCTGCTTCCGATCAACTCGGAAACGCACCTTCGCCACTTCCTGCAGGCGCTGGGAGAGCCTCGCGCCGGCGACCAGGCGCTCGCGACCACGACGCTCAACCGGCTGCTGCTGGAAGGCCTGCGCCAGTGCGGCGAGCTCGCCGGCTGGTCGACCAAGGCGATGGAACGGCTGCTCTACACCTCCGAGCTCGACCCGTTCATGGTGAGCCTCCCGACCAGCCCGATCGCCGACGTGGCCGAGTTCATCGGCGCGGTCGTCAGCGAGGCCGGGGACGATCGGCTCGAGACGCGCCGCCAGAGCGAGGATGAGGCGCGCAGGCTCCTGGAGGAGTCCGCGGGGCACATGACGCAGGAGCAGGCCCGGGCCCTGTTTGCGCTCTTCAACACGGACTCACAGCACGGGAAGCTCAAGAAGGACCGGTTCTCGCCGGCGTTCGTCGGCCAGACCGCCAACGCGCTGATCAGCGACCTCGAGAACTTCAACCGTTGGACCGGGAGGATCTGGAACGGATCCGACGAGGAGCGTGCCGACGCCATCGGCGCGCTGTTGCAGGATCGCAAGCTCCTGCCCTCGGCGGGCACGTCCTATCCGTCGATGCTCGCCTACCTGAAGGATCCGGAGAGGTCTGCCGTCTGGGGGAGGATGACCGACCGGGGCCTCCGGCGGCTGATCGACTATCAGCCGGCGAGGAGCCCGGGCAGCGGGGGGCCGGCCGACTATCGCTTCTTCTGTGATGCGGCCACGCGCCTGATGAACGATCACGAGATCCCGCCGGAGTTGCTCGATGTCGTCCTGTCGCGCGCCGGTCGCGTGGAAGAGCAGACACCGGTCACGCCGGTACCGAGACCGGCGACCGCCAACGTGTGGCTGTTTCAGGTGAACCCGAGCATTTACAACATCGACCAGGCGCTCAGTGAACTGGACGAGCTCACCTGGGTGGTGCGTCAGCACAACAGTGAGATCCACGCCGGCGACCGGGTCTATCTGTGGCGTGCCGGAGCCGACGCCGGCGTGGTGGCGACCGCGACCGTGGAGCAAGACCCGGCCGAGGCGGTGCCGGCAGTCGACGACGCCTACACGCTCAAGCCCGAGGCGTTCCCGCCGTCCGAGCTCCGTGTGCGCCTGCAAATCGACAGCGCGCTGCCGGAGGCGGTCCGGCGGAGCGATCTGCTCGAGCACGCCGTCCTCAAGAACCTGGAGATCATCACCTCCCCCGACGCGACGAACTTCCGCGTCAGCCCTGAGCAGGACGAAGCGCTCCAGGCACTGGTCACCGGGTTCCGGGTCCCGCCGCTGCGGAGCGCGATCGAGGAGCGCGTGTTCCTGCCGCGGGAGTGGCTCCAAGAGGCCGTCGACATGCTCGCCGACAAGGGCCAGGTCGTGTTCTACGGCCCCCCGGGGACCGGCAAGACGTTCGTGGCGCTGGCCCTCGCGGAGGAGCTCACCCGTGACGGCGGCGAGTTCCGGATCGTCCAGTTCCACCCGTCCTACAGCTATGAGGACTTCGTCGGCGGCTTCCGCCCGGTCGAGGACGACGGTGCGCACGGCGTCCGCTATCAGCGAACCAACGGACCCCTGCGCGAGCTGGCGGCGCTGGCCGGCCGCGACCCGAGCCACCCCTACGTCCTGATCATCGACGAGATCAACCGGGGGAACATCCCGAAGATCTTCGGCGAGCTGCTGTTTCTGTTGGAGTACCGCCTGAAGGCCATACGCCTCCAGTACTGGCCCGAAGAGGAGTTCAGCCTCCCGCCGAATCTGTTCGTCATCGGGACGATGAACACGGCCGACCGGTCGATCGCGCTGGTTGACGCCGCGCTGCGCCGCCGCTTCTACTTCTTCGAGTTCACGCCGCGGGCCGAGCCCGTGCAGTCTGTCCTGGCCAAGTGGCTGAAGCGCCATGAGCACGCGAGCGAGGCCGCCGACCTGCTCGGGGCGCTCAACGAGGAGATCGCGCACGACGAGGTCGCCATCGGTCCGTCGTACTTCATGACCGATCCGAAGACGGGACCGGACCTCGAGCGGATCTGGCAGCGGGCGATCATGCCCCTGCTCGACGAGTACTTCTACGGCACGAAGTGGGACCCCACACGCTTCAGTCTCGCCAACCTACAGTCGCGCCTGGCACGGGGCAGCGGGCTCGAGGAGGAGCGAGAAGCGACGCCATGAAGCTGCTCGAGATGCCGGCGTGGTCGCGCTCCAGCGCCGCGCTGTCGCACGACGAGGCGGCCCAACTGGCCGAGCTCGACCTCGTCGACGTACTCGCCGCGAGCACCGACGGGACCTGGCAGCTGGTCAGCAACTCCAGGATCGGCGTCGCCACCGGGCCCGGGTGGGAACTGCGGGTCAGCCCGCGACTGGCGATTCCAAAGCTCTTCTTCCTGCTCGCCTACGCGCTCGATCCGGAGGGCTGGAAGGACGAGAGCGCCGACTTCGCCGCCGAGCGCGACCTGCTCGACGCGATCGCCAACGGCTTCTCGTGGCACGCGTTGCGGGCGATCGAGCAGGGCGTGCTGCGCGGCTACGTCCAGATCGAGGAGCGGCTCACGACGATCCGCGGCCGCGTCCGGTTCGCCGACCAGATCGCCCGCAACGCCAGTCTTCCGTTCCCGATCGAGCTCGCCTACAGCGACTACACGGAAGACATCGTCGAGAACCAGATCGTCAAGTCCGCGACCTTGGCGCTGCTGCGGCTCTCGCGCCTGCCGGTGCTCGCACGGCGCCGGCTGCTGAAGATCAGAGCGGTGCTCGACGACGTCTCGGTGCTCGCCCGTCCGCGCGAGGCGGTCGTTCCGCCGATGACGCGGCTGAACCAGCGCTACGGGCCCGCGCTCCGCCTGGCGGCGCTGATCCTCCGCGCGGCCTCGATCGACGCGCCCAAGGGCGCGCTGGCCGCGACCGCCTTCGTGTTCGACATGAACAAGGTCTTCGAGGACTTCGTCACGACCGCGCTACGGGAATCGATGGCCCGCTTCGGTGGCGAGCTCCGCGCACAATGGCGCGGGCGGCTCGACGTCGAGCGCCAGCTGCAGATCATCCCGGACCTCACCTGGTGGATCCACGGGCGCTGTGCGGCGGTCGCCGACGCCAAGTACAAGGCGCTCGCGCCCGCCGGGATGCCGAACGCCGACGCCTATCAGATGCTCGCCTATTGCACGGCGCTGACGCTGGAGCGCGGGTTCCTCGTCTACGCGGCGGACGCGGGCGAGGAGTCACGAACGCATCGTGTGCGGAACTCGACCGTCTCCGTGGAGGTGCGCAGCCTGGAGCTCGAAGCGCCGCCCGACGCGGTGCTCCGCCAGGTCGACGTGCTGGCCGGAGAGATCGCCCGGTCCCGACGCTGTTGGCGGGCAGCTTGACGGCGGCGTAGGAGGTGCCTATTCGTCCACCGTCCCCGATCTCGAATAGAGTGGACGGGTCGAACGAAGGGGTCGGTCATGACCCGCAGCGTCCATGCGCGCCAGCGCGCG
>JAICRZ010000230.1 GCA_025937135.1 Thermoleophilaceae bacterium
CGCCATCGCTTGACTGTACTCGCCCGCTCTGCGGGGCCGCCGCGGCTATACTCGGCGCTCCGCGCGGCTGTAGCTCAGTTGGCTAGAGCGTCTGCTTGCCATGCAGAAGGTCGAGGGTTCGAGTCCCTTCAGCCGCTCCTCAGAAACCCCCGCTCCGCGGGGGTTTCGTGTTTCAGAGCTTCTCTCAGGCGTTCGACCTGATCCGCGGCGGACCAACTCGGCGGACCAAAGTGCGTCTGGCGCTCCGAGGCGAGCCCTCACCGTCCGGCCGCCCACTTAGCGTCTCTTGTGTGAAGGCGCTCGAGGAGGTCGCGTATGAAGCCGGTCGCGCCGCTCTCGCCGACCAGGAGTCGCTCGTTTCGGGGGTGCGGCAGCGGACGGGTACGTTGCTCGCTGCACACGCGCTGGTCGCCTCGTTCCTCGGCGCGACGACCATCCGGGAGGCCGGATTCGAGGTCTGGTCATGGCTCGCGGTCGGCGCTCTCCTCCTCGGGTTGGTGGCCGCGGCGATCCTGCTCGCGCCGTGGAAGCTGAAGTTCGCCGTCGACGCGCGCGACCTCTACAGCAACCTCTATGAGGAGGCCGCCGCCGAGTCGGAGGCCGGCACGCTCGGATGGCTGGCGTCGGCCGGCTACCTCTTCCAAGACCTGCGCGAGGAAAACGCCGTACGCGTCCGGTGGATGTCGCGGATCTCCGGGCTCCTGGGTGGCCTGATGGTGATCCAGACGCTCGCCTGGCTGGCCGGTCTGGCGATAAACTGAAGCCATGACCCCGCCCCCGGTCCCCCCGAGCGAGATCAAGACGCTGTCGACCTCCATCGGCATCGAAGAAGGGCGTGGCGGATCAACGCCCGCGCCGCCGCCCGCAGCGCCGCAAAAGTAGCGGCCACAGCCCGTTAGGTCGCCGAATCGGCCTCCCCCGCCGCGAGGATCGCCGCTTCCACTCGCGCGCGGAGGAATCGTACGTGGCGGCCGAGCTTGATCCTGGGCAGCTTGCCGTTGCGGCCCCACTCACGCACGGTCGAGACCGGCACGCCGAGCAACTCGGCCACCTCGGTGGCGGTCATGAGGTCGGCGCGGGTGAGCCCGCGGGGCGGGCGAAGTGGATCGGGAGCGTGCGGGCTGCGGTTGAGCGAGATCCGGGCCGTCACGGCGGTCACAGCTCCCGGCCGTGGTGACAGCCGCGGTCCAGCAGGCGCGCGGTCGAACGCTCTGCGCGTTGTTGGGCTCGCTGGGCGCGGGCGGCCACGAGATCACTCTCGCTGACAAAGGGGCGTGCTGCGTGCGATCGCTCAGCGAGGGAGCGGACGGCCGCCACGAGCCGTGCCGCGGCGACGCGCTCGCGGTCGCGGGCCTTCCCGAGCGCAGCGGGCCGGCCGGGAAGCCAGCCGAAGCGGCGGTTCTCCAGCGCGGAGCGGTCCCGCCGCGCGAGGTCGAACTCGCGGCGAGCCTCCGCCGGTTCGGGGACTCCGCTGTCGATGGCGAAGACCTGCGCCGTGCTGTCCGTCAGCGCGGCGACCAGGCGCTGGGTCGGATCGCGCCGCTGCGGGGGGCCGGGCGCGAACTCCTCACGCGGGTCTTCGGGCACGATCGCGGCGTAGAGGCGGTTGCCGAGCCGGCCGCGACTGAGCGCGACGTAGGCCCACTCGCGGTTGATGCCGTCGCCGGCGAGAACGAACGTGCGGTCCACCGTCAGGCCTTGGGCCACGTGACCGGTGATCGCGTAGCCGTGTAGGAGCGTCGGATCGCCGCCTTCGGTCACGCCATGGAGGAAGTGGCGGTCGAGGTCGACGGTATGGGTCCCGCAGTCCAGCGTCAGAATGCCGGCCGCCGCGTCGACGGCGATGACGCGGGCGCGCTGTCCGTTCTGGACATCGAGTCGCCGGTCGTTGCGCTTGATGACCACGCGATCGCCGGCGGCGAAGCGGCCGCCGGGCAGCTCGAGCTCCGGCCCGTGGATGGCTCCGCCGTGGCGCAGGAGCCTGCGCGCATGGGCGTTCAGGTCTCCGACGTCTGCCCGGCGGCGGGCGATCATCACGCAGATGTCGGGATCGCCGGCCTGGAGCCAGTCGCGCACGAGTTGCTGCCTGGCTGCCTGCTCCGTAAGCGCCATGACGAGCGCCTCGTGGCCGCGGTAGAGCGCGAGGGCCGACTCGGCGCGGCCGGCGCGCAGATGCTCGAGAGCCTCGCGCTCCCAGGCCTCGACTTGCCGGACATTGGTCGAGAGCTGGACGGCGAAACCTCGCTGGACGAGCGCGCGGAAGCCGCCGCCCGCGGAGAGTTCGGGCAGCTGCCCCTGGTCGCCAACGAGGACGAGCTTGCCGCGGGCCTGCTCGACGTAGCTGAGGAGCTCCGCGAGTTGCCGCGTCGGCACCATGGCCGCCTCGTCGACGACGAGCACGCAGCGCTCGGGAAGCTGTCCAACGGCTCCAAGGTCGCCGAGGAGCGCGGCGACGCTGGTGCTGGCTATGCCGGCGCCGTCCTGCAGTTCGCTCGCGGCGCGTCGCGCGACCGCGACGCCGAGCACCGGGAATCCCGACGCCTGCCACCTCGCGGGCCGCGCCGAGTGCGAAGGTCTTACCGGTTCCAGCGCGGCCTGCGACCACGGCGACGCCGTATCCGTCAAGAGTGAGCGACTCCACCACGCGCCGTTGCTCGTTGGACAGGGTGGGCCGGGACGCAAGGGCGATTTCAAGCGCCTCGCAGTCGGCCCGGCCGGCACCTACACCGCGGAGCTCGACCGCCCACTCGACCAGGCGGCGCTCGAGCGCGAGATGCTCAGGGGTTGAGTAGCGCAGGCGGTCGGTGCCGGCCGGCATCAACCGCCCGTCCCGGCGCCGGAACGCCTCGCCGGTCTCGCGCGCCTCGGCTTCGGGCAGAAGCGCGACCGCGCGCTCGGCGAGGACCCGGTCGGTCACGCGCTCGAGGGTCGCCGCGTCGATCGTCATACCGGGCGGCATCGCCTCGCACGGCGCCTGAAAGACGTCGCCGCGGTCGAAGGTCGGCGCGCGCCGGGTGAGCCCAAGCGGCCCGGCGAGCTGATCCCAGACCGCGGACCAATCCGGCTCGATGTCGAGTGCGCCGCTGACCCCGAGGACAACAGCGACCTCCTCACGGCCGAAGCCGAGTGCTGCGGCTCGCCTGCGCCACTCGGCAACGAGCTCCTTCTCGGCCACCGTGGAACCCTTCGTCGTGCGCGTGGCGAGCGCCGCGGCCTCCGCGGCCCGAGGACCGGTCAAGCCGCGCTGGTCGAGCGCCGCCTCGATGTCGGCGCGGCGCCGGCTGAATGCCCGGGCCACCTTGCGAGGCACCCCGATCACTTCGGCGATCCCGCGTGTCACGGGCGCCCACTCGAGCGCGAGACGTCGCGTCAGCTCTGCGCGAAGGACGGCCTGGTAGAGGAAGCTCGCCGTGCGCGCGTGCGCGTACAGGCGGCGGCCGTCCAGCGCCGACCACCGCCCGTCGAGGCCGCACCCGAGGTTCGCGACGAGGACGTGCGTGTGCAACTGTGGGTCGCCAGCGCGTGACGTCCGATGGCGAAACGCTGCAGCGACCAGTCCGGACGCCTGCTGGACGATCGCGCCCGCGTGGCCGCGGCGGACGGCGGCCGCCGAGCGCTCGAGGTAGCCGATGGCCTCGCGGACGGCGACGTCGTGCGCCTCCCGTACCTGGCCGCGCAGTTCAGCGTCACCGATCCCGAAGAGCACGCTGACGCTCTTCGGAGCGGAGAACGTCAGATCGAAGCCAGCGACGCTCGCTCGTCGCGACGATGTGCGCAGTAGGTCGCTGGTGCGCGGGTGGAGCCCGGCGAGCACCGCGCGGAGCTCGTCACCTGCGACGGCGCCGC
>JAICRZ010000084.1 GCA_025937135.1 Thermoleophilaceae bacterium
CAGCTCGAGGCGGAGAACGGCCCGAGGTGGATCTTCATGTCGGACGTGTGCAAGCACTGCTCGCACGCCGGCTGCCTCGACGCCTGCCCGACGGGCGCGCTGATCCGCACCGAGTTCGACACGGTGATCGTGCAGCCCGACGTGTGCAACGGCTGCGGCTACTGCGTGCCCGCCTGCCCGTTCGGGGTGATCGACCGCGACAAGATCGACGGGCGCGCCGCCAAGTGCACGCTCTGTTACGACCGGCTCGAGGACGGGCTCGAGCCCGCGTGCGCGAAGTCGTGCCCGACCGACTCGATCCAGTTCGGCCCGTGGGACGAGCTCGTGGACATCGCTGAGCGGCGCGTCGGTGAGCTGCACGCGCGCGGCGTCGGCGGCGCCTATCTGTACGGCACGGATCCCGACATGGCCGGCACGCTCGGCGCGTTCTTCCTGTTCACCGAGGAGCCCGAGACCTACGGGCTGCCGGCGAGCGCGGACTCGCCGATCCAGGAGGGTGTCGTGCCGGCGACCGCGGCTGCCCTCGCAGGGGGACTCGTAGCGGCCGCAGGCGTCGCGCTCGCGTTCGTGCTCGGCAAGGCGCAGGAGCCGCGGCGCGCGCGGCTCCGCCGGAGGCGCTGGTGAGCCGCGACACGACGCCGGCGCTGGGCGAGCGCGGCGGACCCGCCCGCTGGCGGCGGGCGCGCGAGGGCGCGCGCGTGGCGCTGGCGAGGAGCGGGTGGGGGGATATGCGGTGGTCGTATCTCTACGGGCCGGATACCGGCTACGCCTCCGGCGAGTCCGCGGTCCGCAGTCGGCAGTCGGCAGCGGAGGAGGTTCCCGAGCGCGTGCTCGGGCCGATGATGAAGCCGCCTGTCTGGACGTGGGAGGTGCCGCTGTACTTCTGGTTCGGTGGGATTGCGGCGGGGTCGTCGTTCGTCGCGCTCGCGTGCGATCTGGCGGGCGATCATCGCTCGGCGGTGACCGCGCGCAAGGTCGCTGTCGCGGCCCTGCTCCCGTCGCCCCCACTGCTGATCATGGACCTCGGGCGGCCGGCGCGGTTCGCGAACATGCTGCGGCTCGTGAAGCCGCGCTCGCCGATGAACATGGGGGCCTGGGCGCTCACGCTGTTCGGCGCGCTGGGCAGCGCAGCCGTGGCCGCCGACGAGCTGAAGATGAAGCCGGCGGCGCGCGCGCTCGGCGGCGCGACGGCACTGGTGGGCGGCTACCTCGGCTCCTACACCGGCGTCCTGCTGGGCGTGACCGCGGTGCCGCTCTGGGCGCGCAGCCGGCTCTTCCTCGGGCCGATCTTCGTGGCCACCGCGACGGCCACCGGCGCGGCGGCATGCCGCCTCGTGCTGGTTGCGGCCGGCCTGCCGGAGGGACACCGAACACGGATCGCGCTCGGGACCGTGGAGACTGGCGCGATGGGTGCCGAGCTCGTGCTCTCGACCGTTAACGAGCGTCGCCTGGGCCCGCTCGGCGACGCGCTCGAGCGCGGCCGCGCGGGGCACCTGTTCCGCGGCGCGAAGTGGGGCGTGCGCACCGGCCTCGCGCTGCGGCTGCTGCGTGGTCGCGTGGGCCCCGGCGTCCACCACGTGGCGAGCGCGCTGTACCTCGCCTCCGGCCTCGCCTTCCGCTACGCGTGGGTCGAGGCCGGCAAGGTCTCGGCGCGCGACGACCGCCACGTGGCGGCGATGAGCCGGCGGCGATGACGCGCGCCTACTCCGAGCTGATCCGTCGCTTCAGCCTGCTCGTGGAGCGGCTGCTGCGCCGCTCGCGTTGACCCAGGCGGAGGAGTACGCTGCTCCTGAGCGAGGAGGGAGGTCTCCATGGCGCAGAAGGCCAAGGTGCTGGTCGTGGCCAACCGCACGGCGGGGAGCGAGGAGCTTCTCGGCGCGCTGCGTGAACGGGCCGAGGAGAGCCCCGCCGAGTTCCACCTAGTCGTGCCGGCATCGCCACGCGGCGCTTCGTGGATGTTCGACATGAACTCCGGCCACGACGCTGCCGAGCACGATCTCGAGGGCGCGCTCCAGCGGATCCGCGACCTCGGGCTCGATGTCGACGGTGAGGTGGGCGACCCCGATCCGGTCGCCGCGGTGTCCGACTCGTCGCACGCGGGCGGCTACGACGAGGTGATCGTCTCGACCCTCCCTAAGCACCTGTCGAAGTGGCTCAAGCTCGACGTCGCGCACAAGATCGCGCACACGACGGGGCTTCCCGTGAAGCACGTGGAGGCGCACTCGCGGGCGGAATCCGCCGCCTGATCGCGCCGGTTAACATCGGCGTCATGGACCTCGAGGAGCACACGAACGACCCGGTCGTCGAGCGAACGTGCGCGGAGTGCGGCGCCAAGCTGACCGCGCAGGAGATCGAAGCGTCGATGGACAGTGGCGGGCCGTTTCTCTGCACGATCCACGCGACGGAGGAAATCCCGCTCGAGGACGAGGACGAGGCCGGCCCCTGAGTCTGTGAAGAGGTGTGGAAGGCGCGCCGGACGGGCTAGCCTCGGGTAGGGAGCCACCTGTGAGCTTCTACCGCCGTCACAACCGCGCCATCACGATCGCCGCCTCGCTCGGGGCGACCGTCGCGCTCGTGTTGATCCTCGCGGGGAAGTCGCACGATTTCACGACGGCGCTTCGCTCCGCGTCCGCCGGGGTGCTGCTCGCGGCGGTGGCGCTCCAGCTCGTCGCGCTGCTGGCGCGCACCGAGGCGTGGCGCGTGTGCGTGAACGCAGCGGGCGGCAGCGCCGATCGCCGGCGGCTCTACCGCGCGTCGAGCATGGGCTTCGTCGGCAGCCTCGTGAACGCGCAGGTGGGCGTGGCGGCGCGCATCGCCGCGCTGCGGAAGTCGGCGCCCGCCGACAGCCCGCGCATCGCGCCGCTGATCGGCGCCGAGCTGCCGATCATGGCGATCGAGGCCACGCTCGGGGCCGTCGCGTCGTTCACGCTGATCGCGCCGCTCGGCCTGCCGTGGTGGGCGCCGCTGATCGCCCTCACGGCCATGCTGCTCGTGAGCACCGGGCTGCGCTCGCTCGCGCTGCGGAGCGGACGCGGCGTCATACGCGGGCTCGCCGTGCTGAAGACCTACGACCGCCACGCGGCGATCCTCGCGATCATCCTCATCGCCGTGTTCGCGCAGATCGCGCGCAACTGGCTGCTGCTGAACGCGGTCGGAGTGAGCGCCTCGCCGCTCGACGCGACCGCGCTCCTGATCGCCCAGATCACGCTCTCCCAGCTTCCGCTCGGCCCGACCACCGGTGCCGCCGCCACCGTCCTGATCCTGGGCCCGCACGGCGTCGCAGCCGCGGCCGCGGCGGGCGTCCTGCTGACGGCGACCGGAACTGCCGGCGGCCTCGTCTTCGCCGGCTGGGCCGTGAGCGACCGCATCTGGTGCGGCGGGCGCGCGAGGCTCGCGCGGCGGCGCCTGCGCGCCTGGCTGAGCCCGGCCGCCGGCAGCGCGCGGCGACTGCGCGCGCGGCTGGCCGCGCTGCCCGACCGCGAGCGGCGCGCCGTTGAGATCGCCTACTTCGGCGGCCTGAGCCAGCTGCAGATCGGGCGTCTTAGCGCCCGTTAGGCAACGCGTTCCAGCAAGGCCACGCACTCCACGTGCGCGGTCTGCGGAAACATGTCGACCGGCCGGACCTCGCGCAGCGCGTAGCCGGCGTCGGCCATCTGGCGCGCGTTCGGCGCGAGCGTCGTGGGGTTGCACGACACGTACACGATCTTCGCGGGCTCGGACTCGAGGATCCGGCGGACGATCTTCTGCGAAAGGCCCGCGCGCGGCGGGTCCACCACGACCACGTCCGGCCTGCCCGCCTCCTCGACCAGCGGGCGCATGGCGGTGCGCACGTCGCCCGCGAAGAAGCGCACGTTGTCGACGCCGTTCATGCGCGCGTTCTTCATCGCGTCGGCGATCGCCTGCTCGATCACCTCGATGCCCCACACCTCGCCCGCCGACCCGGCCAGGGCCAGGCTGATCGTGCCGATCCCGCAGAACAGGTCGAAGACCTTCTCGCGGCCGGTCAGGCCGGCGAGGTCCGCGGCGTTCGCGTAGAGCACCTCGGCCATCTCTGTGTTGGTCTGGAAGAACGCCTCGGCGGAGATGCGGAAGCGCAGCGTGTCGCCCTCCGGCGCGCGCAGCTCCTCGTCGATCCCCTTCTTCCCGTCGACCACCTTGGTCCTGCCCTGACGCGTGGTCTCCGCCACGCCAGGCGTGCGCGTCCATAGGAAGCCGTCGGCCTCCGTGACCGCCGCCAGCTGCTCGACGGGCAGGTCGCCCTCGCTCGTCACGAGCCGGGCCTGGACCTGTCCGCTGCGGCGCCCCTCGCGCACCACGAGGTTGCGCAGGAAGCCGGTCTGCTCGTGACGGTCGTACGCGCTCAGGTTCTGCTCGCGGCACCAGCGCTTGACGCGCTCGCGCACCTCGTTGATGCGCTCGGAGGCGAGGATGTCGTCGGCCACGTCGTCGATGTCGTTCCAGCGGCCGGGCCGATGGAAGCCGAGCACGAGCCGGCCCGACTCGTCGTGGCCGAACGAGTACTCGAGCTTGTTGCGGTAGCGCCACTGCTCGACGGCGGGCACGATCGGCTCGACCGGCGGCTTCTCGAAGCGCCCGATCCGCGTGAGCGCGTCGCGGACCTGCTCCTGCTTCTCCGCGAGCTGACGCTCGTACGGCAGCACCTGCCACGGCGCACCCGGGTGCGCGGCCCGTGCCTCGACGCGATCACCGCTCGGTTCGAGCAGCTCGGTCGTCCGCGCCTCCGCGTAATCGCGCTTGGCCTTGCCGACCCGCGCCCGCACCAGATCGCCCGGAACAGCGCCCTGCACGAAGACGACGTACCCGTCGAGCCGAGCGACGCCCGCGCCACCGTGGGCGAACGAGTCGATCTTCAGCTCGAGGATCTCCCCGCGTTGGGGACGGGTTTTCGCCGGCGCGGACATGAGGCGCCGAGGATACGACCGGACGGCGGAGCGGCAGACGGCGGACGGCGGAACTGCTCCCCCGCCGTCCGCGGTCCGCCGTCCGCGGTCCTATTTGTTCAGCTTCGACTCCACGGCGTCGAGGACGCTCTTGCGATTCGCATTCCGCTTCTCGTAATCACGCACCTTGCGCAGCTCCGGCGCGGAGAGGCCGTCCAGGCGGGTCTGTACCTGGGCGGCGGTCAGGTCGTCGTAGCCGAGGATCGGGAAGTTCGGCCCGATACCGGCTGTCCGGCGCGCGCGGTCGGCCTGCGCGATCGCCGGGTCGGCGGCCTCGCGGGCGGCCTTCGTCGCGCGGCCGACGGCACCGGTCACGCCCTTGCGCGCCTTGGTCGCGCGCTCCTCGACCTCGCCGCGCCCCCGGCCCAGCAGCGACTCGAGGTCGCCGAGCACGCTCTCGGTCTGCTGGCGGCCGCGCTGAACCAGGTCGGTGACCATGCCCTGCGCGTCCTCGGCCGTCATGCGGCCGCGCTCGACCGCGTCGTTCACCACTTCCTCGATCCGGTCGCGCGTGAGCATCACGATGTTGAGCGGCCGGATGACGCCCTTCGTGATCGCCTCGCGCACCTCGGCGACGGACTTGCCCGAGAAGTCGAGCCGCTCGGCCGCGGCGCCCGCGGCCGAACCCGCGCGCTGCCCGGTCCCGGCCGCCTTGCCCGCGCGACGTCGCGCCGGCGTCGACTTGGTCTGGCTGCGCGAGCGCGACGACGTCGTCTTGCGCCTGCTCGTGCCGCTACCGCTGCCGCTGCCGCTGGAGCGGGAGCTCGACGAGCCCGACGAACGCGAGCTGGACGACCGCGACGACGACGAGCGCGAGCTTCCCGACGAACGTGAGGAACCCGACGAACGTGAGCCGCCGGACGAGCGCGACCCGCCGGAGGAACGCGACGAGCCCGACGAGCGCGACGACGACGACCGGGAGCCCGACGACGATCCGCGCGAGCCCGAGCCGCTCGAGCGCTTGCCCTTCGAAGACCCTCCGCTGCTACCGCCTGATGACTCAGCCATGCTCTTCCTCCTCCTGCCGCAAGGGAACGACGCAAGTTCGCGGCGGACTATTTCATGCTCGCGACAGCGGCGACGCAAGCGTGGTCGGAAAGCTGCAACGGAGGTCGGCCGCCGGACGCGATCGCGCGCGCCGAATCGGGCAACTTGCGCGGCGCCTCGACCACCTCGAGGCCGCGCATGAGCAGGTGGTCGATCGCGTCGCCAGGTGTCGCCGGCGCGAGCCCGAGGCGGTCGGCGATCTGGTCGAACACCGTGGGCTCGCGGGCCGGCGAGTGGTTGAGGTCGCCGCCGAACACGAGCGGCAACCCTCCCGCCCAGTCGAGCGCGTGTTCCGCCGCGTCGACGACCTGTTCGCCGGATCCCGGCACGCTGCGCACGCTCGCGTGCAGGTTCGCCACCGCCACCTCCGCGCCGCCCGGCGCGCGCAGACGCGTCCACAGCATCTGCCGCCGCTCCGGCCGCTGGGTCACCGTGTGCACGCGCGTCTCCTCGATCGTCCAGCCGGCGCGCACGAGCGTCTGGTTCGAGCCGCCCTCGTTCGAGGCGATCAGGTCAGGAGCCAGCTCGGCGATCGCGCCGCGCAGCCATCCGAACGAGTTGCGGTCCGTCGGGGTGCACGCGCCGCCCGCGTCGAGCTCGCGCCGCAGATCGTCGTGCCAGCGCGGCGGCGCCTCCTGGAGGAGGAGGACGTCCCATTCGAGCCGGCGCAGGACCGCGCTGAACTGCGCGAGCCGCTCACCCGGCCTGGCGAGGCGGAAGCGCCGCGGCGGATCGAAGCGGCCGTGGAAGAGGTTCCAGGTGAGCAGGCGAACGCGCCCCGGCGTCACGCGCGCGGTCGCAGCAGGCCGAAGCCGCGGAGCATCATCAGCGCCGACTCGCCGAGGCTGCCGCGACGCGGCAGCAGGCCGAGCTGCACCGCCACCTCGTAGAGGTCGAAGAACCCACGCGCGCGGCGGACGTCGCCGTCGCGCAGCTCGAGGTAGTGCACGCCGTGGATCGTCAGGAAGCGACCGCTGGCCGGCAGTGTCCCCACCTCGCCCTTGTGGGTGCCGACCAGGCGCCACGGCACGCACGCGTGGTCGCCGTCGATCACGGCCGCTCCGCCCGGCTCGACGCGCAGGTCCGGAAGCGCGCTGCGCAGCTGCGCGGCGTGCCCCGCGATCGCCGTCAGGCCCTCGAGCGGCTCGGGCTGGAGCGGGTCCTCGTAGAGCACGTCGACGTGGCAGCAGGCGCCGAAGGCCTCGGGCGTCGCGGCCAGCCATGCGGCGCGCCAGCCCTCCTCGAGCCCGGCGCCGCCGCGCGTGACGATCTCGCTCACGTGAGCTCCGGGACGCCCTCGGTGGGCGTCGACGCCTCGGCGTAGTGCCGCCGCGGGATCCGCCCGGCTTCGCGTGCCTGCCGGCCGGCCTCGATCGCCAGCCGCATCGCGTGCGCCATCTTCACCGGGTCCTGCGCGCGCGAGACGGCGCTCGCCAGCAGGACGGCGTCGCAGCCGATCTCCATCGCGAGCGTGGCGTCGGACGCGGTGCCCACGCCCGCGTCGAGGATCACCGGCACGCGCGACTGCTCGACGATCAGGCGCAGGTTGTAGGCGTTGTTGATCCCCATCCCGCTGCCGATCGGCGAGCCGAGCGGCATAACAGCGGCGCAGCCCGCATCCTCGAGGCGGCGCGCGAGGATCGGGTCATCGCTCGTGTAGGGCAGAACCGTGAAGCCGTCGGCCACGAGCTGCTCGGCGGCGTCCAGCAGCTCGACCGGGTCGGGGAGCAGCGTGCGGTCGTCGCCGATCACCTCGAGCTTCACCCAGTCGGTGCCGAACGCCTCGCGCGCGAGCTGCGCGGTGGTGACGGCGTCGCGTGCCGTGTAACAGCCGGCCGTGTTCGGCAGCAGCATGCAGCCGGCGTCCTCCAGCACCTCGACGATCGAGCCGCGGGCGCCGGGGTCGACGCGGCGCAGCGCGAGCGTGGCCAGGTCGGCGCCGGATGCGCGCACCGCATCGCTCATCACGTCGAGGTTGCGAAACCCCCCGGTGCCGATCACGAGCCGCGAGCCGAACTCGCGCCCGCCGATGACGAAGCCGTCAGCCACCCTGCACCGCCTGCACGACCTCGACGCGCGCGCCGTCGGCGAGCGCGACCTCGTCCCAGCGCCCGCGCGGCACGACCTCGCCGTCGATCGCCACCGCCACGCCGCGCGCCTCGCCGGCGGCGCCGGAAGCGTGCACGGCGTCGCGCACGCTCGCAGTGTCCGCCAGCTCCTGCGGCTCGCCGTTCAGCACGATCCTCATGCGACCCCCGCGGGCACGAGCATCTCGTTGACGAGCTTCGCCGTGATCGGTGACAGGAGGACGCCGTTGCGGAAGTGGCCGGTCGCCCAGATCACGCCGTCGCGCTCCTCGATGACAGGCACGTTGTCGGGCGTGGCGGGCCGCAGGCGCGCGGCGGCCTCGACCAGCTCGAGCTCCTCGATGTCGGGCAGCACCTCCCACGCCGCCTCGAGCAGCCGGTGCACGCCGCCGGCGGTCACGGTCGTGTCGAAGCCGCGCTCCTCCACGGTGCCGCCCACCACCACCTCGCCGTTCGCGCGCGAGACGACGTAACAGCGCGGTGTGCGGACCAGGCGCTCCGTGAGCGGCTCGGGCGCGCGCAGGCGCAGGATCTGCCCCTTCACCGGGCGCACGCTCGGGGCGCCCGCGAACGCGCCGGTCCAGCAGCCCGCGGCCACGACGACCCGCTCGGCGCCGATCCGTGTGCCGCGTTCGATCGTCACGCCGTCGGGCGCCACCCCTGTCGCATTCGCGATCGCGATCTCGCCGCCCTCGTGCTCGAGCGCGGCGGCGAGCGCGCGCACGACCGAGCGCGGCTCCACGTGCCCCTCGGCGGCCGCGTGGATCGCACCGCTCACGCGCGGCGACAGGCGCGGCTCGAGGCGGCGCGCGTCGCGGCTGCCCAGCCACTCGACCTCGAGGCCGAGCGACCGCTGGAAGCGGAACAGGCGACGCAACTCCTCGCCGTCGTCGCGGTCGGCGGCCGCCACGAGCGCGCCGGAGGCGCGGTAGCCGGTGTCGAGGCCCGAGCGTTCGGCCAGCTCGGCGGCGAACGACGGCCACAGCTCGGCGCTCGCGAGGTTGAGGCGCAGCAGCTCCTGCTCGCCGAACTCGGCCTCCGTGACCGGAGCGAGCATTCCCGCGGCCACACCCGACGCGCCCGCGCCGGGCGCGTCCCGCTCGACCACGAGCACCGACAGCCCGCGCTGCGCGGCACGCCACGCGGAGGCGAGGCCGATCACGCCGGCACCGACGACGACTGCGTCGTAAGTGGTCCTGCGCGGCGTGGCGATCACCCGACCTCTCAGTGTCTGCGGCGGGCCTCGCGATCCACTCCCCACGCCGGCATTACCCGGATCGGGTGCAACGGTCGGCGGCGACCCAGCCGCCCTCTCAGCCCGGTCCTATCCGAGCTCCCGTACGGCCTAGATCCTAGCTACCCGCTAGTAGCGGTCGCGCGGCGGGAGGTTCTGCGTGCGGTCGTCGTACTGACCGGTCGTACGGCGGCGCTGCGCGGCGTCGGACCAGACGAACGTGTAGAGCAGCGACAGGATCAGGCCGAGGATCCCGACGAGCATCAGGATCACGCCGACGGTCTGGATGTTGATTCCCGACACGTCGGCCGTGACGGCGTACTTCAGGATCGCGCCAACCGCGATCAGCAATAGCGAGGTGCCGATCGTCATCGCGCTGGGAACCATACCCGCGACCCCGGCGGCGCAACCCAGGGAGGGGACGCGGGTTGTTAGTCTCGGCAGCCGCCGCGGACGCCTCGCGCTCTGTGCCCCCGCGGCCCGCCGCGCCTTCACAGGCGTTTTTCACGCCCCCCGCAAGCGACCCATCGGAGTTCGCAAACGATGAGAAAATTATTCGTGCTCGTGCTCGCGCTGACGGCATTCCTCTTCGCTGCGGCCGGCACCGCCCTCGCGAAGCACAGCCAGCCGACGATGCTCCAGGACGACAAGGTGCTCGTGGGCGGCAGCGACGCGGAGCGCAACGCGCGCCTCGACGAGCTCAAGAGCCTCGGCGTCGACATCGTGAAGGTGCGCGTGAACTGGCGCAGTCTCGCCCCCGATGGCGGCAGCAGCAGCAAGCCGAGCTTCAACGCCGCCGACCCGAACGCCTACCCGGCCGCCGGCTGGGCGCCGTACGACGCGGTCGTGCGCGGCGCCGCGTCACGCGGCCTCGGGGTGTTCTTCCAGCTCGGCGGCTCGGCGCCGGAGTGGGCCACGCACGGCAACAGCTCGGTGAACCAGCCGAACGCGGCGGACTTCAAGTCGTTCGTGCAGGCGGTCGGCACGCGCTACTCGGGCAGCTTCGGCGGGTCGGCCGGCAGCCCCGGCACGCCGCCGTCGGGCGGCGGCTCGCCGATCCCGCTCCCCGGTGCGCTGGCGTCGCTGCTCGGCGCCGGCTCCGGCGCCACCGCGGCGCAGGCGCCGACGCCCGCGATCCCCCGCGTCACGCTCTTCTCCGTCTGGAACGAGCCGAACCTCAGGAGCTGGCTCGCGCCGCAGACGAGGAAGCACGTGCCGTACGCGCCGGTCGTCTACCGGCGGCTGCTGTACGCCGCCGCCGACGGGCTCAAGGCATCGGGGCACGGGAGCGACCAGCTGCTCATCGGCGAGCTGCTGCCGTTCGCGCGCTCGGGCCGCACCGGCTCGACGAAGCTGCGCCCGCTCACGTTCCTGCGCGAGCTGGCCTGCCTGAACGGGAAGTTCCGGCCGTACCGGGGCAAGGCGGCGAAGAAGCGCGGCTGCCGCGGCAAGTTCCGCAAGCTGCCGGGCACCGGCCTCGCCTTCCACCCGTACACGCTCGGCGGCGGCCCCGACATCAAGACGCCGAACAGGGACGACGCGTCGATCGCCACCCTCTCGCGCGTGACGAAGACGCTCGATCGCATGTACGCGAAGCACCGTCTGGCCAAGCGTAGGATGCCGCTGTGGATCACCGAGTTCGGCTTCCAGTCGAGCCCGCCGGACCACTACGCCACTCCGCTGCGCAAGATCCCCGGGTTCCAGGCGCAGTCCGAGCGGATCGCCTACCGCAACCGGCGAGTGGCGTCGTACTCGCAGTACCCGCTGATCGACGACGCCGCCCTGAGCGGCTTCCAGTCCGGCCTGCGCTTCAAGAACGGCAAGGCGAAGAAGGGCGTGTACAACGGGTTCGCGCACACGATCTACGCGGTGCGACGCGGGTCGCGCGTGGAGGTCTTCGGCTGCGAGCGCGCGGCGACCGCCGGCTCGGCCTACACGATCCAGGGACGGATCGGCAGGAAGGGCAAGTGGAAGACGCTCGCGAGCGGTCACCCGAACGCGTTCGGCTACTTCGACCGCAGGGTGCGCTTCTCGCCCGGCAAGCGGAGCCAGTTCCGCTTCCGCGTCGGCAGCGCGACGAGCCGCGCGGCCGGCGTCTCCAGGCACTAGCGGGTCACCCGTTCGCTCGGCGGCGCTCTGTCAGGATCAGGTCCATGGCAGACGCCGCTGAGCGGCGGGACCGCCTCGCCGCGGCCCGCCTCTACCTCGTGATCGACGCCGCCGCGGCGTCGTCGGTCGTGCCCGCCGCGCTCGAGGGCGGCGTCGACCTCGTGCAGTTGCGCGACAAGCACGCCTCCGACGACGAGATCGTCCACGTGGGCGGCGAGCTGCTGGCGCTGTGCGAGCAGCACGACGCGCTCTTTCTCGTGAACGACCGTCCCGACCTCGCGGGCGCGTGCGGCGCGCACGGCGTGCACGTGGGCCAGGACGACGAGCCCGTCGACGCGGTGCGCGAGATCGTCGGGGAGCAGACGCTGATCGGGCTCTCGACGCACTCGCGCGAGC
>JAICRZ010000094.1 GCA_025937135.1 Thermoleophilaceae bacterium
ATCGCCCCGCAGGTCACGTGGGGCACCACGCCCGAGATGGTCGCACCGGTTACCGCGTCGGTGCCCGAGCCGAGCAGCGAGGGCGAGGAGCGCGCGCTCACCTACATGGGCCTCGAGGCAGGCACGCCGATCCAGGACATCGCGCTCGACCGCGTGTTCATCGGCTCGTGCACGAACTCGCGGATCGGCGACCTGCGCGCCGCCGCGAGCGTGATCGACGGCCGCAGGGTCGCCTCCAGCGTGAACGCGATGGTGGTGCCCGGATCACAGCAGGTGAAGGCGCAGGCCGAGGCCGAGGGCCTCGACGAGGTCTTCCGCAGGGCGGGCTTCGACTGGCGCAGCGCCGGCTGCTCGATGTGCCTCGGCATGAACCCCGACACGCTCGCGCCGGGCGAGCGCTGCGCGTCGACCTCGAACCGCAATTTCGAGGGGCGCCAGGGCCGCGGCGGGCGCACGCACCTCGTCAGTCCCCAGATGGCCGCCGCCGCCGCCATCGAGGGCCGCTTCGTCGACATCAGGGAATGGGACCACGCATGAACAAGATCACCAAGATCCGCGGTCCGATCAGCGTCCTGCGCCGCAGCGACGTCGACACCGACCAGATCATCCCCAAGCAGTTCCTCAAGCGCGTCGAGCGGACCGGCTTCGGCGAGTTCCTCTTCTACGACTGGGCGAAGGAGCCCGGCTGGGACCTCGACCCCAACCCGATCCTCGTGACCGGGCGCAACTTCGGCTGCGGGTCGAGCCGCGAGCACGCGCCCTGGGCGCTCGAGGACTTCGGCTTCAAGGCGCTCGTCGCGCCGTCGTTCGCCGACATCTTCTACTCCAACTGCACCAAGGTCGGGCTGCTGCCGGTGCCGATCCCGGAGGAGGACGTGAACGAGCTGATGGACAGCGCCACCGAGGCCGAGATCGACCTCGAGGCGCAGGTCGTCCGCTTCGGCGACCGCGAGGTGCCGTTCGAGATCGACGCCGAGATCAAGCGGCGGATGCTGAACGGGCTCGACGACATCGGCGTGACGCTCTCGAACGAGGAAGTGATCGCCACGTACGAGCAGGAGCGCGAGCGGCCGGGCCCGGTCACGACCGCGCTGTGAGCGCACGCGACTGGGAGGCCACGACCTACGACCGCGTCTCCGACGTCCAGGCGGAGTGGGCGCGGGCCGTCCTCGACCGCCTGCCGCTGAATGGCGACGAGACGGTGCTCGACGCGGGCTGCGGCAGCGGCCGCGTGACCGCGATGCTGCTGGAGCGCCTCCCGCGCGGCCACGTGGTGGCGGCCGACGCGTCGCCGTCGATGGTCGAGCACGCTCGCGTCGCCCTCGGCGACCGCGCCACGGTGATCCTGTCCGACCTCACCGAGCTCGAGCTGGACGAGCCGGTCGACGCGGCGTTCTCGAACGCCGTCTTCCACTGGATCCCCGACCACGCCCTCCTCTTCCGGCGGCTGCACGCCGCGCTCAAGCCCGGTGCGCGCCTGATCGCGCAGTACGGCGGCGAGGGCAACGTCGCGCACTTCCACGAGGTCGCGAGCATCGTGGCGGGCGAGCAGCCGTTCGCCGAGCACATCGCCGGCTGGCGCGGCCCGTGGAACTTCACGAGTGCCGAATACGCGCGCGAGCAGCTCGAGGCGGCCGGCTTCGAGGACGTAAGGACCTGGCTCGAGCCCGCGCCGATGCGGCCGGCGGAAGGGCGCGAGTTCATCCGCGTCGTGTGCCTGGGCCACCACCTGACCGCGCTGCCGGAGGACCTCAAGGGCCAGTACGTTGACGCGGTGGCCGACCGCCTCGGAGACCCGCTCGAGCTCGACTACGTGCGGCTGAACGTCGACGCACGGCGTGCAGCGTAGGCGCGAGCTCGCGCTGCTAGCGGGGCTGACGGCGCTCGCGGCGGCGCTTCGCTTCTGGCACCTCGGCAGCCAGAGCTACTGGTACGACGAGTCGTACACGGTCGACCTCGTCGGCCGCGGACTCGGCGACATGCTGTCGACGATCCCGCGGACCGAGTCCACGCCGCCGCTCTACTACCTGCTCGCGTGGGTCTGGGCGAAGGTCTTCGGGACCAGCGAGGCCGGGCTGCGCTCCTTGTCGGCGCTGATCGGGACCGCGACGGTGCCGGTCGTCTGGAGCGCGGCACGCGGGTTCTTCACGACGAAGCGGATCGCGCTGATCGCGGCGGCGCTGACGGCGGTGAACCCGTACTTCGTCTGGTACTCGCAGGAGGCGCGCTCCTACGTCCTGCTCGTGTTCATGACGGCGCTGACGCTCGTCTTCCTCGCCCGCCGGAACGTCGCGCTGTGGGCGGTCGCGGCCATCCTCGCCCTGCTCACGCACTACTTCGCGGGCTTCATCGTGGTGGCCGAGGCGGCCTGGCTGATCTACGCCGAGCGCACGCGCGCCGCCGCGCTCGCGGCGGGCGCGGTCGGCCTCGCGGGGGTGGCGCTCATGCCGCTGGCCCTGCACCAGCGCGCCTCGCAGACCACCGCGTTCATAGCTCAGCTCGGGCTCGAGCGACGCGTGGAGGACCTGCCGAAGAAGCTCGTGACCGGCGAGCTCGGCACCTTCACCCCGCTGATCGGGCCGGTCGCCGGAGCCGTGGCCGCCGCGGCGATCGTCTACGCGCTGCTGCGCGCCCGCCGCACGGCGCTCGGCCTCGTCTGGCTCGCGATCTTCGGGGCGGGCGTCCCGCTGCTGTTCGCGCTTCTCGGCGCCGACTACCTGCTGCCGCGCAACGTCATCCCCGTCTACGTGCCGCTGGTGGTGGCGGTCGCGGCGGGGCTCGGCTACGCGCGCGCCGCCGGCCTCGCGGGCCTGGCGGTAATCGCCGCCGTGGCGATCGTGGTGAACGTGGAGGTAACGCGCGACGACCGGCTTCAGCGCACCGACTGGCGCGCCGCCGCCGCGCGCCTGGGGGTGGAGCCGAAGGCGATCGTGGTGACCCCTGCGTGGGACGAGAAGCCGCTGCGCCTCTACGCGCGCGACCTCGAAGTGCTGCCCGGGCCGGGGGCGCCGGTGCGCGAGGTCGTCGCGCTGGCGGAGGGTCAGCCACCACACTTCCCCGACCCGCCACCGCCGCCCGGCTTCCACATGGTGCAGCGACGCGTCACCGCGAGCTACGAGCTGATCCGCTATGTCTCGGACACCCCGGTGAACGTGACCGCGGCCGGCCTCACGGCCAGCAAGATCGGCCGCCAACCGCCCTTCTTCCTCCTGCGAAAGGACCCCCAGTGACACGGATAATCGCCCTGCCGGGCGACGGCATCGGACCCGAGATCATGGCGGCGGCGCGCGAGCTGCTCGATCGAATCGACGCTGACTTCGAGATCGAGGAGCGGCTCGTGGGCGGCGTCTCGATCGACGCGACCGGCTCGCCGCTCACCGACGAGGTGCTCGAGGACTGCCGCAACGCCGACGCGGTGCTCCTCGCCGCCGTCGGCGGCCCGAAGTGGGACACGACCGACCCCGATGCGCCACGTCCCGAGCAGGGCCTGCTCGGCCTGCGCAAGGGCCTCGGCCTGTACGCCAACCTGCGGCCGGTGCGGCCGTCGCCCGCGCTGCTCGACGCCAGCCCGCTCAAGCGCGACCGGATCGAGGGCACGGACCTGCTCGTGGTGCGCGAGCTGACGGGCGGCGTCTACTTCGGCGACCGAGGCCGCCGCGACGATTCCGCCTACGACACCACGGTGTACTCCGTGGGCGAGATCGAGCGGATCGCCGAGGTCGGCTTCCGCTTCGCGCGCGAGCGCGTCACGAGCGTGGACAAGGCGAACATCCTCGAGACGAGCCGGCTCTGGCGCGAGGTGGTCGAGGGAGTCGCGAAGCGGCACCCGGACAAGCAGCTCGACCACCTGCTCGTGGACAACGCGGCGATGCAGCTCGTCTCACGTCCGTCGAGCTTCGACGTGATCCTCACCGAGAACATGTTCGGTGACATCCTCAGCGACGAGGCCGCGATGCTCACGGGCTCGATCGGGATGCTGCCGAGCGCGTCCGTCGGCGAGCCCGGCACGCCCGGCCTGTTCGAGCCGGTGCACGGCTCGGCCCCCGACATCGCCGGCACCGGGAGGGCCAACCCGCTCGCGATGTTCGGCTCGGTGGCGATGATGCTGCGCTACGGATTGGGTCGCCAGGACGAGGCGGCGGCCGTAGAATCGGCGGTGGACCGCGCCCTCGCCGACGGGCTGCGCACGGCGGACCTCGGCGGCGACGCGAACCTGGAGGACGCCACGAGGGCGGTCCTCTCGAACCTCTAACGGCAGTCAGGAGTACGCATTGAGCACCGCGGATCTCATCTGGATGAACGGGGAGTTCGTCGCATGGGAGGACGCGAAGGTGCACGTACTCACGCACGGCCTGCACTACGGCACCGGCGTGTTCGAGGGAATCCGCGCCTACGAGACGGCGGAGGGCCCGGCGATCTTCCGCCACAGGGACCACCTCGATCGGCTCGAGGCGAGCGCGAAGCTCTACTACATGGACCTCCCGTTCTCGAAGGACGACCTGCGCGAGGCCACCCACGAGCTGGTCGGGCGGAACGGCTTCAAGTCGTGCTACATCCGCCCGCTGGTCTACCGCGGCTACGGCCCGATGGGGCTCAACCCGCTGGACAACCCGGTCGAGGCGATGATCGCGTGCTGGGAGTGGGGGGCCTATCTCGGCGAGGAGGGCAAGCTGAACGGCGTCCGCGCGCGCACCTCGTCCTGGCGCCGGATCTCGCCCGACTCGCTGATACCGCACTCGAAGGCATCGGGCCAGTACCTCAACAGCGTGCTCGCGAAGATCGAGGCGGTGAAGTCGGGCTACGAGGAGGCGATCCTCCTTGACGACCACGGCCATGTCTGCGAGGGCACGGGCGAGAACGTCTTCGTGGTCAAGGACGGCGTCATCTGCACGCCGCCGCAGACCGCGTCGATCCTCGACGGCATCAATCGCAAGTCGGTCATGCAGATCGCGCGCGACCTCGGCTTCGAGGTCGTCGAGCGCGACGTGGCGCGCGCCGAGCTGGCGCTGGCGGACGAGGTCTTCCTCACCGGCACCGCCGCCGAGCTCACGCCGATGCGCTCGATCGACGACATCGAGATCGGCCCTCCGGGCGAGGTCACGCGTCAGATCCAGTCCGTCTTCGAGGACGCGCTGTGCGGCCGCGCGGAGCAGTACCGCGAGTGGCTGGACGTGGTCCGCGTACCATCTAGAGCGTGACGAACGCCAGGCGAATTACGCACGCGACGGCCGCTTAGGCCGTCGCAGGCAGCACGCGTAATCCGTCGAACCTTTCCGAAAGGCGTTCAGCAATGCAGCAGGTTCAGATCTACGACACCACGCTCCGTGATGGCATGCAGGGCGAGGGCATGTCCCTCTCCGCCGAGGAGAAGCTGCGCGTCGCGCACGCGCTGGACGGCCTCGGCGTCCACCTGATCGAGGCGGGCTTCCCGAGCTCGAACCCCAAGGAGGAGGCCGTCTTCGAGCTGCTCGAGGGCGAGAGCTTCGACTGCGCCGAGATCGCCGCGTTCGGGATGACCCGCCGGCGCGGCGCGCGCGCCGACGAGGACCCGGCGCTGCGCCTGCTGGCCGACTCGTTCGCGCCGGTCTGCACGCTGGTGGGCAAGACGTGGCGGCTGCACCTCGACAAGGTCACGAAGGTCGACCCGCAGGAGAACCTGGCGATGATCGCCGAGTCGATCGCGTTCCTGCGCGACGAGGGCAAGCGCGTGGTCTACGACGCCGAGCACTTCTTCGACGCCTTCCGGGAGGACCCCGAGTACGCGCTGAGCTGCGTTCGCCACGCCGTCGAAGCCGGCGCCGAGACGGTCGCGCTCTGTGACACGAACGGCTCGTCGCTTCCGGGTCAGGTGGCAGCGGCAACGGCCAGCGTCGTGGCCGAGCTCGGCGACCGCGCGCGCGTGGGCATCCACACCCACGACGACGCCGGCTGCGGCGCGGCCAACTCGATCGTCGCCGTCGAGGCGGGCGCGCGCCAGGTGCAGGGCACCATGAACGGCTACGGCGAACGCACCGGCAACGCGAATCTCACCACGATCGTGCCGGCGCTCCAGCTCAAGCTCGGCTTCGACTGCATCCCGGCCGAGCGCATGCGCTCGCTGACGGAGACCGCGCACCTCGTCGACGAGATCTGCAACGTCGCGCCGGATCCCAACCAGCCGTACGTGGGGCGTAACGCGTTCGCGCACAAGGGCGGCATGCACGTGGCCGGGATCGTGGCCGACGCGCGCACCTTCGAGCACATGGACCCCGCCGAGGTGGGCAACGACCGCGCGCTGCTCATCTCGGAGCTGTCGGGCAAGGGCACCGTGCAGGCGCGCGCCGACGAGCGCGGTCTCGAAGTCGACGAGGCCGCCGCCGCACAGGTCGTGGAGCGGGTAAAGGCGCTCGAGCACCAGGGCTACCAGTTCGAGGCCGCCGACGGCTCGTTCGACCTGCTCATCCGCAGGCAGACCGGCGACTACGAGCCCCTGTTCCGCCTCGAGGCCTGGCGCGTGATCGTGGAGAAGCGCGAGGACGGCAAGGTCCAGACCGAGGCGACCATAAAGATCTGGGTCGACGGCGAGCGCTACCTGCGCACGGCCGAGGGGAACGGCCCGGTGAACGCGCTCGACAAGGCGCTGCGCAGCGCGATCGGCGAGCGCTTCCCGCACCTGCGCGACATCGAGCTCGTGAACTTCAAGGTGCGCATCCTCGACGAGACGAAGGGCACCGGCGCCATCACGCGCGTGCTGCTCGACGCCTCCGACGGCACCGACACGTGGGGCGCGATCGGCGTCTCCGAGAACGTGATCGAGGCGAGCTGGGAGGCGCTGGTGGACTCGCTCGAGGCGGGGATGCTGCCCGGCCGCGCGCACCACTCGCGCGCCCGCCTCGCCACGCGGACGTGATCCCGCTCGCCAAGCCCGTCCTCGGGCAGCGCGAGGAGGAGCTGGTGCTCGAGGTGCTGCGCTCGGGGCGGTTGTCGCTCGGCCCGATGCTCGCGCGCTTCGAGGAGGCGTTCGCGGAGTGGCTCGGCGTGCCCAAGGCATCAGCGGTGTCGAGCGGGACGGCCGGGCTGCATCTGGCGGTCCGCGCGGCGGGGATCGAGGCGGGGGACGAGGTGGTCACCACGCCGTTCAGCTTCGTGTCGTCCGCCAACTGCATCGTCTACGAACGCGCGAAGCCGGTGTTCTGCGACATCGACCCGCGCACGCTCGACATCGACCCCGGCGCCGCGGCCGCCGCGGTCTCCGAGCGCACGACGGGTCTGCTGCCCGTGCACATCTTCGGGTACCCGGCCGACGTGCCGGCGCTCGAGCGAATCGCCGCGGAGCGCGGGCTGTGGGTGGTCGAGGACGCGTGCGAGGCGCTCGGCGCGCGACACGCGGACGGCAAGGCGGTGGGCGCCCGCGGCAACCAGGCCGTGTTCGCCTTCTACGCGAACAAGCAGATCACGACGGGCGAGGGGGGGATCGTCGTGTCGGAGCACAAGGCGCGGATCGACTCCGAGCGCAACCAGGGCCGCGCCGCCGACATGGGCTGGCTCGACCACGACCGGCTCGGGTTCAACTACCGCCTCTCCGACCTGGCCTGCGCGCTCGGCGTCGCGCAGCTCGAGCGAGCAGGCGATCTGCTCGCCGCCCGCGCTCACGTCGCGGCGATGTACGGCCAGGCCCTCGCAGAACTCGAGGGCATCGAGCTGCCGTGCCCCGACCAGGGCGGCGACCGCCGCGGCTGGTTCGTCTACGTGATCCAGCTCCCGCGCGGCGCCGACCGCGACGCCACGATCGAGGCGCTGCGCGAGCGCGGCGTGGACTCGAAGCCGTACCTCCCGGCGATCCACCTGATGAGCTTCTACCGCGAGCGCTTCGGCCACCGCGAGGGCGAGTTCCCCGTGGCCGAGGATGTCGCCGCGCGCTCGATCGCGCTGCCGTTCTTCCCCCAGATGACCGAGGGCGAGGTGGCCCGGGTGGCCGAGGCGCTCGAGCAGGTCGTCTACGCGAGCTCGCGCTCGTAGAACACGAGGGCGGGGATGACCGGGCCGGCCGGAAGCTCGCCGGTCAGCCGGAAGCCGGCACCTTCGTAGAGAGCGCGTGCGGCGCCGTTCGCAGCCGTCGTGTCCAGCGCGAGCTTCGTCAGGCCGAGCGCGCGTGCCCGCTCGCCGGCCGCCCTCAACAGCGTGCCGGCCACGCCCCGGCGGCGGAAGCGCTCCTCGGTCGCGAGCGCGTCGATGTAGAGAGCGTCCGCCGGCGGCTCCGGCCCGAGCCGCTCGCCCATGCGCGCGAGCCGCAGCAGCCGCGGCCAGTGCCACGGCGCGCGCCTGCGCAGCAGCAACCGCACGAAGCGCCGCCGCCGCGGCGTGCCCTCGACCGCGGGGAACGCGACCAGCACGCCCGCGACCTCGCCGTCCATCTCCGCCACCGTCGCGCAGTCGCGGCTCGTGTCGTTGCCGGGCCGGTCGATCGTGGCCGCGAGCAGCCGCAGCGCGCGCTCGCGATCGCCGGCATAGAGGTCGTAGCGGCCGGCGGCGGTCGCGTACATCAGGGCCGCGATGGCGCCGTCGTCGCGGGACTCCGCGGGCCGCAGCACGGGACTTGAACTCACGTTCACAATCTATGCGTGGCTCAGAGCGCCCGGTCCTACCGCGCCCGCCGCGAGGAGCGCGCCCGCCGCACCGCGCGGCTGGTCGGCCTGGCCGGGTTCGCGGGTGCGGCGGCGCTGCCGGTGATCCTCTGGCACCGCGCGATCGCGCTCATGGCAAGCGACTTCAGGATCGACCCGAGGTACCTCGCCACCGGCTGGCTCGGCTACGCCCTGATCGCCCTCGGGCTCCTCTTCCTCGTGCCGGTCCTGTTGTCGATCGGCCGCAAGCCGGAGAGCAGGCTCTACCCGCGCTCCCGCAACGCGCTGGCCGGCTGGGGCGTGAGCTGCTACCTGCTCGGGATGGTGCTCGCGGTCCAGGTCGCGGCCATCGCGAACGGCTACAGCGGCCACTGATCCCCGCCACGTAGACTGCCGCGCGATGGCCCGCTTCTCCTCTCCGCAGGACCCGCTCTTCCAGCGCCTGAACTCGTCCGTCGCGTTCGATTACCGGCTCGCGCCGTACGACCTGGAGCTCTCCCGGGCGCACGCGCGAATGCTCGCCTCGCGCGAGATCATCACGACCGAGGACCTCGAGGCGATCGACAGCGGCCTGGCCGCGATCCGCCAGGAGATCGACAGCGACTCGTTCGAGATCCGCCCGGACGACGAGGACATCCACATGGCGATCGAGCGCCGCCTGATCGAGCTGATCGGCCCGGCCGGCGGCAAGCTCCACACCGCGCGCTCGCGCAACGACCAGGTGGCCACCGACGTCGCGCTGTTCGTGCGCGCCCACTCACTGAGCGCCAAGCAGCTGCTCTGCGAGCTCATGGACGTGCTGCTGGAACGCGCCGAGGAGCACCTCGACTGGCGGCTGCCGGGTTACACGCACCTCCAGCGGGCGCAGCCCGTCTACCTCTCGCATCACCTGCTCGCGTGGTTCTGGAAGTTCAGCCGCGACACGCAGCGCTTCGACTTCTGCATGCGCGCGAGCGACGCGATGCCGCTCGGCTCCGGCGCCCTGGCCGGGGTCAACTTCCTGATCGACCGCGTGGCCGTGGCCCGCGACCTCGGGTTCGGATCGGTGTCGCCGAACTCGATCGACGCCGTCTCGAACCGCGACTTCGTGCTCGACTACCTGAGCGCCGCCGCCACCTGCGCCACGCACCTCTCGCAGCTCGGCGCCGAGATAGTGCTCTGGTCGAGCCAGGAGTTCGGCTTCTGCGAGCCCACCGACGCGTTCGCCTCGGGGTCGAGCATCATGCCCCAGAAGAAGAATCCCGACGCCGCCGAGCTGCTGCGCGCCAAGGCCCCGCGCGTGGTCGCGCACCTGAGCGCGCTGCACGGTGTGCTCCACGGCCTCCCGCTCACCTATAACAAGGACCTCCAGGAGGACAAGGAGGGCCTGTTCGACGCCGTCGACACGATCGAGCTCGAGCTCCAGGTCGCGCGCGAGATGCTGCGCGGGCTGCGCTTCAACCGCGAGCGCATGGCGGAGGCCTCGCGCGACGACTTCCTCGGCGCCACCGACATCGCCGACCTGCTCGTCCGTCGCGGCGTCCCGTTCCGGGAATCTCACGGAATCGTGGCGTCGCTCGTTCGCACCGCGGTGGATCAGGGCAAGCATCTCGCGGAACTCACCGATGCCGAGGTCACGGCCGTCGCGCCGCAGCTCGACGGCGGGCTGAGCGAGGTGCTCGCCGAGGGCGCGTGGCTCGAGTCCAAGGTCTCCGAGGGTGGCACGTCGCTCGAGCGCGTGCGTGAGCAGCTCGGCCGGGCCCGCGCGGCGCTGCGCGAGGCCGGCGCTTGACGCGCGACCCGCGCACGTTCGAGTTCTACGACCGCTCGGTGCACGACGTCGCGCGCGACCTCGTCGGCTGCGTCGTGCGCCATGGCGAGACGGCGGGCCGGATCGTGGAGGTGGAGAGCTACCACGAGGAGGAGCCCGCCTGCCACGCCTTCGTGGGCCTGACGCCGCGCACCGAGGTGCTGTTCGGGCCGCCCGGGGTCGCGTACGTCTACCGCTCGTACGGGATCCACGCGCTGCTGAACGCGGTGAGCGAGCCCGAGGGGACCGGCGCGGCCGTGCTGATCCGCGCGCTCGAGCCGCTCGACGGGCTCGACCTGATGCGCCGCCGGCGCGGGCTCGACGCCGAGCGGCTGCTCTGCTCCGGGCCCGGCAAGCTCACCCAGGCGCTCGGCATCTGGCTCGACCTCAACGGCACGCCGCTGACGGGTGGCGGGCCGATCGAATTCCTGCCGCGCGCCGGGCACGAGCCCGAGATCGTGCTGGGCGAGCGGATCGGGATCACCAAGGCGACCGACCTGCCGTGGCGC
>JAICRZ010000135.1 GCA_025937135.1 Thermoleophilaceae bacterium
AAGCCCGAGTTCCCGAACCCCGCGCTCGCCCCAGCCGAGGTGGTGGGCGAGCTCGTGGCGCAGCGTGCGCTCGACCTGGGCGCTGAGCAGCTCGCGGTCGTGGCCGAAGTCGCGCTCGAGGGTGTCCTGATAGAGCACGATGCGGTGCTCGTAGTCGCCGCGCGTGTAGTTGCCGCCGAAGTAGTGGCCGTACGCGCGCTCGGACGCGCCGTGCCGGGAGACGATCACCGGCGTGTCCTCGAGCAGCGCCAGGAAGTCGGGTGGCAGGCGGTCGATCGCCTCGGCCACGAGGAGGTCGAAGTCGGTGGCGGCCTGTGCGTGCTCGGGATGGCGAGCGAGCTCCTCGCTGCGCATCACGAGCCGGTCGAACTCGCGCTCCGACATCGACTGGCGGCCCATCAGCGCAAGTGTTCCCCACGCCGCGAACAGGACGAAGGCCACGCCCGCGACAGTCCACGTGAGCAGCCCGCCGAAGCCCGACAGCGACGGCGGATTGATCAGCATCAGCAGCAGCCCGACGGTGAACCCGGCGATCGCGGCGGCGCGGAGAATCTGACGTAGCGAATCCATCTCCATCCCAGCGTACGCGGCGTTTCGCCGGAGGGGGCGTGGGTAGACGATCTCCATGAGACTCAAGCCCCTGATCCTCCTTGCCGGCGCCGCAGGCGCGATCGCCGCGGTCGTGAAGCGCCGGCCTCAGGCCGTGCAGTCCGTCGCGAACGCCGCGCCCCAGCCCGTGAAGCAGGCGGCGAGCAGCGCCGCCGAGACGGTGCAGCGCGTGGTCGAGAACGTGACCCCCGGCGCCGGCGCCACCGAGACCGAGGAGCACGAGCGCTACGAGCCGCCCGCCGAGGCCGGCGCACAGCCGCCCGTGTCCCCCGGCGGCCCGCCCAGCTCACAGGCGAGCGTGGCGCCCACCGAGCCGATCGTCTCGGAGCCCGGCGCCCAGCTCAACACGCCCGCCCACGAACCGCCGGAGGGAGCCGTCATGCCCGACATGTCCGACGACGACCCGCTCGTTCGCCAGCAGGAGAAGGCGGCCGCCGGCGACGCCGGCGCGATCGGCGGCAACGTCGACGCGATGGCAGCGGCCGACGAGAGCTTCCCGCGCGACCCCGAGATGCGCCCGGTCATCGAGGGCAGCGGGGACGACACCGAGGAGACGTTCGAGACGCGCGAGGGCACCGAGCGCGGCAACCGCGAGACGGAGTAGAGGGTCGCTCCGCGCATCCTGCGCATAGACTGCGCGCCGCTATGCAGATCGCAGCCGTAATCCTCGTCATCCTGGTCGTCGGCGCCATCGTCGGCTCGACCCTCAACTTCGCGGGCCTCTTCCTCGGCATCCCGATCGTGTTCATCTTCATCGGAGCGATCATCGGGAAGGAGGGCTTCGAGCGCCAGCGGAAGGTCATGCAGATGAAGCGCTTCCGCGACGACGCCAAGGCCCAGAAGGTCCAGTTCTCGGAGGCCGACAAGCGCACCATGGTCTAGCGGCCGTGGCGGAGCGGGTCCGCATCGGCTGCTCGGGCTGGCAGTACAGGGACTGGCGCGAGCGCTTCTACCCGAGGGGCTGCGCGCAGCGCAACTGGCTCGAGTTCTACTCGCGGCACTTCGACACCGTCGAGGTGAACTCGACCTTCTACCGCCTCGCGCGCCCCGACGCCGTCGCCCGCTGGCTCGAGGAGACGCCGCCGGACTTCGAGTTCGCGCTCAAGGCGAGCCGCTACCTCACGCACATCAAGCGCCTCACGAACATGGAGGACGGCGTGAGGCGCTACTACGAGGCGATCGCCCCGCTCGTGGGCAACGCGAAGCTCGGGCCGATCGTCTGGCAGCTACCGGACAACTTCAAGCGCGACGACGAGCGCCTGTGCAACCTGCTCGAGAACCTCCCGCCCGGGCGCCACTGCGTGGAGTTCCGCAACGCCGGCTGGTTCACGAGCGAGGTCTACGAGCTGCTGCGCTCATACGGCGTGGCGCTCGCCATCGGGGACCACCCCGCGCGGCCGCACGTCGAGCACGAGATCACCGCCGACTGGACGCTCGTGCGCTTCCACTGGGGCAGGCGCGGGCGGCGCGGCAACTACTCGGAAGCCGAGCTCGAGACCTGGGCCACGCGAGTCGAGCAGTGGCGGCGCAGGGCCGAGGTCTACCTCTACTTCAACAACGACTGGGAGGGCTTCGCGATCAGGAACGCCCTGTGGATGCGCAAGCGCCTCGGCGTCTAACCGGCGTTCTCGGGATTCCCGGTGGCCTGGCCCGATTCCGCGTCGCCGTCGTCGTCGGCGCCGCCGTCGTTCTTGCCGGCCTCGTCCCGGGCGCCGCCGGGCGCGTCGTCATCGGCGCCGGCACCGCCGGGCTGCTCCTCTGGGAGCTGGTCTGATTCTTCTCGCGGGGTCATGCCCCACTCCTACCCGGGATCTAGCGGCGGTACTCGGCCGCGAACTGCGCGAACCGCGGCGATCGCAACTCGGCCGCGAGCGCGGCGCGGCTGCGCGGGTAGTGCACGAGGCGGAACGGGCCCGCGCTCCTCACGCCCTGGTTGTAGAGCAACATCCGCACGCGCCGGTGCGAGCGGGCCCAGCCGAAGATGCGGTGGACGAAGCCGGGGTTGTCGGCGCCCCAGACGGCCCACTCGGCGAACGAGAACGGCTTGCCGCGGAACTCGTCGTAGAAGCGCTCGAGCCCCGCGAAGTTCGGGAATTTCGAGTAGAAGTCGGTGCCGACCCAGTCGACGTATTTCGCGCCCGGCCAGTAGGCGCGCGGCGAGTTGGCGCGGGTGTCGGGCGCGCCGGCCACCTGCGGGACCCAGAGGAACGCGACGCTCGCGCGCGGCAGCTCGTCGCGCGTGGTCTGCACCGGTGGCATCCCCAGCGCGCGCAGCTTCGCGTTCAGCTCGGCCACCGGACCGCCGCGCAGGACGATCACCGTGCGCCGCCACGCGCGCTTGAACTGCTTGGTGCTGTGCGCCGGCCCGCGCGAGCGGCCGTTGGCATCGAATGCGCAGTACGGGTTCCAGTTGCCGTCCATCTCGGCCATGAGCCGGATGTAGACCGGCGCTCCGCCCTCGGCGATCCGCCGGTTCAGTCGCACGAGGTAGGCGTCGCCCGCGCCGCGCGCGATTCCCCGCGGGGTGATCACCTCGCGGTTGTTGCGCAGCGTGGAGATGTGGATCATCAGGCGCGCGCGCGACGACGCCGCGCCGCGGAACATGTACTCGAGCGAGCCGCCCCAGGCGCTGAAGAACTGGAGGACCGCCGGGTGACGGCCGGTCTGCCGCTCGAAGGACGACGTGTCGTACCCGCCGCTCACCCCGGCGAACACCTTGCCGCCCGGCGGCAGCAGGGCATCGGCGGACGCGGCCGCCGGGAGGGCGAGCGCGAGTGCTGCGACGAAGCTGGCGGCGGCGAGTCGCACGACGGGCGATATCGGCAGCGGCGGCGGCGTTCCTGAGGGCTAGCCTTGCGGCGGTGCGTGCCAAGCTCATCACCGTCGCGCTCGCCGCAGCCGTGCTGGTCGCCGTCGCGGCCGGTGTCAGCGGCGCCCACCGCCTCCCGAGCGAGAAGCACTGCCCGCTCTTTCCGAAGACCAGCGCGTGGAACCAGCGCGTCGACCGGCTGCCCGTGGCCGGCAACTCCGCCGCGATCGTCCGCGCGATCGGCCCCGGTGACCCGGTCCATCCCGACTTCGGCTCCGGCCGCTACCAGGGCAGCCCGATCGGAATCCCGTACACCACCGTCGGCCGCCACCAGCACCGCAGCCGCGTGAAGTTCGACTACGCCGACGAGTCCGACAAGGGCCCGTACCCGATCCCCCGCGACGTGCCGATCGAGGGCGGCCGCAGGTCCTCCGGCGACCGCCACGCGATCATCGTGGACCGCAGCCGCTGCAAGCTCTACGAGCTGTTCGCGCTGTACCCGTCCTCCCACGGTTGGCGCGCCGGGTCGGGCGCGGTCTGGAACCTGCGCTCCAACAAGCTGCGCCCGGCCGGCTGGACGTCAGCGGACGCCGCGGGCCTGCCGATCCTCCCGGGCCTCGCGCGCTACGACGAGGTCAGGCGCGGCTCGATCGACCATGCGCTGCGCTTCACGGTCGAGCGCACGCGGCGCGCGTTCGCGTACCCCGCGCGCCACTTCGCCTCCAACCTGACCGACCCCGACCTGCCGCCGATGGGCATGCGCTTCCGGCTCAAGGCGAGCTTCGACACCTCGCGGTTCCCGCGCCAGTCGCGGATCGTGCTGAACGCGCTCAAGCGCTACGGGATGATCGTGGCCGACAACGGCTCGAACTGGTTCATCTCGGGCGCGCCGAACCGCGGCTGGGACAACGACGACCTGCACCATCTCGGCGCGGTCCACGGCAGCGACTTCGAGGTCGTCGATACCAGGTCGCTGCCCCAGCCGGGCCGCTAGCTCAGCGCCAGGCGCCCGCGCGCGGGCGGCGCTCGAAGCGGCGCGCCCCGGGGCCCGGGTCGGTCAGCGAGCCGCCGCGCGAGCGGCGGATCAGATAGACGATCGCCATCGAGAACAGGACCGACAGCAGGAAGCCGCCACCACCGCGGTGGAACAGCGCCGCGTAGACGAGGCCGGCCGCAAGTGAGCCGGCGAGGCCCACGAGCATCGTGGTGAAGAGACCCATGGGGTCGCGGCCCGGAAGCGCGAGGCGCGCCAGGGCGCCTACCACAAGGCCGATGATGGCACTGAGAATGAGGTACGAGATCATTGCTGGAAGGGTCTCCTGAGTAGGGGTGGTCCCCTGTTGTTCCCATCTCCGCGAAATACTCACCCCCGTGGCCATCGCGGCGATCGTCTTCGACCTCGACAACGTGCTGATCGACTCGGAGGAGCTCTGGGCGGAGGCGCGCGAGGCGATCACCCGCGAGAACGGCGGCCGCTGGCGCGACAGCGCACAGCAGGAGATGATGGGGATGAGCTCGCGGGAGTGGTCGCGCTGGCTGCACGACGAGCTCGGCGTGCGGATTGAGCCGGAGGAGATTTCGCGCGCGGTGGTCGAGCGGCTCGACGCCGTCTACCGCGACCACCTCAGCCTGATGCCGGGCGCGCGCGAGGCGGTCGAGCGCGTGGCGGACTCATGGCCGCTCGGCGTGGCGTCGTCGGCCAACCGGCCGCTGATCGAGCTGGCGCTGGAGCTCACCGAGCTGCGCCCGCACTTCGGCGCGGTCGTCTCGTCGGAGGAAGCGGCCCGCGGCAAGCCCGCTCCGGACGTCTACCTCGAGGCGGCGCGACGGCTCGAGGTGGACGCGCGCGCGTGCGCGGCGGTCGAGGACTCCACGAACGGGTTGCTGTCCGCCCATGCCGCGGGTATGAGGGTGATCGCCGTGCCCGACCCGCGCTACCCACCGACCGGCGAGGCGCTCGCCACCGCCGAGATCCGGCTCGGTTCCCTGCGCGAGCTCGACGCCGGCGTCGTGGAGGGGCTCGGCTGATGCGTGTCTGCCTCATGATCGAGGGTCAGGAGGACGTGACCTGGGACGACTGGGTCGCGCTCGCGCGGACCGCCGAGGCGAGCGGCTTCGATGCGCTGTTCCGCTCCGACCACTACCTGTCGGTGCAGGGCAGGCACGAGCGCGGCTCGCTCGATGCGTGGTCCACGGTCAATGCGCTGGCCGCGGTCACCGACACGATCAGGCTCGGCACGATGGTCTCGCCGGCGAGCTTCCGCCACCCGTCGGTGCTGGCCAAGTCGGTGGCGACGGCCGACCACGTATCCGGCGGGCGCGTCGAGCTGGGAATCGGCGCCGGCTGGCTCGAGTCCGAGCACCGCGCCTACGGCTTCCCCTTCCACGCGACGCGCACGCGCATGGACGTGCTCGAGGAACAGCTGCAGATCGTCCGCGGCGAGTGGAGCGACGGCGCCTTCTCGTTCGACGGCGAGCACTACCGGGTCGAGAACCTCGACGCGCTGCCGAAGCCGATCCAGCGCCCCGGACCGCCGATCGTGATCGGCGGCAGCGGCGGCCCGCGCAGCCTGCGACTGGCCGCCGCCTACGCCGACGAGTACAACACCGTCTTCCCGACCGCCGAGTTCTGCCGCGAGCTGCGCGGCAAGCTCGACGACCGCCTGCCGCTGTCGGTCATGACCGGCGTGCTCGTGGGCGCGGACCGCGCCGATTACGACGCGCGTGTGAAGCGACTCGAGGAGTGGAACGGCGAGGCCGGCATCTCCGAGGCCTGGATCGCCGGGACCAGCAAGGAGGCGGTCGCGCAGCTCCGCGAGCTCCAGGACGCGGGGGTCGAGCGCGTGATGCTCCAGAACCTGCTGCACCGCGACCTCGAGCACGTCGAGCTGATCGGGCGCGAGGTCATCCCGGCGATCGGGTAAAAGCGGAGGGGGAGGGATTCGAACCCTCGAACGACGAAACCGCCGTTAACGGTTTTCGAGACCGCCCCGTTCAACCACTCCGGCACCCCTCCAGGGCAGCGGCAAGGCTAGCGAGTGAATCGGCAGGAGCGAGCCTGACTTCAGCCTCCGCTCAAGGCCGTCGCCGGGAGCGTCGATCACCCACGGTGTGAACCCTGTCGAGGGCAGCCTGCTGCGTCGCCTGCGCGCGCCGCGCGTCGTGGCGCTGCTCACCGCCGCCTTCGTCGCCGCGCTGACCGGCGTGACGCTCGAGCTGACCGGCGCCCTCGGCGGCTCGGAGCGCCAGACGCTCAGCGCCCGCTTCCAGCTCCGGCACGAGCCGCGGCCGAAGGGCATCGTCGTGGTGGCGATCGACGACGTCACATTCTCGGCCCTGAAGCGCCAGTGGCCGTTCCCGCGGTCGTTGCACGGCCGTCTGATCGACCGCCTCCACCGGGCCGGCGCGAAGGAGATCGTCTACGACGTCCAGTTCACGGAGCCGACCAAGCCGCGTGAGGACATGGCCCTGTACGACGCCCTCGGCCGCGCCGGCGGCGGGGTGCTGGCCACGACCGAGGTGAGCAAGGACGGGCACACCAACGTGCTCGGCGGCGACGCCAACCTCGCGGCGATCCACTCGGTGGCGGCGTCGAGCAGCCTGCCCGTGGACGACGACGGGCTGAAGACGCGCTTCGAGCGGAGGATCGACGGGCTCTCGGGGATCGGCGTGGTGGCCGCACGGCGCGCCGGTGGCCCGTACCTGAAGCCGTCCGCGTTCCCTCCGGGCGGCGCGTGGATCGACTACCGCGGCGGCCCGGGCAGCTTCCCGACCGTCTCCTTCTCCGACGTGCTCCACGGGCGCTTCGACCCGGCGATCTTCAAGACCGCGATCGTGGTCGTGGGAGCGACCGCGCCGAGCCTCCAGGACGTGCATTCGACCCCCGCCGGCCACGGCCTGATGCCCGGCCCCGAGGTCGAGGCGAACGCGATCTGGACCGCGCTACACAAGCTGCCGCTGCGGAGCGCGCCGCTGCCGCTCGACATCGTGCTCATCCTGCTCTGCGCGACGCTGCCGGCGCTGGCAGCAAGCCGCCTGCGGATCGCGCTCGCCGCGCTCCTCGCGCCGGCAACCGGGCTCGCGTATCTCGTGGGCGCTCAGGAGGCGTTCAACCACGGCCTGATCGTGTCGGTGGTGGCGCCGATGGCCACGCTCGTGGTCTCGACCGTCGCGACGATCGTCGCGAGCCACACCATCGAGTCGAGCGAGCGCCGCCGGGTCGCCGACGAGAACGAGGTGCTCGACGAGCGCGTCCGCCAGCGCACCGCCGAGCTCGCGGACACCCAGCTCGAGGTCGTGCGCCGGCTGGCGCTGGCCGCCGAGTCGCGCGACGAGGAGACCGGCGAGCACATCGACCGCATCAGCGACTACTGCCACGCGCTGGCGCGCGCGATCGGGCTGAGCGAGGACGAGGCGGAGCTCGTCCGCCACGCCAGCGTGCTCCACGACGTGGGCAAGATCGGCATCCCCGACCGGATCCTGCTCAAGCCCGGCAAGCTCGATCCGGACGAGTGGGAGACGATGAAGACGCACGCCCAGATCGGCGCCTCGATCCTCGCGGGCTCGGCGTCGCCGCTGCTCCAGACCGCCGAGCAGATCGCGCTGACCCACCACGAGCGCTGGGACGGCAGCGGCTACCCCGCCGGCCTCGCGGCGGGGGAGATCCCGCTGTACGGGCGCATCTGCGCGCTCTGCGACGTATACGACGCCCTCGTGTCGACCCGCCCGTACAAGCGTGCGTGGTCCCACGAGGAAGCCCTCGCCGAGATCGAGCGCGGC
>JAICRZ010000113.1 GCA_025937135.1 Thermoleophilaceae bacterium
GCGGCGATCATCGACCAGATCAACCGCACGACGGCGAAGCACATCGTCACGATCGAGGACCCGATCGAGTTCCTCCATCGCGATCGCCGCTCGATCATCAACCAGCGCGAGGTCGGCACCGACACGAACTCGTTCAGCCGCGCGCTGCGCCGCGTGCTGCGCCAGGACCCGGACGTGATCCTGGTCGGCGAGATGCGCGACGAGGAGACGGTGGCCACGGCCCAGTCCGCGGCCGAGACCCGCCACCACGAGCTCTCCACGCTCCACACGCTGGACGCGCCGGAGACGATCAACCGCATCATCGACTTCTTCCCCCCGCACCAGGGCCAGCAGGTCCGGGCGATGCTGGCGGGCACGCTGAAGGCGGTCATCTCCCAGCGCCTCGTGCGGACGATCGACGAGTCGGGCCGCGTGGCCTGCTGCGAGATCCTGCGTTCCACCGGACGCGTGAAGGACATGATCATGGACCCGCAGGAGACCGGCCGGCTGACCGACGCGATCGGCGAGGGCTCCTACTACGGCATGCAGACCTTCGACCAGGCGCTCCTGGGCCACGTCCAGGCCGGCCGGGTGTCGATGGAGGAGGCCATCAAGGCCGCCACCTCGCCGCACGACTTCAAGCTCCTGGTGGCAGCCGACGGGCAGCGCTCGACCTCGGTCGAGCAGCTCATGGGCGCCGAGCAGCCCGTCTAGCTGCGCAGGCCTTGACGGACAGCGCTCGGGGGCAGATGGTGGTCACTGGCCACCCCGATCGTAGAAATCCCCAGGAGGACTCGTGCAGAGCACACTCGGTTCCTTTCAGGAGACCCAGTCGCAGGATGCGTTCGCGCTTCAGAACTCCAAGCTGCTGAAGGTCTCGCTCAACCAGATCACCGTCCAGGCGAAGCTCGGCTCGATGGTCGCCTACCAGGGCGACGTGAAGTTCGAGCATGCCGGCACCGGCGGCGTGAGCAAGTTCATCAAGAAGGCGGTGACCGGCGAGGGCACCAAGCTCATGAAGGTCGAGGGCACCGGCGAGGTCTTCTTCGCCGTCCAGGCCCAGGACATCCACCTGATCAAGCTCGAGGGCGAGTCGATCACGTGCAACGGCAGCAACATCCTCGCGTTCGACGCGGGGATCGAATGGGACATCAAGCGGCTCGACTCGGGTGCCGCCGGCGCGCTCTCGGGCGGGCTCTACAACATGTCGCTGACCGGGACCGGCTGGGTGGCGATCGTCTCCGACGGCCCGCCCGTCCTGCTCCAGACCGGCGATTCGCCGACGTTCGTCGACCCGAACGCCGCGATCACGTGGTCGTCGAGCGTGACGCCGCACGTGAAGATGGACGCCAACCTCAAGACGCTGATCGGCCGCGGCTCCGGCGAGACGATCCAGCTCGGCTTCCAGGGCGCGGGCTGGGTTCTCGTGCAGCCGAGCGAGGGTGCCGTGACGGCGTCCGTGAACAGCGGCAGCAGCAGCGGCGGCGGCGGTCTGCTGGGCTCGCTGGGCGGCTGATCGCGCGCCCGGGTGCGCGGCCGGCGCTACACTTCACTTAATGAAGCAAGCTGCTGACTGCGCACCCGGCGACGACGTCTGCCCGGTCTGTGCGACCGCCGATCTCGTCTGCGCCAAGTGGACGATCCTCGTGATCCGCGACCTCGCCGAGGGCCGCAGCCGCTTCTGCGAGCTCGAGCGCTCTCTGGCCGGCATCTCGCCGCGCACGCTCTCTCTGCGCCTGCGCGCTCTCGAAGAAGAGGGCATCGTCGAGCGTCGCACCTACCCCGAGGTGCCGCCGCGCGTGGAGTACGAGCTCACCGACAAGGGCCGCGCGCTGCTCCCGCTGATCGAGGACATGCGTCAGTACGGGCGCGAGTGGCTCGGCGCCGGCGGCGGCACGCTCGCAGTCGCGTAGAGCGCCCGCCCCAGGCGTGCTGCCGTGGCCAGCGGCTCGTCGACGAGCTGCCACCAGGTCACGCGGATCAGCCTGATGCCCGCCAGCTCGAGCGCCGCGGTCTTGTCGTGGTCGTTGCGGAACTTCCGCGGCGTCGTTCCGTGGAACTTGAAGCTGTCGACCTCGACCGCCAGCGACGGCGGCCAGAACGCGTCCACGTGTCGCCCGGCCACCTCGGTGTTGTGCAGGGCCGGCGGCAGCTTCGCGTCACGGATGAGCTGCCGCAGCTTCGCCTCGGCCTCGCTCTTCGTGACGCTCGGGCCGGCCTGAAGCTCGAGCAACCGCCGGATGCGCGGTGAGCGCATGAGGTCGTCGGGATCGACGAGCGATTGCACGAGCGCTTCGTCGACGGCCCGCTCGAGGTCCCGCGCGCCGGCGCTGCGGCTGAGGTCGAAGAGGGTCTGGAGCGGACTGGTGACCGGGATGCCGTGGCAGGTTCCCGCGTCGAGGTGCCTCGCGCGGTGCACGCGGATCCCGGAGTGGCTTCGGGCGTTGCGGGTGAGCGTCACGTGCATCGGGCCATCGTCACGTGGGAGAAACCCGAGTACGACGGCCGCGGGCCGGTCGCTCAACGCTGCGCCGCGACCGTAGGCAAGTACGGCACCGAGCTCGATCGCCCAGGGCGGGGGCACGGGATGCCCGAGGAGATAGACGCCGCGGTACATGCGGTGGAGGCGCTGGGCCGCGACCCAGCGCGAGATCGTGCTGCTCGGAAGGCCGGCACCGAGGAGCTGCGCCGTCGTGATCAGCCCCTTCTGCGTGGCGGAAAAGTGACCCGCCCGCGCATGGAGCGCCTGCGTGTCACTTTCACTCGCATAGTGCGAGGGAACGTGACGCGGCCGCGGGTCGCGCGCGCCCTTGTCACTTTCCCCCCGATTGCGGCCCATCGGACCACTCTCCCTACCCAGCCATCCCAGCGCGAGGAGAATTGGCGGGCGTGTAACGAACGGAGCGCGAAAGGAGCAAAGCGAGCTATGGCGAAAGCTCGCGCATGCGCAATCGCCGTCTCCACGATGCGCTGCGGGACTTCGCGCTCGAGGCCGCGGCGCAGCTCACGAACGAGCTCAAGCAGGGCGCCGAGATTCCCTTCGACGTGGTGGAGGAGCCCGGCGGGGCGTCGGTGCTCTACCGCTACCAGCCGCTGACGAGCGAGTTCGTCGCCGAGCGCTGGCCGCAGCTCAGAAGTCTGCCCGCCTATGGCAGCGCCATCGCGGCGCTCGGCAGCGGCGCCGAGACCTACCTGCGGATGCAGTCCGGCGGCACGAGCGCGGACTCCGAGGCCGGCCTCTGCGCCATGCTCGAGCGGCTCTACGAGGACGCGACCAGCTTCGAGTTCCCCGAGGAGCGCTTCGAGCGCGTCTACGGCGAGGTCGAGCGGGCACTCTTCGAGAACACGATCCGGACCGCGCTGATCGCGCCGCTCCATGGGGTCGAGCTGGAGAACGACCGCGTCGACCTCGGCGACGGGCTCTTCCTCATCGCCGGCGACAAGCTCGACGCGCCACCCGGCGCGGTCTGGGGCGACGCCACCGGCCAGGTCGAGCGCGGCGGCCCGCCCAACGTGCTCTGCGTCCTGCGCCGCGACGTGGCCGCCGACGAGCAGCTGCCCGTCAGCGAGGCGCGCATCCGCTTCCGCAAGCTGCTCACCGCGCTGCGCCTGTTCAAGCCGGGCGCGGTCGCCTTCGGTCCGGTCGGCTGGGGGCGCGCGGACGAGGGCGCCTGGCAGCCGATCCCGATCGGCCTCAGCGGCCCCGGCCGCGGGGCGCCGTGGACGCTCAGCGCCGGCGAGCAGCCCGAGCTGGTCGAGCTCGTGGACCTCGTGGCGGGCGCGCGGCCCGGCGGCCGGATCGCCTGGGCGCTGTCGCGCTTCGAGATGGGTGCTGAGCGCGCGCTCGACTCCGAGGCGCTCTCCGACTACCTGCTCGCCCTGCGCTCGCTGCTCGATGCCACCGACGACGCCGGGAGCGCCGCCCTGACGCGCCGTGTCGCGACGCTGTGCGCCGAGGAAGACGGAAGGAAGACCCTGCAGCGGCGCCTCGAGCTGGCGTTCCAGCTCGAGCACAAGGTGATGTCCGGGCTCCCTGGCCTCGACGAGGAGGGTCCGGACACGACCCGCTCGATCGTGCTCGAGCTCGAGCAGCACGTGCGCGCGCTGCTGCGCGACGTGCTGTGCGGCTATCTCGCTTCGGACCTCAAGTCGGTGGCGGACGACCTCCTGATCACCGGAACCGAGCATTTCGAGATCAGGGCTGAGGACACTCGTGAGGAGTCGGCAGTCGGCAGTCGGCAGTCGGCAGAGGACGAAGAAGAGGAGACGGGCGTCACGGCGTCGGCCGACTGGGAGCTCGACGACGATCCCTCGAGCTACTCCGCCCCGATCTAACCTCGGGGCATGACCGACCGCTTCGACGAGACGGGCGACGCCTCGCGTCGCACCCTGCTCGCGTCGGAGCGCACGCTGCTGGCCTGGCTGCGGACCGGCCTCACGGTTCTCGCCGTCGCGCTGGGGGTCGGGCGCATCGCCCCGGAGCTCGCCGGCAGCAACCACGTCTGGCCGTACGCCGCGCTCGGCACCGGCTACGCGATCCTCGGCGTCACGATCGTCGGCTACGGGTTGTGGCGCGGCCGCCAGGTGGAACGCGCCGTCAGGGCCGGCCTCTGGCTGAACCTGAACGATCGCGTGATGTTGTCGATCGGGCTCCTGACGATCCTGCTCGGAGTCGCGACCGCCGCGCTCATCGTCGTGTACGGATGAAGCGGGCACTGATGAGTGCCGCCGCCGCAGCGGGCGCGGCCGCCCTCTGGACAACGGTCGTCGAGCCGCGCCGGCTGCGCGTCCGCGAGGTGAGGGTGGAGGTCGCGCACTGGCCGGCGGAGCTGGCTGACCTGCGCATCGCGCTCATCTCGGACCTGCACGCGGGCGCGCCGCACGTGACCGAGAAGCGCGTCGGCAAGGTGGTCGAGGCCGTGAACGCTGCGCGCCCGGACCTGGTCGCGCTGCTGGGCGACTACATCGACCCCGACGTCGCGCTTGCCGACCCGGTCGAGCCGGAGGCGGTCGCGCGCCGGCTCGGTGAGCTCGAGGCGCCGCTCGGCTCGTTCGCCGTGCTGGGCAACCACGACTGGAAGAACGACGGCGAGCGAGTCCGCCACGCGCTGCGTGAGCAGCTCATCGACGTGCTGGAGAACGACGCGGCATCGGTCGACTTCGGCGGCCAGGTCGTGTGGATCGTGGGCCTGGCCGACGCCTCCACGCGCGAGCCCGACCTCGACACGCCGTTCTCGATGGTGCCCGCGAGCGCCCCGCTCGTGGTGCTCTCGCACGACCCGGACCTCTTCCCGAAGCTGCCCGACCGCCCGCTGCTCGCGCTGGCCGGCCACACGCACGGCGCGCAGGTGAACATCCCGGTCGTGCGCGAGCGCGTGACGCCGTCGCGCTACGGCGATCGCTTCGCCGGTGGGCTCGCGCGCGAGGGCGAGCGCGTGATGTACGTGAGCCGCGGGATCGGCACGAGCACCTACCCGATCCGTTTCCGGGCCGCGCCCGAGGTGGTCATGCTCACCGTGCGAATGGCAGGATCTGCCCGCTAGTTGTCGTTGCTGCCAAACGGGCGGGCGTCCATGATGAGGGCGTGCGACGCGTGCTCATCCTCGCCTTCGACGGCTTCCAGCCGCTCGACGTCACGGGCCCGATGGAGGTGTTCGCCGCCGCCGGTCGCATCGCGGGCGACCCGTACGAGGTCGAGATCGTGGCGCCGAGCGCTGCTCCGGTCCGCAGCGCGAGCGCCCTCACGATCGTTCCCGACCGCGCGATCGCAGCGGTGCGCGGACCGATCGACACGCTGCTCGTGGCCGGCGGGCAGGTCGAGGACGCGGCGCGCGACGCCCGCCTGACGCGCTGGCTCGCTCGGGCGGCGACCCGGTCGCGACGCGTTGGTTCGGTGTGCAGCGGCGCCTTCATCCTGGCCGCCGCCGGGCTGCTCGACGGCCGCCGCGCCGCCACGCACTGGGCCAACGCCGGGCAGCTCGCGGAGCTGTTCCCGGCCATCGAGGTCGACCCGGATGCGATCTTCGTGCGCGACGGCGACGTCTGGACCTCGGCGGGAGTCACCGCCGGGATGGACCTGGCGCTGGCGCTGGTGGAGGAGGACCTCGGCCACGAGGTCGCGCTCGAGACGGCGCGCTGGCTCGTGATCTACGCGCGGCGAAGCGGTGGCCAGTCGCAGTTCAGCTCGCACCTGCGCGCACAGGTCGCCGACCGCGAGCCGCTGCGCGAGCTCCAGGCCTGGCTCCCCGGCCACCTGGACGAGGATCTCCCGGTCGAGCGCCTCGCGGAGCGCGCGCACATGAGCCCGCGCAACTTCGCCCGCGCCTTCCGGCGCGAGCTCGGCATGACACCGGCCGCCTACGTGGAGACGCTGCGCGTGGACGGCGCGCGGCTGCGGCTCGAGTCGACCGGCGCGAAGGTCGACGCGATCGCGCGCGCGTGCGGCTTCGGCACCGTCGAGACGATGCGCCGCGCCTTCCACCGGCGCCTTGGCGTGGGCCCGGCGGAGTACCGGCAGCGATTCCAGACAGGAGGACGGACCGATGCAGATCGCGATCCCGTTGTTCGACCGATTCACCGCGCTCGACGCAGTCGGGCCGTATGAGGTCCTGAGCCGCCTGCCCGGCGCGCGCGTGGACTTCGTGGCCGCGGAGCCGGGCGTGTACAAGACCGACACGCGGATGCTCTCGGTCGACGTCGAGACGTCGTTCGCCGATGTCGAGCCGGACATCCTCGTGGTCCCGGGAGGGGCGGGCACGCGGACGGTGATGCACGACGCTTCCACGCTCGCGTGGGTGCGCGCCGTCCACGAAGCCTCCGAGTACACGACCTCCGTCTGCACCGGCGCGCTCGTCCTGCACGCGGCCGGCGTGCTCGACGGGCTCGAGGCGACAACCCATTGGCTCTACACGGATTATCTCGACAACCCCGTCCAGCGCCGGGTGGTCGAGCAGGGCAAGGTGGTCACGGCAGCCGGTGTGTCGGCGGGCATCGACATGGCCCTCACCCTCGCCGCGAGGATCGCCGGCGCCGAGGTGGCCCAGGCGATCCAGCTCGGGATCGAGTACGACCCGCAGCCGCCGTTCGACTCAGGCTCGCCGCAGAAGGCGCCCGACGCCGTGAAGGAGCTGGTGATGGCCGCCGAGCACGCTCAGACCTGAACGAACTCCCCCGCGAACAGGTAGTCGCCGAGCTCCGCGAGCCCGCCGATGTCGTGGACGTCGTCGTCGAGCAGCGGCACCGCGATCAGCGGCTCGCTGCCCAGCTCGCGCATAAGCCGCCCGACGCCGGTGCGGTCGTGGGCGGCCAGCCGGCGGTGGTCCTCGAAGTTGCGCGCCACCTTGCGGCCGAGCTTCTCACCGAGCAGCGCCTCGAGGTCGTCGCTCACGTCGGTGTCCGACTCGGGCCCCTCGTGCACGCGGTTCACGATCGCGCCGCCGAACGGCAGCCGCTGGTCGCGCAGGCGGCGGCGGAAGAAGATCGCCTCGTCGATCGCGTCGCGCTGCGGCGAGGTCACGAGCAGGAACGTGGTGTCGCGCTGCCCGAGCAGCTCGCCCACGCGCTCGGCGCGCTCCCCGATGCCCACGGCCATGTCGCCGAACGACTGGAAGAATTCGGAGAGGTCCTTCAGCAGGTCGATGCCGGTCACGCGCTTCATCACGCTGAAGATCAGCCCGCTGCCGCGGCCGATCACCTTCATGCCGATCCGACCGGGTTTCAGGAAGAACGACAGCGAGCGCGAATCGACGAAGCGAGACAGCCGCTCGGGCGCCTCCAGGAACTCCAGCGCGTTGCGTGTGGGCGGGGTGTCGAGCACCAGGAGGTCGTAGCGGTCCTCGTGGTAGATCTCGAACAGCTTCTCGATCGCCATGTACTCCGTCGAGCCGGCGACCGCGTTCGAGAGCTCCTGATAGATGCGGTTGTTCAGCACGGCGTCGCGCGTGCGCTCATCGGAGGCGTGGCGCTCGATCACCTCGTCCCAGGTGCGCTTGGCGTCGAGCATCATCGCCCACAGCTCGCCGCGCATCTCGAGCCCGGCCTCGGCGAAGCGCTCGGGGGCGACCTGGCGCTCCTCGTTGCCGAGCTCCGGCAGGCCGAGCGAGTTGGCCAGCCGCTTGGCCGGGTCGATCGTGAGCACCGCGACCTTGAGCCCGCGCGCGGCCATGCCCATCGCGATCGCCGCGGAGGTGGTGGTCTTGCCGACGCCGCCGGCGCCCGCGCAGATGCACACGCGCTTGCCCTCGAGCAGCTCGCCCACGCTCACGCGAGCTTCCTCTCCAGCTCGTCCGCCAGCCGCTCGTAGTCCTCGAGCGCGAGCTCGGGGTCCCACAGATACGGCAGCGTCACCACCTCGCCGACCTCCTTCTTCAACCGCCGCAGCTGGGTGCGCTGCGTGCGCGCGTGGCGATGCTCGGAGATCGCGGCGCGCAGGGCGGCTGCCACGTCGTCGGAGCCGTGGTCGCCGTTCACGGCCTCTATCTGCTCGGCCTCCTCGATGGTGAAACGCTCGGGCAGCAGCTGGTTCACGATCACCGCGTCCACGTCGATGTCCATCTCGGCATGGAGCCTGTCGCGGAACTCGATCGTCTCGCTCACGGGCATCTCCTGCGGGAGCGCGACGGACACGACGCCGGTGCGGGCGGGGTCGCTCAGGAACTCGTGGATCATGTCGGCGCGGCGGCGGATCGGCCCGACGCGCGCGATCTCGCCGAACGTGCGCGGCGACTGGAGCATCGCGAGCCCGTGGCCCGAGGCGGGCGCGTCGAGGATGACGAGGTCGTAGCGCGCGGTCGAGCCGTACTTGCGGTCGAGCTGCGCCAGCTCCCAGACCTTGCCGATCGTGGTGAGCTCGCGCACGCCGGGCGCCGCCGCCACGAAGTACTCGAAGATGCGGTTGTGCAGCAGTGCCCCCGAGAGCGGACCGGGGATCTGGCGGCCGAGGTACTCGTCGAGCGCGTGCTGGGGGTCGACGCTCATGACGTAGAAGTTGTCGGCGAGCTCGGTCTCCGAGTAGCCGACGCCCTCGCGGCGGAAGACGCGCGAGAGCCGCTCCTGCTGCGCGACCTCGGCGATCATGACCCGCTTTCCCGCGCGCGCGGCGGCGAGCCCGAGCGCGGCCGCGACGGTCGTCCGGCCGACGCCGCCCTTGCCCATGACGACCACGAGTCGCTTGTCGAGTAGCACGCTCACCGGAAGGAATCTTCCACACCCGTACGAATACGCAGTGCAACATGGGTCTTTTCCCGCGCCGATACGACGAAATCGAAAGCTCGGAGTCATCAGTGACGGAGTCCTCAAAGGCGAAGGTCATCGCCTTCGCAAACCAGAAGGGCGGGGTCGCGAAGACGACTACGACGCTGAACCTCGCGGCCGCTTTTGCAGAGAGCGGCAACCGCGTGCTCTGCGTCGACATGGACCCCCAGGGCAACCTGACCATGTCGCAGGGCATCGACCCCGACTCGCTCGACGTGTCGATGTACGACGTGCTCGTGCATCACACCTCGATCCGCGAGGCGATCCGCAAGCGCGAGGTCGACGTGGCATGCGCCTCGATCGACCTGGCCGGCGCGGAGATCGCGATGTCCACCCAGATCGGTCGCGAGCGGTCGCTCGAGAAGGCGCTGCGCCAGGTGGAGGACGACTA
>JAICRZ010000220.1 GCA_025937135.1 Thermoleophilaceae bacterium
CGAGCAGACGTTCATGTTCTACCTGCCGCGGATCTGCGAGCACTGCCTGAACCCGTCGTGCGTGGCGTCGTGCCCGTCGGGCGCCATGTACAAGCGCGACGAGGACGGCATCGTGCTGGTGGACCAGGCGAAGTGCCGCGGGTGGCGCTTCTGCGTGTCGGGCTGCCCGTACAAGAAGGTCTACTTCAACCACAGGACCGGCAAGGCCGAGAAGTGCACGCTCTGCTACCCGCGCATCGAGATCGGCCAGCCGACGATCTGCTCGGAGACCTGCGTCGGGCGGATCCGCTACCTGGGCATCGTGCTCTACGACTCCGACCGCGTGGAGGCCGCCGCGTCGGTGCCGGACGAGCGCGACCTGCTCGACGCGCAGCGCGACGTGTTCCTCGACCCCGAGGACCCCGCCGTGCGCGAGCAGGCGGCGCGCGACGGCATCCCCGACGACTGGATCGAGGCGGCGCGCCGCTCGCCGGTCTACGCGCTCGCGCACCGCTACCGCGTGGCGCTGCCGCTGCACCCGGAGTTCCGGACGCTGCCCATGGTCTGGTACGTGCCGCCGCTCTCGCCGATCGTGAACAGCCTGGAGACCGACGGCTACGAGGCCGACCCCGACCACGTGTTCCCGGCGATCGAGGCCATGCGGATCCCGGTCGACTACCTGGCCAACCTGCTGTCGGCCGGCGACGCCGAGGTGATCCGCGACGTGCTGCGCCGGCTCGCCGCGATGCGCGGCCACATGCGCAAGCGCGAGGTGCTGGGCGAGCACGACGAGGCGATGGCCACGGCGGTCGGCATGACGGTGCAGGACGTGGAGGACATGTACCGGCTGCTCGCGATCGCGAAGTACGAGGAGCGCTACGTGATCCCGCAGGCGCACACCGAGCTGGCCGACCGGCTGATGGAGCAGCAGGGCACCTGCGGCCTGGACTTCGAGGGCGGGCCCGGCAACTGCGGCGCTATCGCCTACGACTCCCACGCGCGCGACGAGGCGTTCATGCTGCCGCAGGCGCAGGGCTCGGGCATCGAGGTCGTGCAGGTGAACGGCGACGAGAAGGCGGGCGGCTGATGGCGCGCTCGCGCCGCCGCGCCACCGCGGCCACGACCTACAAGCTGTGCTCGCTGCTGCTCCAGTACCCCGACGACGAGCTGATCGCGGCCCGCGAGGAGATCGCGGCTGCCGTGGCGGAGCTGCCGCGCTCGGCCACGACGGACGCGCTTCGGCGCTTCTGCGACTGGTGGAGCGAAACGGACCCGCTGGCGGTCGCGCAGCACTACGTGGAGACGTTCGACCTGCACAAGCGCTCGGGGCTCTACCTGACCTTCTACGGCGAGGGTGACCGGCGCGAGCGCGGCATGGCGCTGCTGCGCCTGCGCAAGCTCTATCGCGCCGCGGGCCTGCCGCAGGAGGGCAGCGAGCTGCCCGACTACCTGCCCGTGATGCTCGAGTTCGCGGCCGCCGCGCCGCCCGGCCACGGCGACGTCGTCATGCGCGAGCACCGTGCCGCGCTCGAACTGGTGCGGCTGAGCCTGCGCGAGCGCGAGAGCCCGTACGCGGACCTGCTCGACGCGGTTTGCCTCACGCTCGGCGACGTGTCGGCCGCTGACCGCGCGCGGGTGCTCAAGCTGGCCGCGGCTGGGCCGCCACGCGAGCTCGTCGGGCTCGAGCCGTTCGCGCCGCCCGAGGTGATGCCGGCGACGGAGCAGCGCCGATGAGCGCCGGCAACGTCCTGCTCTTCATCATCTTCCCCTACGTGGCCATGGCGGTCTTCGTCGTCGGCCACTGGTGGCGCTACCGGACCGACCAGTTCGCCTGGACGAGCCGCTCGACCCAGCTGCTCGACCGGCGCGTGCTCGGCTGGGCCAGCCCGGCGTTCCACTACGGCGCGCTCGCCGCGGTCGGCGGTCACGTCATCGGGCTCTGCATACCGCAGGGGGTGACCGAGGCGATCGGGATGAGTGAGAACACCTACCGCTGGTTCTCGGCCATCGCCGGCGGCATCGCCGGGCTCGTGACGCTGGTCGGCTTCATCGGCCTCGTCTACCGCCGCGCGGTCAGCGATCGCGTCCGCCGCACCACCACGCGCGTGGACATCTTCACGTACTTCCTGCTCACCGTGCTGATCGTGATGGGCTGCTGGATGACCTTCGGCCACAACCTGCTGGCCCACGCGCCGTACAACTACCGCGTGTCGGTCGGGGTCTGGTGGCGGTCGCTGTTCTACCTCCAGCCCGACGTGAACGCGATCAGGGACGCGCCGGTCCTCTACCAGCTCCACGCGATCATCGCCTGGGCGTTCTGGGCCGCGTTCCCGTTCACGCGGCTCGTGCACGCATGGAGCATCCCGCTCCAGTACATCGGGCGGCCGTACATCCTCTATCGCCGCCGCTTCCAGGGCGCACGTTGACGAGCGAGGAGCCGGGGGCGGGGCGGGCGCTCGCGCTCGCGACGGTCGCGTTCACCGCCTGCTTCTACGCGTGGAGCCTGCTCGGCCCGCTCGGCCCCGACCTCCAGGACCGGCTCGGGCTGTCGGACCTCCAGCTGTCGGCCGCGGTCGCGGTGCCGGTGCTGCTCGGCTCGCTGGCACGGGTGCCGATGGGGATGCTCACCGACCGCTACGGCGCGCGGCTCGTGTTCGGCGCGCTGATGGCGTGGACGCTCGTGTCGCTGATCGCGCTCGCGATCTGGCACGACAGCTTTCCGGTCGTGATCGTGCTCGGATTCCTGCTCGGCTTCGGGGGCGCCTCGTTCGCGGTCGGGGTTCCGTTCGTCTCGCGCTGGTATCCGCCGGAGCGCCAGGGCTTCGCGCTCGGCATCTACGGGATGGGCACGGGCGGGACCGTGCTGGCGGGCCTCACCGCGCCCGCGATCGCCGACGCCTGGGGGATGGCGGCGCCGTTCCTGGTGGCCGCCGGGCTCCTCGCGGTGGTGGCCGCCTGGTTCGTCGCCTCCGCGCGTAATCCGCCCACGCCGCGGCCGCACGCCGCCTCGGCGCTCGCGCCGCTCGCCGTCTTTCGCACGAGCGGGCGCGCGTGGGCGCTCACGCTCTTCTACTTCCTCATGTTCGGCGGCTTCGTGGCGATGTTTCTCTACCTGCCCAAGCTGCTGACGGGCGTCTACGACCTCAGCAAGGCCGACGCCGGCGCCCGCGCTGCGGGCTTCGCCCTGCTGGCCGTCCTCGCCCGGCCCGTGGGTGGGACGCTGTCGGACCGCGTGGGCGCCGACCGCGTGCTGCGCTGGTCGTTCGTGGCCACCGCGGTTCTGGCGGTCGCGCTGGCGGCGACCTACGAGCACATCGCGCCGCTCACCGTGCTCTGCCTGAGCCTTGCCGTGGCCTTCGGCCTGGGCGCGGGGGCGGTATTCAAGCTGGTGGCGGCGTGGTTCCCGCAGGAGGTCGGCGCGGTGACCGGAGTGGTGGGCGCGGCGGGCGGCCTGGGCGGCTTCTTCCCGCCGCTCGTGATGGCCGCGGTCAAGTCGGCCACGGGCGGCTACGGCCTCGGCTTCCTGCTGCTGGCGGCGGTCGCGGGCGTGTGCCTGGCGGTGCTCGCCGGCATCGGGGCGGGACGCGTCGCCGGCGCTACGAGGCGCCGTGGGCCAGCGTGAGCCCGAGCCAGACGATCGCCAGCGACACCAGGAACACAGCGCCCTCGAGCACGTGCATCGTCGGGCGCCGCATGTGCCAGATCACCAGCACCGCGACGAGCGCGACGAGCGCCAGCTTGACCTGGAGCGTCCCGTCGCCCCAGAGGTGGAAGCGGGTGGCCATCGCGCTGCCGGTGGCCAGCAGCACGCCGATGGCCACGAGCGTGCCGTAGCCGAAGCGCCGGGCCACCGCGCGCAGCCGCTCGCGGTCGGGCGCGCGGCGTTCCACCGGCACGACCGTGACCGCCAGCATGAGCTGGCCGCCCACGAAGAACGCCATCGCCAGCACGTGCAGCCAGCGGATGCCCAGCCAGAGCTCACCCATGGGCCGCGTCCAGCTCGACGGCCAGGCTGGCCAGCCGGTCGGCCGGCAGCGCCTGCTCGATCAGCGGGAACAGCTCGCGCTCCTCGAGCCGCACGTGATCGGCCATCCGCGCGCCCAGCTCGTTGAGGGCGATCGCGGGC
>JAICRZ010000242.1 GCA_025937135.1 Thermoleophilaceae bacterium
CGAGGTTGTTCGCCGAGTCGATCGCCCCCGTCCGGTAGAGCCGCTCGAGGGCGATCGGGTCGGCCGCGGTCCGCTCCGGGGTGAAGTTGAGGTCGATGTCCGCGCCGCCGATGTGGGTGTTGAAGTCCACGAACTGCGCCGGTGAGATCGTGCCCGCGCGCAGGCCCTCGAGGCCGTACTGGATCCCGACGTTGTCGAAGCCGCGCCGCGCGAAGCCGTGCTCGTCGCGCCCGAACGCGTTGACCATGTAGTCCTGCAGTGTGCAGCGCACGCCGTGCGGGTTGGTCTGCGCGTTGTACACCTGGTCTGCGGGAACGCCCGGGCACGAGCGCGACGGGTTGCCCGAGTTCGGGATCGCCGTCGTGAACGTGACCGGGTTGGCGACGTTCGGGTGGTCGAAGAACGCGCTGATCGCGATCGGGTCGTAGATCACGCCCGGGTCCCAGCGTGTGGGCTGCTGGAGGTACTGGAGGCCGAAGTAGTACTCCTCGTACTGCATCGCCGAGGACCAGGCGTCGGTGAACGAGCACTGCGGCGTGATGCCCTGGTAGACGCCGGGGTACGCGTTCGCCACCTGCTGCTGCGCGAGCGAGCCGCCCGAGCAGCCGCTGCCGATCGTCCAGCGCAGCGTGCCGTAGTGGTCGATCGTGTACTCCTTCGTCATCACGAGCGACTCGGCCTGGGTCAGCAGGTTGCAGTTGTGGCCGGCGTGGTCGAGCGCGTTCGACATGACCACGAACCCGCCGCCCAGCAGCTTCGGCTCCATCACGCTCGGCGCCTGGCCGGTCTTGTACTCGGTGTCGCAGGAGAAGCCGTGCGTGATCACCATGCGGTGGTTGAACTGCCTCTGCGGCGCGGTCGCGGCCCACGGCTTGTTCGGGTCGTAGAGGACCGCGATCGCGTACTGGTCGCGGTCGATGTAGCCGGTCTCGAGACGGACGATGAACGGCACCGTGACGCCGTCGGTGGTGGTGGCGGTCTCGATCTGATCCGGCGGCGGCGGGTTCTTGGGGTCGTAGGGCTGGAACGGACCCGGCCCGGAGCCGTTGGAGCTCGTGCCCGGAAGCGCCGCGCCCTCCTGGGGCGCGCCCTTGGGCAGGTAGAGGAACTGGAACGACGGCGGCTGGTCGCACTGCGCGTCCTTCGACCCCGCCGGGCATGCCCACGGCTGGATCTGCGGGCCGGCGAAGATCGGGCCGCCCTTGGGGTGGTTGGTCACGTAGAGCCGTGCGGCGCTGCCGTGACGGATGCGCGCGGTGAGCGCCACGCGGCCGACGTGCATCCCGTCCACCTCACCCCAGAGCTGCCGCTTGCCCTCGCGGCGGAGCGCCTTCGTCACGTTGCGCCGCCCGGCGGTCAGCTTCAGCCGCGACGCCTTCACGTGGCGCGGCAGCGTCACCCGAATGAGCGCGTCGCCGCCGGAGACCAGGTCGGCGCGGGTCGAGAGGACCCTGATCTTCGGCGCGGCCATCCGCGCGTCCGCCGGCGCGGCAGCCAGCAGCGCCACTGCGCAAGCGGCCATCGCCACCGCGCGCACATCCCATCGAGCCCCCATCCCGGCAGGGAGTGTTACCGAACGGCGCGGCCCGCCGCGTCAGTCGCGCGGGCGATGAGTTCGCCGGCGCAGCTCGGTCCTTAGAGCGAACCCACTGCACAGGAGAGCCCGGATGCGACAGCTCATCGTGAACACCTTCCTCACCCTCGACGGCGTCATGCAGGCGCCGGGCGGCCCCGACGAGGACCGCGACGGCGGTTTCGAGCACGGCGGCTGGTCGGTCGGCTACTGGGACGACCAGATGCAGCAGACGATGGGCGAGCTGATGGGCAAGCCGTTCGACCTCGTCCTCGGCCGCAAGACCTACGAGATCTTCGCCGCGCACTGGCCGCACACCGATGAACCCGGCGCCGACGTTCTCAACAACGCGACCAAGCACGTGGCATCGACCACGCTCACCGAGCTGGAGTGGCAGAACTCGCACCTGATCGAGGGCGACGTGCCGAGCGGGATCCGCGCGCTGAAGGAGCAGGACGGTCCGGAGCTCCAGGTGCACGGAAGCGGCGATCTGATCCAGACGCTGCTCGAGCACGACCTGATCGACGAGCTGCGCCTGCTGACCTTCCCCCTCGCGCTAGGCACCGGCAAGCGCCTGTTCGCCGAGGGCACGATGCCGGCGGGCTTCGAGGTCACGCGGTCGCAGGTCTCCTCGACAGGCGTGGTGATGGCGAGCTACCGCAGCGGCGCCGAGATCAGGTACGGCTCGTTCGCGCTGGACGCGTAGTAGCGCTCGGCCGCGCACCGGCGAGCGCGGTCGAGCGCACCTTCTCGAGCTTCGGCCGCTCGGCGTCGCCCGGCAGCGCCCGCTCGAGCGTGAGCTCGGCCCAGCGCTCGTGCCAGTCCATCGTGGAGATCTGGTTGTCGAACGACGGCTTCGACTCGAGCTCCCAGCGCACCGGCGCGTCCTTGACGCCCGCGCGGTGGGCGAGCGCCTTCGCGAGCGCGCCGGCCGGGCGCGAGGCGGCGATCTTGAAGAGCATGCGCTCGTGGCGGTCGAGCGGGTTGCGGATCGGCGAGCAGACGCCCTGCCAGACCGGGGTGACCATCCCGTCCTCGGGCCGGAACGCGGCGCGCGCGAGGTAGGCGTTGTGGATGTCGCCCGAGAGGAAGGTGATCGACGCGGGCGGCTCGCCGCGCTTGCCCGAGCCGACGGCGCGCACGAGGTCGATCAGCCGCAGGAAGCTGTCGTGGAAGGCCGACCAGTGCTCGAGGTCGAGCCCCTGCCTGATCTTCTCCCCCCACTTCGCCCAGCGACCGCCCCACGCGCCCTCGGCCACCGCCTCGTCCCAGGCCTCGAGCCAGTGGAGCGCCGGCGGCATCAGCACCGGCAGCGTGGTGGCGAGCACGAGATGGTCGAAGCCGCCCTCGCTCGCGTGCTCCTCGATGAAGCGCCACTCGGCGTCGTCGATCATCTCGCGCCGGTCCGGCTCGACGATCCGCCCGCCGCGCGAGTCCATGACGATCACGCGCGTGTCGGCGATGTCGCGGCAGTAGGTCCAGCGCACGCCCTCCTTGCTGCGGTCGGACTCGAACGCGAAGCTCCGCAGGACCGGGCCGGCGTCGCCCTCGGCAGCGCGCACGTCGCGATAGACCTCGTCGTCGTCGAGCTCGCGCGGCGAGAGGTTCCCCCAGTGCTGGTAGAGCCAGTAGGCCATGGTGGCGCCGACGATGCGGTCGTTCCACCAGTCCTTGCCGCGCATCTCCTCGACCCA
>JAICRZ010000235.1 GCA_025937135.1 Thermoleophilaceae bacterium
CGGCTGGCGGCGCGACCTGGCCGGCAGCGAGCTGCTCGAGCTGCTCTCCGGACGGCGGGCGCTGCGCGTCGAGCCCGGCCGCGGCGTCAGCGTGAGCGAGTAGCGGCCATCTCAGGAGGTCCGTGACGCAGCGCAGCCAGGGGGCCGCGTTGCCGGGGCACTAGTACGAGATGGCCCGCGAACGTCCATTTGTGGCCCCTATAAGGGCCAATAACCGACGTTCGCCCGCACCCGGAGGCACCCTCTTTCACAGAGACGAAAAGCAGCAGTTGTCAGACGCGGCCGGCGCTCCTCGTAACCGCGGCCATGAGCCACGGCTACGCAGCCAGGCGCTCGCTGACCGCGGCCGGCGTCCACCAGCCGTCGGGCCCGACCGCGTCCTCGCGGGCCACGCGTGCGAGCTCCGTGCGCGCCGTCGTGTGGTCCATCTCGCAGATGGCGGCGACCTCGGCGGTAGCGAGCGGCTCGCCCGCCCACCCGAGCACCTCCTCGACCGACGACGGCAGCGCGCGGCGCCGCAGCTCCGGCGCGAGGTTCGCGATCGCCGCTTCGTACACCGCCGCCGGCTGGAAGCCGGGCACGTCGAAGCGCGCGCCGTTGTCGAGCCGCGTGATCTCGTACGACGGGCACGTGTAGCGGCGGCCGTCGTCCTCCGCCGCCGCCAGCTTGTGGTCCAGCGCGAGCGCGGCGGGCGAGGGCCCGCGCGCGGCCGCGGCGTCGGCCTCCAGCGCTCGCTCCACATCCGGGTCGTCGCGCCATGCGCGCAGCAGGCGCAGGGGGTCGATGCCGGCCTCCTCGGCGGCGCGCGCGATCACCGGCGGCTCGTCGAACAGCTCGCCCGCCATGGCGTGGATCCGCAGCCGGCGCAGCAGCGCCTGCTCGCAGCCGGGGAAGTGGAGGCGCGCGCCCACGACGGCGCGGCAGGCGTGCACGGTGGCCGCCATCCGGGGGCGCGGCCGCGGATCGATCGGCATCCCGAAGCGCCGCTGGATGTCGGCCATTCCCTGTGCCATCAGCTCGGGCGTGTAGCCCTTCGCGGCGTACTCCTCGGGCGAGCGCGACAGCACCACCATGCGCGGGCGCCAGTCGATCGACTCGCCGTAGAGCCACAGCAGCCGGAGCCGGCCGGGCTCGGCGGAGAACGCCCAGGGGCAGCCGGGATCGGTGAACTCCTCGATGCGCAGGACGGCCATCGAGGGTTACTTCCCCGGGTCCTAGCCGGCGAAATCCTCCTCGGAGTGCGGTCCGACACACGCCACGACCGGGTCGCCGGTCACGCCGCGCGCGATCTCGCGCACGTCGTCCTCGGTCACGGCGTCCAGAGCGTCGATCGTCTCGTCCGGCGAGCTCACGTCGCCGAAGGTCACCTTCTGGCCGGCGGCGCGGCGCGCGACCGCGCCGGTCGACTCGAGCGAGAGGACCGTCGAGCCGGCGGCGTACGCACGCGCGCGCTCGACCTCGCCGTCGCGCGGGCCGTTCGCCGCGAGATCCTCGACGATCTCGCGGATCCGCGTGTACGCCTCGACGCACTTCGTGGAGTCGAGACCCGACGACACGTCGAGCGCCGCCGCGTCGGTGTGCGTGAACCCGTAGGAGCGGATCGCGTAGCAGAGGCCGCGCTGCTCGCGGATCTCGTCGAACAGGCGCGAGCCCATCGAGCCGCCGAGCAGCGTGGCGTACACGGCGAGCGCCGCGCGCTGCTGGAGGTCGGTCGGGTCGATCGGCGGGCGCCAGTGCAGGCGCAGGTGCGACTGGTTCGTGTCGCGCCGCTCGACCTCGATCCGGCGTTCGAACTCCGGCGCCGCGTCCGACGGGGGCGGCTCGCTGCGGCCGGGGAAGCGCGCGAACATCTCGGCGAGCACGTCGTCGTCGGCGTGCGAGACGTCGCCGGCCAGGAACGCGCCGCCGCGCGACGGCTCCCACTGGCGCTCGCGGAAGGCGACGATCGCGTCGCGGCTGAAGCTCGATATGTGCTCCGGCGGGCCGAGGACCGAGCGGCCGAGCGGGTGGTCGCCGTAGGCGGCGCGGTCGAGCAGGAAGTCGGCGACCGAGTTCGGCTGGTCGTTGTAGCGGTTGATCTCCTGGATCACGACGCCGCGCTCGCGGTCGAGCTCCTCGCCGTCGATGCGGGCGCGCGCGACGAAATCCGTCAGCAGGTCCACCGCCGGCATCAGCGACTCGGCCCGCGCGGTGATGTGAAAGGCGACCACGTCGTGCGAGGTGTACGCGTTGAGCTGCGCGCCGAGACGCTCGGCGGTCTCGTTCACGTCGCGGTAGGTCGCGTACTTCTCGCCGCCCTTGAAGACCAGGTGCTCGAGGAAGTGCGCCATCCCGTTCTCGTCCTCGTGCTCGGTGCGCGCGCCGGCGTCGAACGCGACGAGCGCGGTGACCGCGCGCGTGCCGGGCATCTTCAGCTTCACGAGCGGGAGGCCCGTCTCGAGGTTCTTCTGGTCGATCTCGATCATCCTCACCACGGTAGCGCCTGGCACAGCTATAGTTGAATTCTTCAACTATGCAGAAGCGAGAGAACCTACGCCGCGTCGGACGCCTGTTCCGTCCCTACCGGATGAAGCTCGGCACCGTGCTCGCGCTGATCGCGCTGAGCGCCGGCCTTTCGATGGTCTCGCCGTTCCTTCTGCGCGCCGTTCTCGACCACGCGATCCCCGAGCGGGACGTCGGGCTCCTGAGCGCGCTGGTCGGCGGGATGATCGGCATCGCCATAGCCACCGGTGTCCTCGGCGTGGCGCAGACCTGGCTGTCGAACACGGTCGGCCAGCGCGTCATGCACGACCTGCGCTCGGCCGTCTACCGCCACCTCCAGCGGCTCTCGCTCGCGTTCTTCACGCGCACGCGCACGGGCGAGGTGCAGTCGCGGATCGCGAACGACATCGGCGGCGTCGAGAACGTGGTGACGAACACAGCCACCTCGATCGTCTCGAACCTGACGACGGTGCTGGCCACGGTCGTCGCGATGTTCCTGCTCGACTGGCGCCTGGCGGCGTTCTCGCTCGTGCTGCTGCCGCTCTTCGTGTGGCTGACGCGGCGTGTGGGCGCCGAGCGCAAGAAGATCACGAGCGAGCGCCAGTCGACGATGGCCGACATCTCGACGCTGGTCGAGGAGTCGCTGTCGGTGTCGGGCGTGCTGCTCGGGAAGACGATGGGCCGCTCACCGGAGCTGGCCGAGCGGTTCCTGGGCGAGTCCGCGCGGCTGGCCGACCTCGAGGTGCGCCGCCGGATGGCGGGCCGCTGGGTCATGGCCACGATCCAGGGCACGTTCGCGATCATGCCGGCGCTGGTCTACTGGTTCGCGGGCTGGAGCATCGCGAGCGGCGGTGCGGCCATCAGCATCGGCACGGTGGTCGCGTTCACCACGCTCCAGACGCGGCTCCTGTTCCCGATCGGCCAGCTTCTCTCGATCGGCATCGACATCCAGACGTCGCTCGCGATGTTCGACCGCGTGTTCGAGTATCTCGACCTGCCGGTGGAGATCGCAGAGCGCGAGGACGCGCGCGAGTTGGCAGGCGCGCGCGGCGCGGTGGCCTTCGAGGACGTCTGGTTCTCGTATCAGCCCGCGGCCCGCGGCCCGCAGCCCGCGGAGTGGACGCTTCGC
>JAICRZ010000078.1 GCA_025937135.1 Thermoleophilaceae bacterium
GACCTCGAGGGCGCGGTGACCGAGGCGCTCGCCGTCGAGCACGCGCACGTCGTGATCCTGTGCGGGCGCAACGAGGAGCTGCGCGCGCGGATGGAGGCGGCGTTCGGCAGCGAGCCGCGCGTGCGCGTGTCGGGCTTCACGGAGAACATGAGTCAGCTGTTCGCTGCGGCCGACGTCCTGATCCATTCGACGGCCGGCCTGACCGTGCTCGAGGCGCACATCCGCGGCTGCCGGGTGATCTCCTACGGCTGGGGCGTCGCGCACATCCGCGCCAACAACGCCGCGTTCGTGCGGCACCGGATCGCGCGTGTCGCGCGCACGCGCCCGGAGCTCCGCCGCGCGCTCCACGAGGCGCTCGCCGAAGACGGCGAGCCGCAGCACGAGACCTACGCCGCGCTTCCCTCGGCGGCGTCCGCGGTCCTGTCCATCGTGCCGGCGCCGAGGGCCGCGGCCTGAAGCTGCTCGCCGGCGCGGCGGCCGTGGCCTGGCTCGGTCCGGGGCTCGCTCCGCACGTGCCCGCGGTCGCCGGTGCGCTCGGCATCCGTAGGCGCCTTCCGGTGGGCGGCGTGGTCCTCACCTTCGACGACGGCCCCCATCCAGACGGCACGCCGGCAGTGCTCGACGCGCTCACGGACGCGCCCGCCGTCTTCTTCCTCGTGGGAGAGCAGGTCGAGCGCCACCCCGCGCTCGCGGCGGAGATCGCGGCGGCCGGGCACGAGATCGCGCTCCACGGGTACCGCCACCACAACCAGATGCGCGTGACCCAGGGTGCGCTGGGCGAGGACCTGCGCCGCGGCGTCGACGCGATCGGCGCCGCGACCGGCAGGGCGCCCGCGCTCTATCGACCGCCGTACGGGATCTTCACGCCCGCCGGGCTGGTGCTGGCGCGCAAGTCGGGCTGGCTGCCGCTGCTGTGGTCGAAGTGGGGGCGCGACTGGCGCGCGCGCACGACCCCGGCCGAGATTGCGCGCCTGGCCACGCGCGACCTGGCGGCCGGGGACGTGATCCTGCTCCACGACGCCGACTGGTACAGCTCGGCGGGCTCGCACAGGCGAACGGCCGCGGCGCTCCCGCGGATCCTCGAGGAGATCGAGCGGTGCGGGCTCTACCCGACGGGATCGGCGTCGGCCGCGGGCGCGCTGACCCACTCGACGTAACGCCGCACCCCGTGCACGAACGGCGTCGTGGCCGACCAGCCGAGCTCGCGCTCCGCCCGCGCTCCGCAGACCTCGGTGCCGGAGAAGTCGCCGGCGCGCTTCTCCACGTGCAGGATGTCGACGTCGCCGACGAGGTCGCGCACGATCGTCGCGATCTCCTTGATCGTCACGCTCTCGTCACCGACGAGGTTGTAGACGCGGTTGGCGGCGTCCGGCGCGATCGTCGCGCGCGCGATGCCGTCGGCCAGGTCCTCGACGTAGACGAAGCGGCGTGCCTGCGAACCGTCGCCGGCGATGGTCAGCGGCTCGCCGCCGAGCGCCTTCTTCACGAACGCCGGCACCACCGCCGCGGCGCGGGCGCGCGGGCCGTACGGGATGCCGAAGCGCAGGATCGTGCACTCGAGCCCGTACTGCTCGGTGTAGGCGCGGCAGTACATCTCGCCCGCGAGCTTGGTCGCCGTGTAGAGGTGGCTCGGGAGCTGGACGCTCGTGTCCTCGTTCGCGATCCCCTCCTGGCCGTTGTAGACCCAGATCGTCGAGCCGTAGACCACGCGCTTCACGCCCGCGAGCCGCGCCGCCTCGAGCACCTCGAAGGTCCCGCGCGAGTTGACGGTCTCGGCCCACGCCGGGTCGGCCGCCACGTGGTTGACGTCGGCGATCGCGGCGAGGTGGATCACGGAGTCGCAGCCGGCTACCGCGCGCCGCACGTCGTCCGCGGAGGTGAGGTCCCCGGTGACCGTCTCGACGTCCGGGTGGTAGGACGAGGGCACGAGGTCGAAGATGCGCGGCTCGACGCCGCGTTCGATCAGCTTGTCGACGACGTGGGACCCGATGAATCCCGCGCCGCCGGTCACGAGGACCTTGTTCATGTGGAGAGCGACTCCCTTTCGGGGCGGTAGTAGATGGGGACGCACCAATGGTGGTCGGCGACCCAGTCGGAATTGGGCAGGTCGACCTGGTGCCCCATGATCCGGTGGCACGGCTGGTCGTAGACCTTCCCGGTCGAGCGTTCGATCGGGTCGAACGTCACGTACTTGTAGAGCCCTGACGTCATCCCGTCGGGTAGCTGGAGGCGGCCGGGATGGGCCGGGTCCAGGTGCTCCCGTGCGACGTCGTTCTTCCAGGCGACGATCTCCCCGAGGCGCTCCGCCTGTACGAGGCCGATCGCCGCGGTGAACTCGCTGAGGCGGAAGTTGAGGCCGGCGACCGTGTGCTCGGGCTTGCCGTAGTTGCGGAACAGCCGGGCGAACTCGATCAGCTCGGGGTGGCGCGAGACGAGCGTGCCGCCCTCGCCGGCGGACACCGTCTTGGTCGCGTAGAACGAGTACACGCCGGCGTCGCCGTAGGAGCCGGGTCGCCGTCCGTTCCAGTCCGCGCCGTGGGCGTGCGCGCAGTCCTCGATCAGGAAGATGCCCTCGGCGCGGCAGAGCTCGGCGATCCGCTCGGAGTCGAACGCGATGTGCCCGCCGATGTGCACGAGCATGACCGCGCGCGGCCTGTGCTCGGCCACCTTCCGCTCGAGATCCTCGAACGACATGCAGAGGTCCTCGCGGTTGCAGTCGACGAACTCCACGCGCGCGCCCGCGTGTATGGCGGCCAGCGGGGTGGCCATGAAGGTGTTGGAGGGGCAGAGGACGGTCTCGCCCTTGACGCCGGCGTATTCGAGCGCGGCCAGCGCGCCGCCGGCCCAGCTCCCGAACGCCACGGCGGGCAGCTCGTTCCAGGCGGCCCACGCGTCCTCGAAGCGGCGCGTGAGGTCGCCCTCGGACCAGCGCTGCGAGTCGATGACGCCGTCCCACAGCTCGTGCAGGCGGGCGCGGTCGCGCTCGTCGAACCCGATCGCGAACGACGAGAAGTCGGGCGCGGAGGGCGACGCTGCGGTTGCGGCGGCCTGCTGCTGCGGGTCGGCGGGGAGCTGTCCCGGCCGTGCCAAAGCGGCGCAACCGTAGCACCGGATTCGGCCGTGAGCGCGCTCATAAGTCCCCAACCTGGACGCCCATGACGCGTTTGAACGGGTGTCCACGAACGGATCTCACGGAGGCAAGGGAAACGTGAAGAAGCTATTGACAGCCGCATGCCTGGTCGCTGCGTGCGCGATGCCGGCCGTCGCGTCGGCGTCCAACGGCCCCGCGACCAATGCATCGAAGTTCTGCAAGCAGCTCGCGTCCGCCTCGGGCGGCAAGCACTCGGAGACCTACGCGGCCGCGGTCCGCACGATGTTCCCGAACGCGAAGCACGTGAGCGCCAAGAACGCGTTCGGCAAGTGCGTCTCGTCCAAGACGAAGGAGAACCGCACCGAGACCGCGCAGTCCGAGCAGCAGGCGCATACCAACGCCGCCAAGACCTGCAAGGCGCAGCGCTCGAGCGACCCCAGCGGCTTCGCGACCCAGTGGGGCTCGAAGCACAACGCGTACGGCAAGTGCGTGTCGGCCACGGCCCGCGCGCAGGAGCAGCAGGACGCTCAGCAGGAGCAGCAGGACGACCAGAACACGGTCAACGCCGCGAAGACCTGCAAGGCGCAGCGCAAGAACGACTCCGCCGGGTTCGCCCAGCAGTGGGGTAGCCGCCGGAACGCGTTCGGCAAGTGCGTGTCGACGACCGCGAAGCAGCAGGACCAGCAGGACCAGAGCCAGGAGGGCTAGCCGGTCGCGGCAGACATATCTTTACCCGGACCTTCCCCTCGGGGTCCGGTTAGGCGGAGGTGCAAAGGGGCCCAGGATGGGCCCCTTCTCCGTTCCCCGGGGACTTTTTTCGCTGGTACGCTTGCGCCTCTCCCGCGCCGTTAGCTCAGTTGGGAGAGCACCAGCTCGACAAGCTGGGGGTCGCTGGTTCGAGCCCAGCACGGCGCATCCTCCTCGTCCCTCCCTCTCGACCTCCCGACAACTCTGGTTAGGCCGTCCCCCATGCGGGGGATAAGTCAGCCGGGACGGAGGGGAGAGGGAGTCAGGATGACCGAGGGACCGTCGAACAGCTTTCAGTACGAGGAGTGCGACATGCCGGACGGCGTGTCGCTCACCGAGTGGCGGCGTCGCACCGTCAAGCCGGACCATCGGCGGGCCCAGGTCACGAGCGGCGTGCTGGCCGCGCTCGCCACGCTCGCCCCGATCGTCCTCTCGGTGCGCGGCTCGCGTCGGCGCTAGTCGTCAGAATCACCGGGCGATGGCGTCGCCCATGATCCCCCTCGGCTACGGAAAGTTCGTGCGCGCGGACCGCATCTTCGCGGTCGTGCCGATCGAGTCCGACGAGCGCGGCGACGGGCGGCGGACCTACGTTCACGTGGAGGGGATCGCCGAGCCGATCGTGGCCTCCCGCTCCGAGCGCGCCATCCTCGATGACCTCCACGAGGCCGAGCCGCGCAGGCGCCGCCGCGCGCAGCCGGCCGGCCAGGGCGAGCTCCCGGTTTGATCGCGATCCTCTACGACGTGCACGGCAACCTGCCGGCGCTCGAGGCCGTGCTCGCCGACGCGCGGGCCGCCGGCGCAGAGCGCTTCGTGCTCGGCGGCGATTACGCGCTGTTCGGGCCGTGGCCGCGCGAGACCGTCGAGCTGCTGCGCGAGCTCGACGCCGAGTGGCTGCGCGGCAACGGAGAGCGCTGGACGGCGCATCCGGCCGACGCGCCCCAGGACGAGGTCGTGCAGGGCGCGATCGCGGCATGCCGCGAGCTGCTCGGAGAGGCGGTCTGCTCCGAGCTCGCCGCGCTGCCGTTCGACCTCTGCCGCGACGGCACCCGCTACGTTCACGCCTCGCCGGTCTCCGACGTGCGCAGCTTCGGCCCCGAGCACGACGACTCCGAGGAGGAGATGCTCGAGGGGGTGCTCGAGACGCGCCTGGTCTTCGGCCACACTCACCTGCCGTTCAAGCGCCACGCCAAGGCCGGTGTGGAGCTCGTGAACCCCGGCAGCGTGGGCATGCCGTTCGACGGCGACCACCGGTCGGCGTACGCCCTGATGGCCCCGGGCGGCGAGATCGAGCACCGCCGCGTGGCGTATGACCACATGCGCACGGTGGAGGCGCTGCGCGAGCGCTTCGACGACCCATTCGCCGCGAAGGTGGCGGAGCGGATCGAGCGCGCGCGCTTCGTCCCCTGACGCGGTTATATTGCCGCCCGCAGTCGCTTTTGCCGCCCAGCTCCAGGAGGGAGCCCAATGTCGCGCCTGTCACGGGTGCTCGTATCCCGCGACCGCCAGTTCTTCGACCTGTTCGAGGAGGCGGCCGGGAACAACCAGCGTGCCGCAGATCTGCTGGACCAGATGCTGCGCCACTACCCCGAACGCGCCGACCTCGCGCGCGAGATCCTGATCTGCGAGCAGGAGGGCGACCGGATCACGCACGACATCATCCGGCGCCTCAACGAGATGTTCGTCACGCCGATCGACCGCGAGGACATCTACCAGCTCGCCTCGGCGCTCGACGACATCGCGGACTACACCGAGGAGGTCGCCGACTACCTCGGGCTGTACCGGGTCCAGGCGCCCTTCGAGCAGGCGCAGCGGCTCGCGCACGTCCTGCTCCAGTGCACGCAGCAGCTCGCCGAGGCGATGCCCCGGCTCCGTGACTTCGACGACATCTCGCACTACAACGTCGAGGTCAACCGGCTCGAGAACGACGGCGACCGCATCACGCGCGAGGCGATCGCCGCGCTCTTCGACAACGGCTTCGACCCGATGGTCGTGATCCGCTGGAAGGACATCTACGAGCGTCTCGAGAACGCGATCGACGCGTGTGAGACCGTCGCCAACATCCTCGAGGGCATAGTCATCAAGAACTCCTGATGTCAGACGACGTAATCCTCGTCATCGTCGTCGTCACCGCCCTGCTGTTCGACTTCACGAACGGCTTCCACGACACGGCGAACGTCGTGGCCACGTCGATCTCCACGCGCGCGATGCCGCCGCGCGTGGCGATCACGTTCGCCGCGCTGCTCAACTTCGTGGGCGCGTTCATCTCGCTCGCGGTTGCCGCCACCGTCGCGAAGGGGATCGTCGACACCGGCGCCGTCACCTCCACGACCGTCTTCGCCGGGCTCATCGGCGCGATCGCCTGGAACCTGGCCACCTGGTACTTCGGGCTGCCCTCGAGTTCGTCGCACGCCCTCATCGGCGGGATGGTGGGCGCCACCTTCGCGGCCCAGGGCGCGGACGCCGTCAACGGCGACGGCCTGCTCGGCAAGGTGATCGTCCCGGCGCTCGTCGCGCCGGTGCTCGCCTTCGTGGTCGCCGGTACGGCGATCCTCGTCGCGTACGCGATCATCGGGCGGCTTCGGCCGGGGCCGGTGACCCACGGGTTCCGCCTCGGCCAGCTCGCCTCGGGCGGCCTGCTCGCGCTCTCGCACGGCACCAACGACGCGCAGAAGACGATGGGCATCATCACGCTCGCCCTCGTCGCGCACGGCAACATCGACGCGAACCACTTCCACGTGCCGGACTGGGTGGTCATCTCCTCCGCCTCCGCGATCGCGCTCGGCACCTACACCGGCGGCTGGCGGATCATCAAGACGATGGCCACGCGCATCATCAAGATGGACGCGGCGCAGGGGTTCACCGCCTCGGGCGCCGGCGCCGCCGTCATCCTCGCCTCCTCGCACTTCGGCTTCCCGCTCTCGACCACGCACGTCATCAATGGCGGGATCCTCGGCGCGGGCGCGGCCAAGCGGTTCTCGGCGGTGCGCTGGGGCATCGCGGGCAACATCGCGATCGCCTGGGTGCTCACGCTGCCGCTCGCGGCCATCATCGGCGCGATCGTCTGGTGGATCACGCGTATCTTCGGGACCGGCGCCGTCGGGCCGGTCGTGGTCTCCGCGTTGCTGCTGCTCGGTCTGCTCGCGATCTTCGCCCGCCGCCTGCAGCAGGGCTCGCCCGTGACGGCGACGGGAGTGCAGTGAGTCCCGTCGCTGCTTCAGCCGTCGACTGGGGCGCGCTCGGCGAGGTCGTGGTCGCGTCGCTGGTCGCGGGCATCGGCATCACGTTCTGCTTCTCGGTGGCGATCGTGGGCGCCACGCGCTTCAGCGAGCTCCGCCGCGACCGGCGCGGCGGCGGCGCCCTCTTCTACGCGGCGCTGGGGCTCGCGGGCCTCGCGGCGACGGTCGCGGCCGTGGTCATCGGGATCGTCGTGATGACGACGAAGAGCTAGGCGAGCGCCAGCAGGCGCTCCAGATCCTCGTCGTTCGTCCACGCGCCCACCGACGCGCGAACGAGTCCCCGGCCCGGGAGGTGGCGCACCACGACGCCGGCATCGGCCATCCGCGCGACGTCGGCCTCGGCGTCGTGCGACCGCCACGAGACGAGCGTCGTGCGCCCGCGCGGCTCGACGTCGCGGCCGCGCTCCGCGAGCCCGTCGGCGAGCCGCTGCGCCTGGTCCGCCGCGTGTGCGGCGATCGCGTCGAGCCCGTGCTCCGCGAGCAGGTCCGCCGACGCGAGCGCCCATGACGTGGCGGGCCCGGGGGCGACGCCCATGTCGAAGCGCCGCGCGCCCTCGTGCACCAGCAGCTCCGACGCGCGAGCGGGTTCCGACAGCGACATGTAGCTCGGCCAGGGCGGGTCGAGCGCGTCGGCCACCTCGCGCTTCACGTACAGGCAGCCGCTCCCGTCGGGGCCGCAGAGCCACTTCTGGCCGGACGCCGCGTAGAAGTCGCAGTCGAGCGCGCGCACGTCGACCGGCACGGCGCCCAGGCCCTGGGCGCCGTCGAGCAGCACGCGCGCTCCGGCCGCGCGGATGGCGGCCACGTCGGCGAGCCTGCCGCCCACCCACGAGACGTGCGAGCACGCGACCAGCTTGGTGGCCGCCCCGACCGCGCCGGCCAGCTCGTCGAACGGCGCCTGCCGCACCTCGAAACCAAGCCGGCGGCGCGCCACCTCGAGCGGCGCCAGCAGCCCGGGGTGCTCCTCGTCGCTCGTCAGCACCTCGTCGCCGCGGCCGAGGTCGCGCATGGCGGCCAGCGCGGTCGAGACGCCGTCGGTGGTGGAGCGCGTGAGCGCCACGTCGCCGGCGTCGGCGCCGAGGAAGCCGGCCAGGCGCTCGCGCATGCGCGTGGCGAGGCCCTTCAGCTCGTCGAAATAGGCGGCGCCGCTGCGGCCCTGATCGAGCTCCAGGCGCAGCCGCTCGGCCGCGGCGTCGTGTCCGCGGCGCGGCACCGGTCCGTCGGTCCCGGCGTTCAGGTAGGCGACGCGCTCGAGGACCGGGAACTCGGATCGCAGGCGGGCGGGGTCCACGGCACGCAGGATATGGTCCGGCGGGTGATCGTCGAGCGCTCGATGCACGACCAGTGGCTCTCGAACGCCTACCTCGTGGCGGACGAGCCCGGCGGCCACGGCGTGATCATCGACTCGGGCGGCCCGCCGGAGCCGCTGCTCGAGGCGGTCGAGCGGCTCGAGCTGACGGTCCCGTACCTGCTGCTCACCCACCACCATCACGACCACGTGGCGGAGAACCACGTCTACCAGGAGCGCCTGGGGGTTCAGATCCTCGCGCACCCATTCGAGGCGGAGAACCTGCTCGACGTCGATCGCGCGATCGAGCCGGGGGAGGTGCTCGAGGTGGGCGGCCTGCACATCGACGGCCTGCTCACCCCCGGCCACACCGCCGGCATGCTCTCGTTCCGCGTCAACGACGAGGCGGTCTTCACGGGCGACACGCTCTTCAAGGGCTCGGTCGGCGGCGTGCGCGCGCCCGGCCACACGACCTTCGAGGACCTGAAGGCGTCGATCATGGACGTGCTGATGAAGCTGCCGCACGCGACCGCCGTCCACCCGGGCCACACCGAACCGACGACGATCGGCGACGAGTGGGAGACCAACCCCTTCATCCGCGTCTGGCGCGGCCTCGACCCCGAGGGCGACGACCGCTGCGAGGTCCAGGGCGAATCAGCCCGCCTGGTCCTCTGGGGCCCCGACTACGACGGCGGGCACAAGGCGTGGGTGCGATGGGACGACTCCGGGCGCGACGACATAGTGCCCGGCTCCGTGGTGGAGAAGGCAGTCGACAGCCGACAGCCGACAGAATGACTCTGCCGACTGCCGACTGCGGACTGCGGGCTCTTTAGCCGCACACAGGCCACGGACTGTTGCCCGAACGTGCGAGCAACATCGCCGCCCGCTTGTCCTGCTCGGCCTCCGGAGCGGCCGCGGGGTCGCCGCTGCCGCCCACGGACGCCCAGGTCCCGTAGTCGAACTGGTACTTGCCGCGGTAGGCGCCGCCGCCGCCGATGGCGCTCGGGTTCCCACCCGACTCGCACGCGGCGATGGCCTGGAGCTGCGGCGAGGCGGACGACGGAGCGGACGCCCGCCGGGCGGCCCGCTTGCGGCGCAGCTCCTTCGCGCGCTTGTGCTTGGCGCGCTTGAGAGCCGTGCGCAGCTTGTGCTTCGCGTCCTGGCGAAGCTGGACCGTCTCGCTCGCCTGCGGCTTGTTCGTGTTCACGCTGCTTGTCTCGTTGTCATCAGTCGCTGCAAACGCGACTGCCGGGGCCGCGGCCATTGCGGCGCACAGCCCCCCTGCGAGAACCTTCCTCAAGGGAAGAGCCTCCTGATGTCGGGATCGCTTTCGCTCTCCCTCCCTCACCCGCGCGGTCCCACCCGCGCGAATCCGGGAACGGGCAGCGGGAACTCCGGTTTGCCCGTTCGCGAATGATCGAACTTAGGCCCCCATTCGGGGGATGCCCGTGAGGTTCGTCACATTGGGCGCTTTCCTGCAGCGTCCTGACGCGGCTATACTTCGCGACGAATGCAGGGCATCCAGATCAGGCGCCGCCGCTCTTGACGCAGTACCGCGCGCGCTCGTGCCCTCCCCGCAACCTCGGAGTCACCCTCGCTTTTGACGTCTAGCCCGCTGTTCGCCTAGTGCCGATCCCCCGCAGGTTCGATCGGCGCCCGCCTGAGCGGGACACGACACGTATCAACGAGCGCATCCGCGTGCCGGAGGTGCGGCTCATCGGCGACGACGGCCAGCAGGTCGGCGTGGTCTCGCGCGACGAGGCGCTCAAGTACGCCCAGTCGCGCGACCTCGACCTCGTGGAGGTCGCCGCGGAGGCGCGCCCACCCGTCGTCCGCGTGCTCGACTACTCGAAGTACAAGTACGAGCAGGAGCAGAAGGCCAAGGCCGCGCGCAAGCACCAGAAGCAGGTCACGGTCAGAGAGATCAAGCTGCGCCCGAAGATCGCTGAGAACGACTACGAGACGAAGAAGGGCCACGTGGTCCGCTTCCTCGAGCACAGCGACCGCGTGAAGGTCACGATCATGTTCCGCGGGCGCGAGACCACCCACCCCGAGCGCGGCGAGCAGCTTCTGATGCGCCTCGCCGAGGACGTGGGCGAGCTCGGCACGATCGAGCAGCGGCCCTCGCTCGACGGCCGCAACATGACGATGCTTCTCTCGCCCACGCGCACGCGCGAGGAGGGCGATCAGGGCGAGCAGGACGCCGGCCCCTCCGATGAGGCGGGCGGCAGCCGCCGCAAGCGTCAGGCGCGGGCCAAGCGGGAGCAGAAGCAGGGCGCGCAGGCGGAGCAGGCCGAGCAGGCCGAGAGCGAGGCCGACGCCACCGGCGAGGCCGCTGACGCCCCCGCTGATTCTGCTTAACTAGCCCCTTCTCATGCCGAAGATGAAGACTCATTCGGGCGCGAAGAAGCGCTTCAAGCTGACCGCCAAGGGCAAGGTCAAGGCTCGTCATGCGATGAAGAGCCACATCCTCGGCAAGAAGAACTCCAAGCGCCGCCGCCGGCTCGACGAGCCCGTGATGCTGGTCAAGGGCGACGCCCGCCGCGCCAAGGACCTGCTGGGCAAATGAGCCGCGTCAAGCGTTCCGTCCACGCCCGCAAGAAGCGCCGCGACACGCTCGAGCGTGCGAAGGGCTATCGCGGCGAGAAGCACTCGTCGTACAAGCGCGCGAAGGAGCAGCTGCTCAAGTCCGACTCCTACGCCTACCGCGACCGGCGCAACAAGAAGCGCGATTTCCGTCGCCTCTGGATCACCCGCATCAACGCCGCCGCGCGCCGCGAGGGCATGAGCTACAGCCAGTTCATGCACGGCCTCCGGCTGGCCGGCGTCGAGCTCGACCGCAAGGTGCTCGCGGACATCGCCGTCCGCGACGCCGACACCTTCCGCCGATTTGCGCAGACCGCCCGGGAGGCGTCGGCTGCCTGATCGGCAAACCGAACGCGATTCACTCCCGGGGCGCCCAGCGAGGCGCCCTTTTTTATGATCACTTCCAGGGACAACCAGCAACTCAAGACGATCAGGAAGCTGCTCCAGAAGCGGCGCGACGGCCTGTTCGTGGCCGAGGGGGAGGACCTGGTCGACGCCGCCGCGGCGAACGGCTGGACCCCCGAGATCCTGCTGCGCTCAGGCGTAGACGTCGAGCCGGACCTCCTTCCGAGCTCGCTCGGCAGCGGCACGCGTGTGGTCGGCGTCTACCGCGAGCGCTGGTCGCAGCCGGGCGGCGACCTGTCGGTCTACCTCCACGGCGTCCGCGACCCCGGCAACATCGGCACGATCATCCGCTCGGCGCACGCGCTGGCGGACGGCCCGCTGATCCTCGGCCCCGGCTGCGCCGACCCGTACGGGCCGAAGGCCGTCCGGGCGAGCATGGGCTCGATCTTCGCCCGGCCTCCGGCGCGCGCGGACTTCGGGGACCTGAAGGGGACCACGATCGCGCTGGAGAAGGACGCAGGCGTGCCGCTCGACGACGTCGCCCTGTCACCGCCCGAAGTCCTCTGCCTGGGCGCCGAGCGAGCAGGTCTGCCGACTGCCGCACTGCGGACTGCCGACTTCCGCGCGCACATTCCAGTCAGACAGGACGGCCCGGACTCACTCAACGTCGGAATGGCAGCTGCAATTGCGCTGTACGCGCGGAATAGGATGGCCGCCCGTGCCTGACCGTCTCGACGACCTGCGCTCAGAGGCCGAGGCGGCCATCGCCCAGGCCGGCGACGTCGCGACGCTCGAGGACCTGCGGGTGCGGTACCTCGGGCGGAAGTC
>JAICRZ010000150.1 GCA_025937135.1 Thermoleophilaceae bacterium
CTCGGCGAGTCGGGCCGCGGGGCCGCCAGCGCCGGCTGGTGCGCGGGCGCCGGGTCCTGGTTGTCGACGTCGATCACGTTCGTGCCGATCAGCACGGCGCCGATCACTACCGCGACGACGCCGCCGAGGAAGCCTGAGACCAGATTCGAACCCATGGGGACTGTGTTACCCGCGCTGCGTAAACCGACGCTCAACGCGCCCGTGCGGCGGCAGGGCCATGAGCCCGCGCAGGCGCGCCAGTGGGCCGCCGCCGGCCGTGAGCGCTCGTCGCAGCTCACGTCGCTCCCGCTGCCCGGGCGGCCGCGCCCGGCCGGGCGGGGCGTAGCGCAGCGTGCGCAAGAGCCGCACGAAGCGCGCCGCGGGCGGGCCGTTCGTCACCTGGAGGCGTCGCTCGAGCTCGCGCAGCGTCGTACCGGCGGGGTAGCGGTACCCGAGCCGCTCGAGCGCCGCGCGCAGCTCCTGGACCGCGCCCTCGTCGCTCGCTGCGAAGTGCGGCCGCGCACGCAGGATCCCCGCGAGCCACAGACCGGCGAACGCCAGCGCCCCGGCCAGCCCGAGCCCGAGCACCACGACCCACAGGTGGCTGCCGCCTCCGTCGGGGCTGCCCACGCCGGCGCTGCTCGCCTCGGGATTGCTGGCGCGGAAGCTCGCGCCGTTGTCGTCGCCGCGTCCACCGCGCGCGGCGCTCGCGGCGTCGCGTGAGCTCGACTGCGAGCCGGCCGGGGCCAGCGACGGCGTGGGGTCGAACGGGACCCAGCCGATCCCCGTGAACCAGACCTCGACCCACGAGTGGGCGTCGAGGTCGCGCACCTCGTACTCGCCGGTGGCGTGGTTGAACGTGCCGGGCGAGAAACCGGTGGCCACGCGCGCCGGGATCCCGTCCATCCGCAGCATCAGCGCCATCGCCCCGGAGAACTGCTGGCAGTAGCCGATCCTGTCCTGGAAGAGAAACGCGCTGAGCGGGTAGCGCCGTGCGGGCGGCTTCTCGCTGTACTCGAAGCCCTTCCGGAGATGAGCCTGGACGGCGCGCACGACGTCGTAGGTCGTCGGCTTCCCGGCCGCCAGGCGCTGCGAGAGGCCGTAGATCCGTCCGTACGGCGAGGCGAGCACGCGCTGCCGCTCGGCTGCGGTGAGCGGCTGGTTCGGCGCGATCGGCTGGATGGTCCTCGGCGTGACCAGCTCGACGCGCTCCTGCGCGCTCACGCCGCGGCTGTCGAGCCCCGACTGGTGCCGTCCCGGAAGGTCGTAATACGTGTACTCGGCGAGGCGATCGGGGTAGGCACGCGGCGCTGCGCGCATCTGCGCCGCGCTCGGATCGGGGATGTACGCGTAGACCTTGTACGACTCGCCCTCGTGCAACGCCGAGTCGAGCACCCGCACCGTCCCGTCCGGCTGCTCGGCGGTCGAGTGGTCGGTGTCCACGCGGTAGACGGCCCCGGCGCCGATCACCACCTGGCTCGTCAGATGGCGCATCGTCACGGTGATCTGCTCGTTCCACTTCTGGCGGATCGGTTCGGGGATGTCCTGCGCCGCCGTGCCGGCCTTGAAGTCGGGCTCGGAGTGCATCCAGCGCACGCCGTCGAAGCGATCGAGTGTCTCGGCCTTCCAGTAGTGCGGCTCCTTGGAGCGGATCGCGAGCAGCTTGGTGCCGGTGCGCGACCAGGTCATCGGGCCGTAGGTGTGATCCCAGGCGAACGTGGTGCCGGTCGCGTGCTGGGTGAACCAGTTCCAGTGGCGGTAGTCGACCCACGGCCTCTGCGTGTCGAGCCCGGCCGCGAGCGGCAGCGCCGCCAGCGCACATGCCGCCACCACCCCGAGCGCGATCAGCGCCTCGCGCCCGCGCAGGCGCGGCAGCCAGAGATAGCCGGCCAGCAGGACGAGCAGCGCGGCGCCGCGCGCCGCCCAGGAGCCCAGCTCGAGGTCGGTGACGCCGGTCCCGTACGCCACCAGCAGCGGCGCGATCGCCAGCGCGCGGATCACGCCGGCTCCGCGCCGCGCCGGCCAGAACGCGAGCACCGTCGCGACCACGAGCAGCAGCGGCATCGCGAGCAGGATCGTCAGACGCACCCACTCGTCGCTGCCGTCGTAGGGCCAGGTGAAGCTGTCGAGGGCCGCGAAGCCGCGGCTGAGCCCGTCGCCCAGTGAGCCCCAGTGCTGCGGCACGAGCAGGCGCGGGGCGAGTCCGGTGACGACGAGGGCGGCGAACGCGAGCGCGACCACGATCGCGATCCGCACGAGCGGGCCCGCGCGCCCACGCACGCGCGTGCTCCGGTCGAGCGCCGCGCCCGCCGCCACGCCCAGGAGCACGAGCGCGGCCACGGTCCCCGCCGGCACCGGCTTGACGAGCAGGGCGTAGTGGCCGAGGCAGAACGCGGCGAGCGCGGCGAAGCCCGCGAGCTGCCAGACGACCGCCGGGATCGCGACGGCCGGCCGCGCCAGCCGCGGCGCCGGGGCAACCGCGCCGCTCACGCCGCCCTCCTCGCCGCCCCGCGGCCCATCCGCTGGACCGCGCAGCCCGCGACGGTGAATTCCACGCGCGTGCCCGCCACCGGCTCAGGCGTGACGAGGTAGCGGACCGCCGCGGCCGCGCGTGCGATCCCGGCCGGTGGCGCCGCCGCGCCGGCGGCGACCCAGAAGACCGCCCCGGCGCGCTCCACGCGCGCCGCCGCGGGGGCACCGTCCTCGGGCTCGACCAGTGCGAGCCGCGCATGCAGCGGCGGCCACGCGCGCAGCTCGGAGTCCACCTCGGCGGCGCGGCGATCGCCCGGCAGCAGCAGCGAGCAGCCGCTGCCCGTCCTTGCCAGATGCACCACGAGCGACGCGCACGCGCGAGCCGCCATGTCGAGGGCCTCCTCGCTGGGCGGACGGCGCGGGTCGAGCACGACCAGCGGCCGCAGGTCGACGTCGGCGATCAGCCGCCGCTCCATCATCTCGCCGCGGCGCGCGACGGTCGGCCAATGGATCCGCGACGCCGGCGTTCCCGGCCGGTACGGTCGCAGCGTGTCCAGCTCGAGCTCGGCGGCGTGGGCTGCCATGCGCTCGGCCTCGCTCGCCAGGCCGTCCGTCGCGCCCGCGCCCGCCTGCGGCACCGGCTCCACGCGCGGCAGCACGAGCACCTCGCCGGGCGCCGAGTACAGGTCACGGCGCGCGAGCCCGAGCGGGTCGGCGATCGTGAGCCGGGCCGGAGCCAGGTCGCGGCGGCCACGGCGCGAGAAGCGCGCGTCGATGCGAATCCGGCGCGGCGTGCTCGAGCGCAGCGGGATCGAGCGTCCGAGCAGCGGCTCGGCCAGCTCACCGCCGGGCGGCGTCACGAGCCCGCGCGGCAACGTGAGCCGCACCGGGTACGACTCCTCCTCCTCGACCACGTGCGGGCCCGGGACGCGCTCTATCCCGGCGCCGTACGCGGCCAGGCCGACCCACGACCAGGCGCCGAAGCCGAGCAGGAACAGCCCGATGCCCGGCACGTACAGCGAAGGCGAGTCGAACGCGGCGGCCGCAAGGGTGATCAGCACCCCGAGGAGCGCGGCGCCGAGCGCCCGGCTCACAGCGCGGGTACCCGCTCCAGCGCGTCGGCGATCACGTCGCGGCGGTGCGTGCGCGCCGCGTCGGGCGCCAGCAGCAGCCGGTGCGTGAGCACCGCCGGCGCGAGCGCCTGGACATCGTCGGGCAGCGCGTGGTCGCGGCCCTGGAGCGCGGCCAGGGCCTTGGCGGCCTTCAGCAGCATCAGCCCCGCGCGCGGGCTGGCGCCGAGCTCGGTGCGCGGGTCGCTGCGCGTGGATTCGAGCAGCGCGACCACGTAGCGGCGCAGCGGCTCACTGGCGTGCACCTCGGCCGCGGCGAGCTGCGCCGCGAGGATCTCGCTGACGGTGGCCACCGGCTCGAGGTCGAGCACGCGATCGCCGCCGGCGTGGTCGGAGAGCATGTCGGCCTCGTCCTCGGCGCTCGGGTAGCCGAGCGCGACGCGCACCATGAAGCGGTCGAGCTGTGCCTCGGGCAGCGGGTAGGTCCCCTCGTACTCGATCGGGTTCTGCGTGGCGATCACGAGGAACGGTCGCGCGAGGTCGTGCGTGTGCACGTCCACCGTCACGTGCCGCTCCTGCATGCACTCGAGCAGCCCCGACTGCGTCTTCGGCGACGCGCGGTTGATCTCGTCGACGAGCACGACGTTGGCGAACACGGGCCCGGGCCGGAACTCGAAGCGCGCCTCGCGCTGGTTGAAGACGTTGGTGCCGACCACGTCCGCCGGCAGCAGATCCGCCGTGCACTGGATGCGCGCGTACTCGGCGTCCGTGGAGCGCGCGATCGCCCGCGCGAGCGCCGTCTTGCCGACGCCCGGGTTGTCCTCGATCAGCACGTGCCCCTCGGCCACCAGCGCCACGAGCACGTCGCGCAACGGCTCGTCGGGCACCTTGACCGCCCGCGCGACGTTCTCGGCTATCCGGGTGCCGAGCGCGGCAACCCCGGCGGGGTCCAGCTCAGGGACGGCGGCCATCGATTAGAGGTTACGCAGCGAGCCCGGCCGGCAGTTCACTCTGCGGGCCGTGGGCTGCGGGCCGCGGGCTGCCTTACGCCTGCGTCGGCTCCTCCGTGCGCGCCAGCTCGCGCACCGCCGCCTCGGGGTCCGGCGCGCGCATCACCGCTTCACCCACGAGCACCGCGTCGACTCCCACGCCCTCCAGCTCCTCCACGTCCTGGCGGGTGTGGATACCGGACTCGGACACCACGGTCTTGCCGGCGGGGACGTCGGTGAGCAGGTCGTAGGTCACCTCGAGGTCGAGCGAGAAGTCCTCGAGGTTGCGGTTGTTGATCCCGATGATGTCGGCGTCCACGTCGAGGGCCACGGTCAGCTCCTCCTCGTTGTGGACCTCCACGATCGCGTCCATCTCGAGCTCGCGCGCGACGCCGTAGAGCGATCCGAGCTCGCGCTCCGACAGCGCGCCCACCACCAGCAGGACGGCGTCGGCGCCGGCCACCCGCGCCTCGTAGATCTGGTACGGGTCGACCGTGAAGTCCTTGCGCAGGATCGGGATGTCGAGCGTCCGGCGCGCCTCCTCGAGGTCGGCGAGCGAGCCACCGAAGTGGTCCTGCTCCGTCAGCACCGAGACAGCCGCCGCGCCGCCGCGCTCGTAGGCGCGCACCACGTCCGCCACGCTCGCGCCCTCGCGAATCGTCCCCGCCGACGGCGAGCGGCGCTTGTACTCGGCGATCACGGACGTGCCGGGCCGCGACAGCGACTCCGCGAACGGCAGACACTGGGGCGCGTCGTCGACCTGGTGGGCGAGGTCGCCCAGCGGCCGCGCTCGCTTGCGCTCCTCCAACCGCTCGCGCGTGGCCGCGACCAATGACTCCAGGCGGTCGTTCATACCGTGGCCAGCGCCCTCGTCCGCTCGACGAAGCGCTCCATCGACTCGCGCGCGCTGCCGGAGTCGATCGCCTCCTCCGCGGCGCGAGCGCCGGCTTCGAGGCTGTCGGCGCCGCCGCCCACGTAGATCGCGGCAGCGGCGTTGGCGAGCGTGATCGAGCGCTCCGGGCCGGGCGCTCCGGAGAGCACCGCGCGGGCGATCTCGGCGCTGCGGTCGGGATCCGCGGCCGCGAACGCGCCCGGCGCCGCCGGCTCGATGCCCAGCGACTCCGGCGTTATCTCGTAGCCCGTGATCTCCCCGCCCTTCAGCTCGACCGCTCGCGTGGGCGCGGAGACGCTGATCTCGTCCAGCCCATCCGTGCTTGAAACTACCAGCGCCGTCCGACCCCCAAGCCCGCGCAGCCCGGCGGCGATCACGTCGAGATAGCGCGCGTCCGAGACGCCGATCACCTGCCGCGTCGCACCCGCCGGATTGGTCAGCGGGCCGAGGAAGTTGAAGATCGTGCGCACGGCCAGCTCCTTGCGGACCGGGATCACGTGGCGCATCGCGAGGTGGTGGTGCGGCGCGAACATGAAGCCGAAGCCGACGTCCTCGATGCACGCGGCCACGGCGGCCGGCTCGAGGTCGATGCGGGCGCCGAGCGCCTCGAGCACGTCGGCCGAGCCGGAGCGCCCGGTGGCGGAGCGGTTGCCGTGCTTGGCCACCGCGCAGCCGGCGCCGGCGGCCACGAATGCCGCGGTCGTCGACACGTTGAAGGTCGGCCGGCCGCCGCCGGTGCCGGCGGTGTCGAGCAGGTCGTCGCGGGCGACCGAGACGCCGATCGCCAGCGCCCGCATCGCGCTTGCGAGCCCGACCAGCTCGTCGACCGTCTCGCCCTTCGTGCGCAGCGCGATCAGGAACGCCGCCGACTGCGCCTCGGACGCCTCGCCCTCCATGATCTCGCGCAGGACCGCCGCCGCGTCGCCGGCGGGCAAATTCTCGCCCGACGCCACGCGCTCGATCGCGTCCGTGAGGACCGGGTTAGGCATCTGCTTCGAGGAAGTTCGCGAGCAGCGCCCTGCCATCCGCGGTCAGGACCGACTCGGGGTGGAACTGGACGCCCTCGGCGGGCAGCTCGCGATGTCGGATTGCCATGATCGTGTCGCCGTACCAGGCGGAGCGCTCGAGGCAGTCCGGGATGTCCGGATCGACCACGAGCGAGTGATAGCGCCCGGCCACGAGCGGGGATTCGAGGCCGCGGAAGATCGTCCTGCCGTCGTGCTCGACGGGCGCCGTCTTCCCGTGCACCGGCGCGCCGCGCACGACGCGCCCGCCGAACGCCTGCGCCATCGCCTGGTGGCCGAGGCAGACGCCGAGCACCGGCACCCCTGCCTGCGCCAAGGCCGGTATCGCGGCCACCGACACGCCCGCCTCGTCCGGCGTGCACGGACCCGGCGACACGACAGCCCGGTCCGGCGCGCGCCCGACCAGCTCCTCGACGCTCGTCACGTCATTGCGGACCACGTCCGGCTCGGCGCCCAGCTCGCCCAGATACTGGACGAGGTTGTAGGTGAAGGAGTCGTAGTTGTCGAGGATGAGGACTTTCATCGGGCTCGGTCGCCCATGATCGATCCACGGTGGACAGTGGACGGTGGACGGGGTTGCGTTTCCCTGTCCACCGTCCACCGTGCACTGTCCACGTTCACGCCCAGTCCGCCTGCGCACACGCCAGCTCGATCGCCGCTCGCACGGCGCCCGCCTTCGCCTCGGTCTCCCGGACCTCGTAGGCGGGATCCGAGTCGGCCACGATTCCGCCGCCCGCCTGGAAGTGCACGCGGCCGTCCTTGATCACGGCCGAGCGGATGTAGATGCAGGTGTCGAGGTCGCCGGTGTAGGACAGGTAGCCGACCGCACCGCCGTAGGGGCCGCGCTTGACCGGCTCGAGCTCGTCGATGATCTGCATCGCGCGGATCTTGGGCGCCCCCGACAGCGTGCCCGCCGGGAGCGAGGCGCGCAGCGCGTCCATGGCCGAGACGCCGTCGCGCAGCCGCCCCGACACCTCGCTCACGATGTGGAGCACGTGCGAATACGTCTCGACGGTCATCAGCTCGTCGACGGTCACGCTGCCGTACTCGCAGACGCGGCCGAGGTCGTTGCGCCCGAGGTCCACCAGCATCACGTGCTCGGCGCGCTCCTTCTCGTCGGCGAGCAGCTCCTCGGCGCGGCGGCGGTCCTCGTCGAGCGTGCCCGCGCGCGGCCGGGTGCCGGCGATCGGGCGCTGCACGGCGCGGCGCCCCTCGACCGTCACGAGCGCCTCGGGCGACGCGCCGGCGATCTGGA
>JAICRZ010000219.1 GCA_025937135.1 Thermoleophilaceae bacterium
GCCAGCTCGCCGGTGAGCAGGAAGGCGCGCCGACCGGCGGCGATCGAGGCGCCGAGCGCGGAGGAGATCGTCCCGTCGATGCCGTTGGCGCCGCGGTTCGACAGGAAGCGCAGCTCCGTGTCCGTTTGCGGGAAGAAGCTCTCAACGTCGCGGATTGGCATCGAGGACGCGACCCACACGAGCGCGCCGTCCGGCAGGACGTCGGCCAGCGCCGAATACGCGCGCGGCTCGCTCGGATCGGGCGTGCCGGCCAGCGCCTCGGGCACGACGGCATCCGCCAGCCGCCACGACGCGGTCCATTCGGAAGGCGAGGGCGGGAGGCTCTCCTCGAGCGCCGCGGCGAGCATCTCGCAGGTGGAGTCGGGCGCCGTGGCGATCACGCGCTCCGCCTCGCGCGTGGGCTCGTGCCAGGAGGCGTCCGGGTCGATCACGATCTGGCGCGCGCCTGAGAGCCAGGCGCGCAGCGGCTTCGAGGTCGGCGTGTCGCCCACGCGGATCACGAGATCCGGACGGTGGTCCTCCACGAAGCGCTCGCTGCGCAGCAGCAGGTCGTAGTGCGCGATCACGTGCGAGCGGTCGTGCGGCCCGCAGCGCACGCCGGAGGTGGGCTCGGCGAGGAGCGGCCAGCCTGTGGCGGCGGCGAGGCGCGCGGCCGACGCCGCGATGTCGTAGCGGGTGGATCCCGCCACGATCGCGCCGCGCCCCGCCTCGCCGACGTCGCGCTCGAGCAGCTCGATGATCGTGGGCGTGGCGTCGCGCGGGGCGTCCGTCACGGTCACCCACGGGCGGCTGCCGGGGCGGCCCTCCCAGTCGGTCGGGTCGAGATCGTCGTCGGCCAGCGGCGCGAGCGGCTCGCGCAGCGGGAAGTTGAGGTGCACGGGCCCGGGGCGCCCGTCCTCGGATGTGAACCACGCGCGGCAGGCCAGCGAGCGGTAGTGGACCGCCGCGGCGCGTCCCGGCTCGTGGTTGCCCACCTCGCAGAACCACTTGACGGCGGAGCCGTACAGCTTGAGCTGGTCGATCGCCTGACCGGCGCCGGTGTCCCGCAGCTCGGGCGGCCGATCGGCGGTGAGTACGAGCAGCGGCACGGACGCCTCGCGTGCCTCCACCACCGCGGGCATGAGGTTGGCGGCCGCCGTGCCGGAGGTGCACGTGACCGCCACCGGCTTGCCGCTCGCCTTCGCGATCCCGAGCGCCACGTAGCCGGCCGAGCGCTCGTCGATCACGGAAACGCACTCGAGCCGCCGGTCCGAGGTGGTCGCGAGGATCAGCGGCGCGTTGCGCGAGCCGGGGCACGTGACGACGTGCTGCAGGCCGCAGCGCGCGAGCTCGTCAACGAACGCCTGAAGGGGGGCGAAGGTGCTGTTGATGGGCATCATGGGGGGATGAACCCGCTCGTCGCCTTCCTGCCCGGCTTCGCGCAGCGCGCGGACGCCTGGGCTTCCGTAGCCGATCGGGTCGGGCAAAAGTACCGGAGCCTGGCAATCGACTTCTCCACGTGGACCTTCGACGGCCGCCTGCGCGAGATCGCGGACCGCGTGGACGACGGCGACGCCGTGGTCGGCTACTCGATGGGAGGCCGGTTGGCGCTGGCTGCCGCACTGCGCCGGCCGGGAAAGTTCGGCGCGCTCATCCTCGTGGGAACGAGTGCGGGAATTGAGGACCAGGAAGCGCGCACGGAGCGCCGGCTCGCCGATGAAGAGCTGGCCGACTGGATCGAGGAGCACTCGATCGAGGAGTTCGCCGAGCGCTGGGAGGCGCAGCCTGTGTTTGCGAGCCAGCCGCCCGAGCTCGTGATGGCGCAGCGCCCCGGAAGGCTCGCGCACGACCCCTCGCGGCTGGCGCAGCTCCTGCGCAGCGCGGGGCAGGGCATGTTCGACCCGGTGTGGCACAGGCTCGAGGAGATCGACTGCCCGGTGCTGGCCGTGGCCGGCGAGCTCGACTCGAAGTACGCGGACGCCTCCTACCGGATCGCCGAGCGCGTGAAGCACGGCCGCGCGCGGCTCATCCCGGGCGCGGGCCACGCGCCGCAGCTCGAGCAGCCCGGCGAGTTCGCCGCGGTGCTACTCGATTTCCTCGACGAGCACTTCGCCCAGGCCTGAGCCGGTCGGCTCGATGCCGAGGCCGGGGCCGGGCGGAACCGCCAGCAGCCCGTTCTGCGGAGGTGGGATGGCGCGCGCCAGCTCGGCGTCGAACAGCTCGAGCGTGGCCAGCCCGCAGGCGAGCGACAGGCGCTCGGCCGCCGCAAGCTGCAGTGAGGCGGCGATGCCCCACGGGCCGTCGAGCGTGCTCGAGAGGAACGGCTCGATGCCCAGCTCGGACGCCCTGCGCAGCGCCGCGCGCGCGGCCTCGAAGCCGCCGCTGTGCGCGAGCTTGACGTTCACCACGTCGCACGCCTCGAGCTGCGCCGCGCGCTCCACGTCGTCCACGCCGGCCACGGACTCGTCGGCCGCGATCGGCGCGGACACGCGCGCGCGAACCTCCGCCAGCTCCTCGAGGGTTCGGCAGGGCTGCTCCACGAACTGAAGGTCGAAGCGCTCGAGCTTGCGGATCGCGGCGATCGCCTCCTCCGCCGCCCACGCCCCGTTCGCATCGAGCCGCAGCGCCGGCCACGAGCCGATCGCCTCGCGCACCGCTCCCACCCGCTGCTCGTCGTCCGGCAGCCCGACCTTGAGCTTGAAGCACGAATAGCCCGCCTGCACGCCCTCGGCAGCGCGTGCCGCTGCCTCCTCCGGAGGGCCGGCCACGAGCGTCCGGTTCACGGGAATCGCCTCGGCGCCCGGCTCGCCCACCGGCCTGCCGTCGCGCCGCGCGTCGAGGTCCAGCCGCGCCATCTCCACCGCGGCGCGCGCCTGCGGCGGCCGCCGCCCGCGGGAATGGCGTGTAAGGGTTGCGATCGCCCGCTCGAGCGGGATGCCGTCATAGGGCTCGAACGGCGCGGCCTCGCCGTAGCCCACCTGGCCGTCGGCGCTCTCTACACGGAGCAGGAGCAGCTCGCGCTCGGTCACCACGCCCGCGGACGTGGCATACGGCTCGCGAAAGGGGAACGACAGCCGCAGCAGGCTGCGCTTCACGACAAGAGCTCGCCCGCGGCGAGCAGGATGGAGAAGACCGCCACGAGCCGCCCGGTGTCGGCGAGCGCGCCGTTCAGCGAGGGGCCGTCGGCGCGCGTGTACACGGTTCGCACGAGGGGCGGCACGAGGGGGAGCGCGGCGAGCGTGAGCAAGAGCCACGCGGACAGGCCGCCGGCGAGCCACACCACCACCGGCACCACGAACGCCACGCCCACCATGGCCGCGAACAGATGGCGCGCCCGCTCGCGCCCGAGCCGCACCGCCAGCGTGCGCTTGCCCGCGCGGCGGTCGGTCTCGATGTCGCGCACGTTGTTCACCACGAGGATCGCCGACACGAGCAGGCCCACGGGCACCGACAGCGCGAACGCCGTCCAGTGCAGGTTCTCCGTCTGCACGTAGTAGGAGCCCACCACGGCCACGACGCCGAAGAAGAGGAACACGAACAGCTCGCCGAGCCCCTCGTAGCCGTACGGCCGTGGCCCGCCGGTGTAGAGCACGCCCGCGAGGATCGACGCCGCGCCCACCACGAGCAGCTGCCAGCCGGCGATCGCGATGAGATAGGCGCCCGCCGCCACCGCGATGCCGAACGCCACGTACGTGCCCACCAGGACCTGCTTCGGCGGCATCAGCCCGCCGGCCGTCACGCGCACCGGGCCGAGCCGGTCCTCGGTGTCCGCCCCGCGGCGGGCGTCCGAGTAGTCGTTCGAGAGGTTCGTCCCGATCTGGATGAACACGCTGCCGATCAGCGCGCACACGAACGCGAGCGGCCGGAACACGCCCTCGGTGCCCGCCAGCGCGGTCCCCACGAGCACGGGCGCGATCGCCGCCGGCAGCGTGCGCGGACGCGCGGCAATCACCCACAGGCGCAGCGCCCCCACAGGGGCCGCCACTGCACGGCCCGCGGTCACGGCCGCCTGGGGAACCTTCCGAAGTCGGGCTTGCGCTTCTCGAGGAACGCGGTGCGTCCCTCGCGCGCCTCGTCGCTCGCGTAGAAGAGCAGGTTGGTGTCGTGCGCCAGCTGCTGGAGCCCCGCCAGCCCGTCCTCCTCGGCGTTGAAGCTCGCCTTGAGCAGCCGCAGCGCGAACGGCGACATCTCGAGCATCTCGCGGCAC
>JAICRZ010000133.1 GCA_025937135.1 Thermoleophilaceae bacterium
ACGTCGAGGTAGTGGTCGCGGAACGAGTGGTTCTGCGCGGGGTCGAGGACCTCGAGCAGCGCCGCCGACGGGTCGCCGCGCCAGTCGGCGCCGACCTTGTCGACCTCGTCCAGCAGGATCACCGGGTTCATCGTGCCGGCGTCGCGGAGCGCTCGGACCAGGCGGCCCGGCAGCGCGCCGACGTAGGTGCGCCGGTGGCCGCGGATCTCCGCCTCGTCGCGCACGCCGCCCAGCGACATCCGGACGAATTCGCGTCCCATGCTGCGCGCGATCGACTCGCCGATCGACGTCTTGCCCGTGCCGGGAGGACCGATCAGCGTCAGGATCGCGCCGGAGCGCTTGTCCTCGGCGATGCCACGGTCCTCGCGCAGCTTGCGCACCGCGATGTACTCGGTGATGCGGTCCTTGACGTCCTCGAGGCCGGCGTGGTCGGCGTCCAGCACCTCGCGGGTGTGGACCGGGTCGAGCTTGTCCTCGGAGCGCTCGCTCCACGGCACCGAGATCAGCCAGTCGAGGTAGGTGCGGATGACCGACGACTCGGCCGACTGCTCGCCCATGCGCTCGAAGCGCCCGAGCTCCTTCTCGGCCTGCTCGCGCACGTCGTCCGGCATGCCGGCTTCCTCGATCTTCGTGCGGTACTCGTCGACGACCGATCCGTCGTCCTCGCCGAGCTCCTTGCGGATCGACTCCATCTGCTTGCGCAGGAAGTACTCGCGCTGCTGCTTCTCGGCGCCGGAGCGCACGTCGTCGCGGATGCGCTTGCGCACGTCCATCTCGGCCAGCCGCTCGCGCTGGAGCTTGAGGGCCAGCTCGAGCCGCTCGGTCACGTCGATCGTCTCGAGCAGCGTGACCTTGTCCTCGAAGCTGATGTCGGGGGAGTAGCCGCTGGTGTCGGCCAGGGTGCCGGGCTCCGAGATCGAGCGGATGAACTGGGCGATCCGCCCGTCGTCGCCGCGCAGCTCGAGGATCTCCTCGACCACCGCGCGGTAGTCGCGCTCGAGCTCGCGGGTCTTGCCGTCGACGGGCACGTCGTCCTCGCGCTCCTCGACCTCCACGCGCAGCTCGCCGCGCAGGCCGTTGCGGGCCGCGCCCGCGATGCCGCGGTGCAGGCCCATCAGCTCGACGGCGCGGCCGCCGCCCGGGACGCGGACGCGGTCCACGACCTCGGCCACGGTGCCGACGCTCGCGAACTCGTCACCGTGGCGCGGCACGAGAAGCACGCGCTCCTCGTCACCCACGTCGACGGTGAGCGTCGGGCTCATGTTGGGGAAGACGACGATGTCGTCGAGGGGGATGAGGAGGAGATCAGCCACGGGGTTCACCTTCGGTAGCTACTTACGAAGAGTGAGGAAGTATACGAAGCGCGGCGGGGCTCCGCTCGAGCGCGGCCCGGCGGCCCCGGCGCCCACGGATCGGCTGGGTAAGGAGGAGGGGCCGAACGTCCGTTATTAGGCGCTATAGGCCCTAGAAACAGACGTTCGATCCGCGAACGTCAGCGCGCAGGCGGCTTCTGCGGCGGCTCGTCCCTCACGGCCGGGGCCCGCCGCTGCACCGTCCCGATCGCCCAGATCAGGACGAGCCCGCCGATCAGCGCCACGATCAGGCCGGCCACCGCGGCGCCCGCGATGATCACGACCAGGCCCACGATCACGATTGCAAAGCCGAGTACGAAGGCGATCCGCTCTCCGCCGGTCGCGAATTGCATGGTCGGAAGACTGGCTCATACGGGGGACGAGGTGCGCCAGTCGTCCGCATCGTGGGTACTGTCAAGTCAATGGCGCACGTCACCACGAACGGGATCGAGGAGCTCCGCGAGCTCATCGGCCAGGAGATCGGGCCCAGCGAATGGCGCGAGGTCAGCCAGGAGCTGATCAACACCTTCGCCGAGGTCTCGGGCGACGACCAGTGGATCCACGTCGACGTCGAGCGGGCGAAGAACGAGAGCCCGTTCGGCACCACGGTCGCGCACGGGAACCTGACGCTGTCGATGATCGACGGCTTCCGCAAGGACCTGATCCGTTCGGAGGGCTTCGCGCTCGGCGTCAACTACGGCTGGAACAAGATCCGCTTTCCCGCTCCGGTCCCATCGGGCTCACGCGTCCGGGCGCGCGCGGAAGTGGTTTCGGTCGACGACGCCGGGGGAGGTTGGTTCCAGATCGCGACCCGGTTCACAGTCGAAGTCGAGGGGAACGAGAAGCCAGCATGTGTCGCCGAGAGTGTGGGACGCGCGCTGCCTGCCGGCTGAGCGGGTCATGAGCGCTGCGCCGGAAAGCCTGCAGGAGCTGGTCGACCGCTTCGACCGCGACTCCTTCGACATGCCCAAGGGCCGCGCCCGCGTGCGTCTTTGCGTGGGCGACGCCGCCTGGGATCTCGAGGTCCAGCGCAACCGGCATCGCTTCATCGAGGCCCGCTCCGGGTCAGAGCCGGACGCCGAGATCCGCGCCGACGCCGCCACCTGGCGCCGCGCGGCCAACGACCTTCCGGGAGGCATGGCGGCCTTCCGCGCCGGCAAGCTCACGATTCGCCGCAACCTGCACCTGGGCGTCGGCTTCCTGGCCGCCACAAGCGGCAACACGGGCCCCGACCGGCTCACCTTCGAGACGATCAAGACCGACTGCGGCCGCGTCTCCACGATGAGCGCCGGCCAGGGCAAGCCGATCATCATGCTGCACGGGCTGGGCGCCACGAAGGCGGAGTTCCTGCCCACGCTGGCGGCGCTGGCGCCGAACGGCTGGCGCGTGATCACGATGGACCTGCCCGGCTATGGCGACACCGACAAGCCGTTCCCCGCCGGCTACGACGCCCGCTTCTTCGCGCGCTGGGTGATCGCAACGCTCGACGCGCTCGGGATCGATCGCGCGCACGTGCTCGGCCACAGCATGGGCGGCCGCGTGGCGCTGGAGGTGGGCATGACCGCGCCCGATCGCACCGACCGGCTGGTGGCCATGACGCCGTCGATGGCGTGGATCGGCAAGCCGGGCTGGGCGCCGTTCCTCAAGCTCGTCCGCCCCGAGCTCGGCATCTTCCAGCCGGCGCCGAAGGGCTTCGTGGAGGGGATCGTCAGGCGCGTCGTGCCCGGCAGCGAGAACCACTACGTCGCGCCGGCGCTCGACGAGTTCATGCGCTCCTACCTGAGCCCGCGCGGTCGCGTGGCGTTCTACGCGTCGGCGCGCAACATCGCCCTCGAGAACCCCGAGCCCTTCTGGAGCCGCCTCCAGGAGATGTCGCCGGAGACGCTGTTCATCTGGGGCCGCCGCGACACGCTCGTCCCGATCGGCTTCGCGAACCACGTGCGCCGCACCCTTCCCGCGGCCACGCACGTGGAGCTCGAATGCGGCCACGTGCCGCAGCTCGAATGCCCGACCAAGGTGCACGGCGCGATCGAGCGCTTCCTCGCGGGCAAGCCGCAGCAGCACGGCGTGCGGGCGCGGTCCGCGGCGCCGCTCCGCCGCGCGGCCGGAACCGCCTAGCGTTCGGGTGCATCGCGCGGGCGGGTTCCTCAAGGCGTTCTACAAGAAGGCCTACACCGAGAACATCACCGGCCTGTCGGGAATGGTGGCCTACAACATGCTGCTGTCGCTGTTCCCGCTGGCGCTGCTCGCGCTGTTCATCGCCAGCCGCGTGCTCCAGAGCCACGACCTCCAGGAGAGCGTCTTCCGCGACCTCACGCGGCTGTTCCCGAGCACGACCGAGGACACGATCACGGGCACGCTGAACCGGGTCGAGCGGTCGTCGACGAGCCTCGGCATCTTCGCGCTGATCACGAGCATCTGGTTCGGCTCGTCGTTCTGGGGCGCGCTCGACACCGCGTTCTGCGCGATCTACCACGTCAAGTGCCGCTCGTGGGTCCAGCAGAAGCGATTCGCGCTCGTGATGCTCGTGGTGGTGCTCGTCTTCATGGCGGCCACGGTCCTCGTGCCGGCTGCCCAGAGCGCGCTGGCCAAGGGCACGCAGGAGCTGCCGTTCGGGCTCGACAACGTTCGCGGCCTCGTCTTCGTCCTCACGCTCGCCGCCAGCCTGCTCGTGCTGTTCGGGATGCTGTGCGTCATCTACTGGTCGGTCCCGAACCGCCAGGTGCCGTGGCGCGCCGTTTGGCCGGGGGCGCTCCTGGCCACGATCGCGATCGGCATCGTCGACTACGGCTTCCCGCTCTACCTGAACAGCGCGTCGACGTTCGCGAAGCTCGGCACGGTGCTCGTCTTCGTGGTGATCGTCCTGCTCTGGTTCTACACGCTGGCGATCATCGTGCTGGGCGGGGCCGTCGTGAACGCGCTGCGATTCGAGCTGCACGAGACGGGTGAGCTGAAGCTGGAGTGAGCGCTACACTCGACGCGACCCTGCGCTGCCCGGCGGGGTCTTTTTTCCGCCGGGACCGCGCCTCTCTTCCAACCCGACCGAGGAACCATGGCCCGGGGAGACGTTCGAATCGCCGTGACGCTCGCATGCGACGACTGCAAGCGGCGTAACTACCAGACCGAGAAGTCCAAGCGCAACGACCCGAACCGGATCGAGATGCGCAAGTACTGCCGCTGGTGCGGCAGGCACACGGGGCACCGCGAGACCCGCTAGGCGGCCGGTGGCCCAGAAACGACAGCGCTCGAAGCAGCGCCAGGCCGAGCGCCGGGCGCAGCGGCTCGCCGGCCGCGGCGACGGCGCCTCGGCCCGTCCGTCGAACGACGACGACCGCGATCTCGAGGAAGCCGTCGACCTGGAGATCGGCGCGCCGCCGCAGGATCTGGGCAGCCCGGAGTTCACGACGCGCCACGAGGAGGCGCCGGCGCCGGACTTCGAGATCGACGACGAGGAGCTCGCCGACGAGGAGACCGGGCCGCCGGAGGTCGCCGGCCCGCGCGGGGTGCGCGGAGGCCGTGACGTGCACGACCGGGCAACGCACCGCGAGCGCGGTAGGCTCTTCGAGTTCCTGAAGGCAGTGTGGGCTGAGCTACAGCGGGTTCAGTGGCCCGACCGGAAGCAGCTCACGCAGCTCACGGGAGTAGTCCTCTTCTTCGTAGTGATCCTCGGCGTGTACCTCGGCGCGCTCGACGCGGTCTTCTCGAAGCTCATCAACCTAATCCTCTAAAGGCTTCATTCCGAAAATGTTCCGCTGGTACGCCGTCAACACCTATTCAGGGCACGAGAACAAGGTCAAGCAGAACCTCGAGCACCGCGTGGTCTCGCTGGGCCAGCAGCGCGCCGTGCGCCAGATCGTCATCCCGACCGAGAACGTCTCGGAGATGAAGGACGGCCAGAAGGTGCAGACCGAGCGCCGCACGATGCCCGGCTACGTGCTCGTGAACATGGACCTCAACGAGGACTCCTGGACGCTCGTGAAGGGCACCCCCGGCGTGACCGGCTTCGTCGGCGCGTCGCAGAAGCCCGTGCCGCTCTCCCAGGTCGAGATCGACCGCCTGCTCAACCGCGAGACCGCCGAGCGGCCGCGCACGCGCGCCCAGTTCTCGGTCGGCGAGTCGGTGAAGGTCGTGTCCGGCCCGCTCTCGGACTTCTCCGGCGAGATCGCCGAGATCAACGAGGACGCGGCCAAGCTCAAGGTGCTCGTCTCGATCTTCGGCCGCGAGACGCCGGTCGAGGTCGGGTTCGATCAGGTCAAGAAGATTTGATGCACGGTGCGCAGTGCACGGTGCACAGGGGGCAGGGCCGTCCACTGTCCACAGTGCACCGTCCACTGGACCCCCGCTAACCTCACGCATCGCCAATGGCCAAGAAGGTTCTGACACTCATCAAGCTCCAGGTGCCCGGCGGCTCCGCCAACCCGGCTCCGCCCGTCGGCCCTGCGCTGGGCCAGCACGGCGTGAACATCATGGAGTTCTGCAAGGCGTTCAACGCGCAGACCCAGGACCAGAACGGGCGCATCATCCCGGTCGAGATCACCGTCTTCGAAGACCGCTCGTTCACGTTCATCACGAAGACCCCGCCCGCCGCGGTGCTGATCAAGGAGGCCGCCGGCGTCCCGAAGGGGTCGGGCGAGCCGAACCGCACCAAGGTCGCGTCGATCACCCAGCAGCAGCTGCGCGAGATCGCGGAGGCCAAGCTTCAGGACCTGAACGCGCACGACGTGGACCAGGCGGCGAAGATCATCGCCGGCACCGCCCGCTCGATGGGCGTGGAGGTGAGTGGCTAGAGATGGCCTCCTCCCGACCCGGCCACCCGCGGATGACGCTGCAAACCGTCGCTGGACCTGCGTCCTCGGGTTCGTCCAGGCCTAGAGGCCTGAACTTCACCCTGCGTCCTTGGCCAGCTCGGTTTTCGCGCCCCCACGGGCAGCTGGGCCAGAAGGAGACCATCTGATGCCGAAGCACGGCAAGCGCTATCGCGAGCAGTACGCGAAGGTCGACCGCGAGCGCGCGTACTCGCCCGCCGAGGCGGTCCAGCTCATCAAGGACACGCAGTCGGCCAAGTTCGCCGAGACGGTCGAGGTGCACATCCGCACGGGCCTCAACGTGCGCCACGCCGACGAGCAGCTGCGCGGCACGATCACGCTCCCCAACTCCGCGGGCCGGGACGTGACGATCGCCGTCTTCGCCAAGGGCCCGAAGGCCGACGAGGCGCGCGAGGCCGGCGCCGACTACGTCGGCGACGAGGATCTCGCCAAGCGCATCCAGGAAGAGGGCTTCACCGATTTCGACGTGGCGATCGCGACGCCGGACATGATGCCGGTGGTCGGCCGGCTCGGTCGCGTGCTCGGGCCGCAGGGCAAGATGCCGAACCCGAAGGTTGGCACCGTCACCAACGACGTGGCCGCCGCGGTCTCGGAGTCGAAGGCCGGCAAGGTCGAGTACCGCACCGACCGCCACGCGATCGTGCACCTCGCGCTCGGCAAGACCGAGCTCGACACGCGCCAGATCCTCGAGAACTACGCCGCGCTCGTGGACGAGCTCGTGCGCGCGAAGCCGGCGGCGGCGAAGGGCCGCTACCTGCGCACCGTCACGCTGTCGACCACGATGGGGCCCGGCATCCGCGTCGACCCGACGCGCACGCGCAACATCGTGGAGGAGCTGACCGGCGAGCCGACCGACGAGGAGGCCGCGGTAGCCTAGGCGCCGCGAACTTCAGACGACGAAGCCCGAGACCCCCGGCGTACTAAGACCGGGGTAGGCGGAGTCAGAGCGCCGGACCTTCTCGGTCTGCCTCCGGCCCGCCTGCGTGCGGGCCTCTTTTTTGTGAAGAGGAGACCGAGTTGAACAGAGACCAGAAGGCGGCGGTGATCGAACGTGTCGCCACCGAGATCCAGGCGTCGGAGGCGATCTTCGCGATCGACTACCGCGGCATCTCGGTCAAGCAGGCGGGCGACCTGCGCACGGCGCTGCGCGAGGCCGAGGCGGACTTCACGGTCGTCAAGAACACGCTGACCGAGCGCGCCGCCGACCAGGCCGGCGCCGAGCATCTCAAGCCGCTCCTCGAGGGTCCGACCGCGCTGACGTTCGTGCGCGGCGACGTGGCCCTTGCGGCCAAGGCGCTCGCCCGCTTCCGCCGCGAGAACGGGCTGCTCGAGTGGAAGGGCGGCCAGATGGACGGCAACGCCCTGACGCCCGACGAGATCGAATCGATCTCACGGCTCCCCGCGCGCGAGCAGCTGCACGCTCAGCTCGTGGGCGTGATCGCCTCGCCCGTCACAACGCTCGTGCGCGGACTGGCTTCGATGATCTCGGGGCTTGCGATCGCGTTGGAGCAGGTCAGGGCTCAGGGGCTAGTGCAGCCCGCAGCCGACAGCCCGCAGCCGGCAGAGGAAAGCGCGTCCGAGGCGCCGGGTGATCCCGTCGCCGAAGAAGAGGCGGCCGACGCCGCTGAAGAACCCACTGAAACCGAAGAAGCGCCCTCCGAGGGCGAAGAGACTGAGAACCAGGAGGGCTAGCAATGGCTACCAGCACACAGGAATGGATCGACGAGCTGAAGGGCATCTCGGTGCTCGAGCTCGCCGAGCGCATCAAGGCGCTCGAGGAGGAGTTCGGCGTGTCGGCGACGGCGGTCGCCGCGGCTGCTCCCGCAGCGGGCGGCGGCGGTGGCGACGGCGCTGCCGCCGAGGAGGAATCCTCCACGGTCGACGTGGTGCTCACCGGCGCCGGCGACAAGAAGATCCAGGTGATCAAGGTCGTCCGCGCAGCCACCGGCCTCGGCCTCAAGGAGGCCAAGGCGCTCGTCGACGAGGCGCCGAAGCCCATCAAGGAGGGCCTCGAGCGCGAAGAGGCCGACAAGCTGAAGGGTGAGCTGGAAGAGGCCGGCGCTTCGGTCGAACTGAAGTAGTCCGCGGTACGGCAGTCGGCAGCCAGCTCTGCCGACTGCCGACTGCCGACTGCCGACTGCGGACTGCCGACTCGATCAGGCGCCTTACCACACTCAACCCGGAGCCATACCGGCCGACTATTTGGGTGTGAACCCCCCGGTCGCGCAG
>JAICRZ010000227.1 GCA_025937135.1 Thermoleophilaceae bacterium
CTCGCGCTGCGCAAGGGCCGGATGGAGCAGATGGTCAACCACGGCACCGGCTGGGTGCGGCTCGAGTACCTGGTGCCGGCCCGCGGCCTGATCGGCTTCCGCACCGAGTTCCTCACCGAGACGCGCGGCTCCGGGATCCTGCATTCGGTCTTCGAGCGCTACGACCCGTGGTACGGCGAGATCAAGACGCGGCCGACCGGCTCGCTGGTGGCCGACCGCCGCGGCGAGACCGGCCAGTTCGCCCTCCTGAAGATGCAGGAGCGCGGGCAGCTCTTCGTCGGCCCCGGTGAGGAGGTCTACGAGGGGATGGTGGTGGGGGAGAACGCCCGCGCCGACGACCTCGACGTGAACGCCGTGCGCGAGAAGAAGCAGACCAACATGCGCGCCGCCGGCTCCGACGACACCGTCCGGCTCGTGCCGCACCACCAGCTCTCGCTCGACCAGGCGCTCGAGTTCATCCGCTCCGACGAGTGCGTGGAGGTCACGCCCGACGGCCTGCGGCTGCGCAAGGTCGTGCTCGACGCGACGCAGCGGGCGAAGCTGGCGCGCGGCGCGAAGCGGGGGTAGGGAGGTGGGGGAGGTCCGCGGCGCGGTCGAGGCCGGTTTCGGCCCCGTGCGCGAGTCGTTCGCGAGGCTCGTCACGCGTGGCCGCGGCGGCGGCGCGCTCGTGGTGCGCCTGAACGGCCGGAACGTCGTGGATCTGTGCACGGGCTGGACGGACCGCGCGCAGACGCGGCGGTGGAAGCCCGAGACGCTCGCGCTGAGCTTCTCGACCACGAAGGGCATCGCGTCCACGGTGATCCACCGCCTCGCGGAACGCGGCGAGCTCTCCTACGACGAGCCCGTGGCCGCCTACTGGCCCGAGTTCGCCGCCGGCGGGAAGGGACGCGTCACCGTGCGCGACCTGCTCACCCACCGCGCCGGCCTCTGGAGCGTCCGGGCCGTGGCGGAGCGGCCCGAGGACCTGCTCGACCATCTGGCGATGGAGGAGCGGCTCGCGGCCCGCACCGTGGCGGCGCCGACCGAGCGGTCCGCCTACCACGCGATCACCTACGGCTGGCTGGTCGCGGGGCTGGCGCGCCGGGTCACCGGCGGCCGCGGCCTGGCGGAGCTGGCGCACACCGAGGTCGCGGAGCCGCTGGGCGTCGAGGGGCTGCACATCGGCGTGAACGAGACCACGCGCGATCTCGTCGCGCAGCCGGTCGGCTCCGCGCTGCGCCACCTCGGCGCCGCGTCCGGCGTCATCACCCCGCTGCTGACGGGGCTGGGGCCGACGCGCGCGTTTCACGACGCGCTGATCGCGCCGGGCTTCCACGAGCTCTTCGAGGGCTCCGAGCCGTCGATCTGGGGCACCGAGATGCCGGCCGTGAACGGCGCGCTCAGCGCAGTGGCGCTCGCGCGGCTCTACGGCGCGCTGGCGAACGGCGGCGAGGACGCGGGCGCGCGGCTCCTCTCCGAGCGGACGGTCGAGGAGATCGGCCGCGTGCAGGTGCGCAGCCGCGATCTCGTCCTCGGCGTACGCATGCGCTGGCGGCTCGGCTACCACCAGGCCTTCAGCACCGGCCCGCAGACGCCCCGCGCCTTCGGCCACTACGGCTACGGCGGATCGGGCGGCTGGGCCGATCCGGACCTGGGCCTGTCGCTCGGTTTCGTCACCAACAGGATCGGCTCGGTCACGACGCCGATGGCCGATCTGACGCTGTACCGCCTGAGCCGTGTCGTGCGCGACTGCGCGAAGCGTCACGCCGGCGCGTTTTGATCCCGGCCGCTCCTGGGCACAGCAGGGGTGGGGGAACGTGTCACTGCTCGACTCAACACTCTTTGCCGTAGGTCGCGCCGTTGACGGCGCGGTCGCCTGGGGCGAGATGGCCGCGGGCGACCTCAGACATCTTCGCCGCACGCTCGACGGCAACGACATCGACGCGTGGGACCCCGAGTACATCCGTCGCGTGCTGCCCGTCTGGAAGACGGTGATGGGCACGTACTTCCGCGGCGAGGTTCGCGGCATGGACAACATCCCGGAGGATGGGCCGTCGTTGCTCGTGGGCAACCACTCCGGCGGAACGCTGATCGCCGACACGTTCGTGTTCGCGACGGCGTTCTACGACCACTTCGGGCCCTACCGGCGCTTCCACCAACTCGCGCACGACATCGCGGCGCGCACGCCCGGGACCGGCATCAGCCGCTGGGGCACCGTCGCCGCGTCGCACGACAACGCGCGCAAGGCGTTCGACAAGGGCGCGCCGGTGCTCGTCTATCCCGGTGGCGACTACGAGACGTTCCGCCCGTCATGGCACTCGGACAAGATCGAGTTCGGCGGCCGCAAGGGATTCGTCAAGCTCGCGCTGGAGCGTGGCGTCCCGATCGTGCCGGTGGTGGCGATCGGCGGCCAGGAGACGGCGCTGTTCCTCACCCGCGGTCAGCGCGTCGCGCGGTTCACGAAGTGGGCGGACCTCACGCGCATCAAGGTGATGCCCGTCGCCCTCGCGCCGCCGTTCGGCATCAGCCTGCTCGACCTGCCCACGCGGATCCCGCTGCCGGCGAAGATCACCGTCGAGGTCCTGCCGCCGATCGACCTCGAGAAGCGCTTCGGGCCGAACCCCGACTACGAAGAGGTCTACGAGGGCGTCACGGGCCAGATGCAGGAGACGCTCTCGGAGCTTCAGGAGGAGCGCACGCTGCCGGTGGTGGGCTGAGGGCGCTCGGCCGCTCTGCTGCGCTCGCTAGCTGGATCGACGCTGCCGGTAGGCGGCCATCTTCGCGCGGCTTCCGCACGTCTCCATCTGGCACCAGCGCCTGCGCCGCCCGCGCGATCGATCGACGTACAGCCGCGAGCAGTCCGGCGCCGCCGCACACTCACGGATCAGCGCCCGCTCGGGCCCGGCCAGCAGCTCGACCGCCTCGCGGGCGATCACGGCGAGCGCGGCGTGGACCGGTCGGGCGCCGCTCCAGCGCCGGTCGAGGCCACGGCCGAGTTGCGGCGCGAGTGGGGGTTCCCCGGCCCAGCGATTGAGCGCGGCGAGCGCGGCGGCCGGCGGCTCGGCTCCGGCGAGCACGGCGCGCGTGACCGCGTTGATCGCCTCGCGCAGGTCGTGTGCGTCGCGCATGTCCCGCGGCCGCGATCCGACAGCCAGGTCGAATCCCGCGAGCGCCAGCCAGCGGTCGAGGTCGGCCGGCTCGCGCAGGCACTCGACCGGAACGCGGTGGCGGTCGCGCAGCGTCGCCAGGAAATCGAGCGCGCGGTGCCCCGATATCTGCTGGAACGCCCGCTCCTCCATCGGGGGCGCGTCGACGTTCAGCTTGACCGCCGTGTCCACAGCGCGTTACTGTATCAACCGGTAACGCAACACGGTGGAAGAGGTGGACGATGGAGAGGGACGCGGTGCTGCTCGAGGGAGGCGAAGGACGGACGGTGTCGCTGCGAGGCACCGAGATCGCGTTCAAGGTGGAGAGCAAGGACGCTGCCGGCGCGAGTTGCACCGAATGGCGCGCCGAACCCGGATTCGACACCGGGCTGCACGTGCACGAACGGCTCGAGGAGACCTGGTACGTGCTCGACGGCGAGCTCGAGTTCCGGCTGGGCGACGAAACCGTCCAGGCGAGCGCGGGCGCGACCGTGTTCGTGCCGCCGCAGGTGCCGCACGCGTTCGCCAACCGCAGCGACATGCCGGCGAGGTTCCTCCTCATGATGTCGCCGCCCACGCACGACCGCTACTTCGACGAGCTCGCGGAGATCCTCGCGGTCGACGGGCCGCCCGACAGCGAGGCGATCGCCGATCTGCGCCGCCGCTACGACACGAGGCAGATCTCTTCGCTGGCAGCCGGCAGCGCGTAAGCGGCGCGGCGTCCGTTATTCACGCTGCTCGGGGGCGCTCGCCGGCGTCCGCGCGGTTGAAGACCGCGACTGGCACGTGGCCGGGC
>JAICRZ010000010.1 GCA_025937135.1 Thermoleophilaceae bacterium
CCCGTCTTCAGCGAGTCCTCGTCGGTGGTGACCGTCTGCACGACCTCGAGCAGCGGCATCACCTGGGCGGGGTTGAAGAAGTGCAGGCCGATGAACTTGTTGGGTCGCTTGGTCGCGGCGGCCTGGTCGATGACCGCGAGCGACGAGGTGTTGGTGGCGAAGACCGCGTCTTCCTTCACAATCCCGTCGAGCTCGCGCCAGAGGTCGAGCTTGAGGTCGAGGTTCTCGGTGATCGCCTCGATGACGAGGTCGCAGTCGGCGAACTCGTCGAAGCCGGTGGTGGTCTGGATACGGCCGCGGATCTCGTCGGCCGCCGACTGCTCGAGCTTGCCCTTCTCGACCGAGCGGCCGAGCTGCTTCTCGATCTTGCCGATGCCCTTCTGGATTCGATCGTCGTCGACCTCGCGGGCCACGACCTGGTAGCCGGCCTGTGCCGCCACCTGCACGATCCCGTGCCCCATGAGGCCGAGGCCACACACTCCAACCTTCTTGATCTCCACTAGCCTGCCTCCGGTTTCATATTTCGAGCGCCGGGAGCCTACCTACATGGGACTTGTAGCCACCGAGGACCGCGGATCGGTCCGCCACGTCGTGATGACCCGCGCGGAGAAGCGCAACGCGATGAACGGCGAGATGGTGCAGGCGCTGGGCGAGGCGTTCCGCGACGCCGCCTACGACGACTCCGTCCACGTCGTGGTCGTGCGCGGCGACGGCCCGATGTTCTCCTCCGGCATGGACATCTCGGCGCTGGCGGACCTCTCGGGCCAGCCGGAGAACCTGCGCCCGTTCCGGCGCGAGTGCATCCTGGCCTGGAACCTGCTCGAGGAGATGCCGAAGCCCACGATCTGCCAGATCCACGGCGGCTGCATCGGCGGCGCGATGGAGCTCGCGCTGGCCTGCGACATGCGCGTGATGGCCGAGGACGCGGTCTGCGGCCTGGTCGAGACGCGCGTGGGCCTGCTCCCGGACGTGGGCGGCTGCTCGCGGCTGCCGGCGGTCGTGGGCCTCGGGGTGGCGAAGGAGATGATCATGGCCTCGAAGATCATCAACGGCCAGGAGGCGCACCGCATCGGCTTCGCCAACCGGATCGGCCCGGCGGACGAGCTCGACTCCGTCTGCGAGGGGCTCGTGAACGAGCTGCTGGCGTGCGCGCCGCGCGCGGTCGGCCTCGCGAAGCGCGTGATGGACTCGGCGGCGAAGCCGGCCCTCGCGGCCACCCTCGAGCAGGAGGTGACCGCCCAGGAGATCTGCGCGGCCTCCGACGACTTCGCCGAGGGCACGCGCGCGTTCAAGGAGAAGCGCGACCCGGAGTTCGCCGGGCGCTAGAACAGTCGGCAGTCGGCAGTCGGCAGTCGGCAGAGCCGGAGTGCCACCCCTGCCGACTGCCGTACTGCCGTACTGCCGTACTGCCGTCTAAGAACACTCCACGTGCCGGAAGTACGCCACGATCTTCCGGCTGTGCGTGCTCGCGTAGCGCACCACCAGCTGGGCGTCGCAGCCGCTGCCGTCCGCGCGCTGGCCGAACCAGGCGAAGACGATCTTGTGGCGGGCGAAACGGAAGCCCTTGCTGTTCTCCCACGCGACGGCGTGCGATCGCTGTGCCTGCTTCGCCCCGGCGCGGTGAGCCCGCTTGACGGCGGTCTTGTACGGCAGCGTGGCCGCGGACGCCGATCCCGCCGGCAGGGCGAGCACGAGCGCGAGTGCCAGCAGCTTCCTCATCGCGGCCCGATGTAGCGCATGTAGATCTGGTGCAGCGCCGGGTCGGCGTTCGAGCGGCGTGCGGCCTCGTCGCCGGAGAGCCCGGGGAACAGCCGCCGCGCGAGCGGGATGTCGAGCAGCGGGAAGCTCGCCTCCCACACGGCGTAGTTGAGGTAGTTCGACACCTGCGGGTTCACCTGCGGCGCGGCCACCACGGGCGGGCACCGGAGCGGCGTCCCGTACGGCGCGTTCGGCACGCGGTTGAGCGAGTCGAGCGAGGTGAGGATCTGGTTGTTGCGGTGCGGGATGTCGAGGTGGTAGATGTCGCCGGTGCAGTTGCGGTCGTTGCCGTTGAGGTTGGTCGCGTCGGACTGGAAGAGGATGTCCTGGCCGGTGCGGCCGAGCGCTGGCTTCGACGAGTTGCCGTTGCCGAACCCGCCGCCGCGAGTGCGCGAGACCAGCGCGCGGCCGCCGTGCAGCGTGTCAACGCGCACCACGTCGGTCGCGCCGTTGACGTCACCGGGCACGACGTTCGATGCCGCGGTGCGGAACGCGATCAGGTCGCCCGAGTCGTTCACCGCGGGCTGGTCCGAGGCGCCGTTCGCGGGCCCGCCGCCGGCGGCGCTCGACAGCAGCGTGGTCCTGAGCCGCAGCGGCCCGACGCCCACCAGCGTCGACCGCACCTTCTCGCCCAGCACGCGCGTGACCCGCGGGAAGCGCATCCGCACGAAGCGGCGCGGGAAGGAGCGCAGGAAGACGTCGCTCGCCCCGTTGGTGTCGCCGGGCGTGAGGTTGCTCGCGCGCGAGGCGAACGCGACGGCCTCGCCGGAGAAGCTGCCGCAGCGCCCCTGCCGGCCGCAGCCGCCGCCGGAGCGCGCGAAGGCGATCTGCGAGGAGTCGGCGTTGCCCGGCTCGCCGGTCGCGCCGGCCGACGCCAGGAACGTGAGCCCGTGCAGCCCCGCGTTGTCGGTCCGCTCGTCGAGCACTCGCACGTAGACCTGCCTCACGCCGGGCGGCGCCGCGCCGGTCACCGCGCTCCGCCACGACAGCTTGCGCGTGCCGGTGAGCGCGAGGTTGGTGGCGTCGGAGACGAACGCGATGCGGTCGCAGTGGCCGTCCACGCGCACCTCGTAGGTGGCGCCGTTCGCCTGCTGGCCGTCGCTTCCGACCGACACGCGCCGGATCTTGCCGCTGCGCAGGAAGAGGATGAACGCGTCCGCCACGCCGTTGGTGTCCCCGGGCACCATGTTCGACGCGTCGGACACGAACGCGAGGCAGCGCGGCGTGTGGAGCTGCTCGCCGTCGAGGTCCGGTCCGTACGAGCGGTCGTTGGCCGGAGCGCCGTGCATGCCGCGCGATGCGATCACGGTCCTGCCGCGCCGCCACGGCGGCCCCTTGAGCCCGAACGGCCTCTTGCGCCGCACGAGGAACACGTCGGTGAGACCGTTGGTGTCGCCGCGCACGATGTTCGACGCGTCGGAATCGAACGCCACGAGCGACGCCATCTGCCGGTCCTGCGAGATCACCCCGTCGTGCGACGGCCCGTTCGGGAACCCGCCGCCCAGCGAGCGCGAGATGAGCTGCATGCGCGGCGGGGTCGCGCCCCACGCAGCGGCCGGCGCGGCGACCGCGACGAGGAGGCAGGCGAATGCGACGGCTCGCAGGCGCATCTCGGGCAGAACACCGGCTCGACCCGAAAAGTTCCGTGCCGCTCAGGCCTCGTGTCCGGGCTCGATCTTCATGGCGCGCTGGAAGCCGAGCCAGCCGTCGCCCGCGTCGTTGCCGGCGAACGGCTCGAGCAGGTGGCCGACGTGGTCGCCGAGCGGCAGGCGCTCGAGGATCCGTCCGGCGAACCAGGTCGGGCAACCGCCCAGCAGCGGCAGACCCTCGGGCCCGTCACGCCAGTCGCACTGCGCGAACTTGTCCTCCTCGTCGCCGGTCTCGCCGCCGAACAGCTCGGCGAGGTCGCCGCGCTCGCGCGGTACGAGATGCACGGCCATGTGCGACGCGTCCTGCGCCACGCGATACGTGCGGTTCTTGTCCGAGACGCACGCGAGGAACCGCGACGGATCGATGCTCGTCTGCGTCGCAAATCCCAGCAGGCAGCCGGACCGCTCGCCGCGTCCCACCGTCGTGACGATGAACATGGGCGGGTCGAGCCGCCCCACCAGCGACTGGAACGCTGAGTCGTCCACGCGCGGCAGGCTACGCCCGCCCGGCGACGGCCTCCTGCACGAGCGCGTCGAGCGGCTCGCCGGTCGACGCGAGACGCGCCTGATCGACCACCGCCCCGGAGCGGATGAGCGCCTGGATCGTGTCGGTCACGTCCCACACGTTCACGTTCATCCCCGCGAGCACGCGGCCCTCGCGCAGCCAGAACGCGATGAACTCGCGCGCGCCGAGGTCGCCGCGGATCACGACCTGGTCGGCGCCCTCGCCGTGGCCGGCGTACTCCATGCCCACGTCGTACTGGTCGGAGAAGAAGTACGGCACGTGGTCGTAGCTGACGTCCTGCCCGAGCATCGAGCGGGCGGCGGCCGGCCCCTGGGTGAGCGCGTTCGCCCAGTGTTCCACGCGCAGGTTGCGCTCGAGCAGCGGATGCCAGGCGTTGGCCACGTCGCCTGCGGCGAAGATGTTCGGCGCGCTCGTGCGCAGCGCAGCGTCCACGCGAATGCCGTTGTCCACCTCCAGGCCGGCCTGTTCCGCCAGTTCGGTGCGCGGCGCGACGCCGGCGCCGATCAGGACCATGTCGGGGTTGGTCCCGGCCACGTCGTCGAGCCCGCTGCCGCCCATGAAGCGCACGCCGTGCTCGACGTGCAGGTCGCGGTAGAACTCGCCCAGCTCGCGGCCGAGCACGCGCTCGAGCGGGACCTCGGCCATCTCGATGAGCGTGACCTCGGCGCCGATCTGCCGCGCCGAGGCCGCAACCTCGCAGCCGATCCAGCCGGCGCCGACGATCGTCACCCGCGAGCCGGGCTTGATGCGCTCGCGCAGCACGTCGGAATCCTGCACCGTGCGCAGGTAGAGCGCGCCGTCGAACGGCAGCTTGCGCGCCTCGGCGCCCGTGGCCAGCAGCAGCGCGTCGTAGCCAAGCTCGCGACCGCCGTCGAGCGTCAGCGAGTTTGCGTCGACGTCGATCGCGTCCACGCGCGTGCCCCTGAGCAGCTCGATGTCGTGCGACTCGTAGAAGCCCGCCTCGTGCACGTGCGCGCCGTCGCGCTCCGCCTCGCCGCGCAGGTAGTCCTTCGACAGCGGCGGACGCTCGTACGGTTGCTCGTCCTCCTCGCCGATCAGCACGACGCGGCCCTCGAAGCCCTCCTCGCGCAGTGTCTCGGCGGCCTTCGCCCCGGCCATGCCGGCGCCCACGATCACGAACGTACGGTCATCCATTGCGTCCTCCTTCGGCAAGTGCGAGAAATTCCGATCGGGTCCGCGCGTCCTCGCGAACCACCCCACGCAGCGCGGACGTCACCGTCCGCGCGCCCGGCTTCTGCACGCCGCGCACCGACATGCACATGTGCTCGGCCTCGAGCACGACGCCGACGCCCTTCGGCCGCAGCCGCTCCTCGAGCCAGGCGGCGACCTGGGTGGTCAGCCGCTCCTGGACCTGGAGGTCGCGGGCGAAGAGCTCGACCACGCGCGCGAGCTTCGACAGCCCGATGATGCGGTCGCCGGGGATGTAGGCGACCGTCGCGACGCCGTGGAACGGCAGCAGGTGGTGCATGCAGAGCGAGTTGAACGGGATGTCGCGCACCACCACCAGCTCGTCGTATCCCTCGTCGTTGGGGAACGTGGTCATGTCGAACGGCTCCGGCGTGAGCAGCTCGGCGTAGGCCGCGGCGACGCGCCTCGGAGTGTCGCGCAGCCCCTCGTCCCGGATGTCGGCGCCGAGCGCCTCGAGCAGGTCGCGCGCCGCGGCCTCCGCGCGGACGACGTCTACGCGGCCGGGCGCCGCGTCGGGGACGGGACTGAGTTCGATCATGCAGGGGCTCCGTTTACGAGGTGGGCACAGCAGGCGCGGCGGGCGGGATCGTGTTCGCGGTGCCCGGCGCGCAACGGGCTGCCGGCGCCCGCCAGGACTCCGTCGGCCACGGCGATCGCGAGCTCGCAGATCAACTCGGGGTGGTCGGGCAGGACGAGCGGGCACGGGCAGCCGGACAGCCGGAGGGTCTGCCCCTCCACGGTCGCGGCAAAGCCCAGGCGCTCCAGCGCCAGCGGCAGGTCGCGCTCGGCGTCACTCGCGTCCCTGCCCCATTCGAAGCCGACTGCCCTGACCTCCTCCGCGCTCGAGCCGCCGTGTGTGAGCGCCGCAGCGAGGATCTCGGCAAGCCCGAGGAAGTCGCTGCTGGGCAGCGTCCAGCCGGGCACGAGGCGGTAGTGGACGGGAGGCCGCCCGCGCCCGGCTGACGCCGCGCTCACGCGCTCGATCGCGCCGCTCCCCTCGAGCTCCGCGGTGTGCTGGCGAATCGTGTTCAGGTGCACGCCGGCAGCGGCGGCCAGCTCGTGCAGCGACGCGTCGCCGTGCAGCTCCAGGTGGCGGACGATCCGCAGTCGCGTCGGGTTCGAGAGTGCTTCGAGGCGCGTCATGGACGCCACGTTACAGCATTTGAATACAAATATCTAGATGAATTTCGGGACCGCTCGTGATCCGCGGCTTGACCCGGGCACGAACTACGGTCAAACCCTGGTCCCAGGAGGTCCAATGGAAGACAGAACCCCGGCGCAGGTATTCGCGCTGGTCATCGGCTCCGTACTCGTCATCGCCGGCATCATCGGCTTCTTCTACTCGAGTGCTTTCGGCTCGCCGGGCAAGGTCGACGGAGTGTTCGGCATCCTCGACGTGAACGGCTGGCACAACGTCGTCCACATCCTCAGCGGCGTCGCCGGCCTCGCGCTGATGGGCACGGCGAGCGGCGCCCGCGCCTACGCGATCGGCCTGGCGCTCGTCTACACGGTCGTGACGATCTGGGGCTTCTCGATCGGCGACGGCGAGTCGATCCTCGGCTTCCTCCCCGTGAACACCGAGGACAACGTGCTGCACGCGCTGATCGCGCTGGCGGGCTACGCCGCGTATGCAGTCAGCGCACCGCGCCCCACTCGGGAGCCGGCCGCGCGCACGACCTGATCGGCCTCCCATAGGGTGAGGGCCGTGGCCGGCGACGAAGCGGCGCTGCCCGCGGACATCGAGGCCGCGGCCCTCATCCCGGCGCCTCCCGAGGAGGTGTTCGAGTTCCTCTGCGACCTGGCCAACCACTGGCGGCTCGCGGGTCGCCACCTCACCGTCGTGTCGCTCAGCGACGGCGGAGACGGCGGCGTAGTGCGGATCAACGGGCCGCTCGGCATGCGCCGCACCGCGCGCACGCAGGTGACGGCGTCGCGCCAGCCGCGCCTGATGATCGGAATCGCGGAGCTCGAGGGCGGCACGCGCGCCCGCGTGAGCTGGACGCTGGCCGGCCGCATGAACCAGACGCGCGTGCGCCTGGCCGCCGACGTGGAGCACGCGTCAGCGCTCGACCGGCTGCTGCTGGCGCTCGGCGGCAGGCTCTGGATGCGGCGGGTGTTCCGCCACGCGCTGGCGCGACTCGCCCAGCGTTTTTAGGCGGAGAGCCCCTGCCAGTCGACCGGGCCCGCGGTGAGGACGTGCGAGCCGAGCGGCCGGCCCAGAACTCTCTGCGCCTCGCGGCCGGCCTCGATCAGCGCGTTGAGGTCGATCCCCGTCTCGTAGCCCATCTCGTGCAGCATCGAGACGAGGTCCTCGGACGCGATGTTGCCGGTCGCGCCCTTCGGGACCGGGCAGCCGCCGAGTTCGCCGAACGACGACTCGAACGAGCGCACTCCGGCCTCGAGCGCTGCGAAGACGTTGGCGAGCCCCTGGCCGCGCGTGTTGTGGAAGTGCGCGGTGAGCTCGACGTCAGGCAGCCGCTCGCGCGCGGCGCGGAAGAACTCGCCAACCTGGGCCGGGTTGGCCATCCCGGTGGTGTCGCCGAACGCGACCTCCTCGCAGCCGGCGGCCGCCAGCCGCTCGGCGATCGCGAACACGCGCTCCGGCGGGACGTGGCCCTCGTACGGGCAGCCGAACGACACCGAGATCACGCCCTCGCAGCGCAGGCCCGCCTCCCGCGCACGCGCGACCACCCGCTCGAGCCCGGACAGCGACTCCTCGACCGAGCGGTTCACGTTCTTGCGGTTGTGCGTCTCGCTCGCCGACAGGAACAGGTTGACCTCGCCGAACCGCTCGCGCAGCTCGAGCGCGTTGTCGAGCCCGCGCTCGTTCGGGATCAGGACCGACAGCGCGACGTCATCCGGCGGGTCGATCCCCTCGAGGACCTCGCGCGCGTCCGCGAGCTGCGGGATCACGTCCGGGCGAACGAAGCTCGTCACCTCGAGCCGCCTGACCCCGGTGCGGGAGAGCATGTCGATCAGGCGCACCTTGTCGGCCGTCGCGATCACCTCGGGCTCGTTCTGGAACCCGTCGCGCGGCCCGACCTCCCTGATCTTCACGTGCTCGGGCATGGCCCGGGAAAAGCTATCGGTAGGGTGGCGCGCCGTGACTGAGCAGCCTCAGCCCGTACCGATCATCGGCGGCACCGGCTCCCTCGGCTTCGGCCTGGCGCTGCGCTGGGCCGCCGCGGGCCTGCCCGTGATCATCGGCTCGCGCTCGGCCGAACGCGCGCGGGAGTCCGCCGGCAAGCTGCGCGAGAAGGTGCCCGGTGCGAACGTCGAGGGGCTCGAGAACGGCGAGGCCGCCACGCGCGCGGACATCGTCGTGATGACCGTGCCGTTCCGCAACCAGTCGGAGAACCTCACCAACCTGCGCGAGGTGCTGCGCGAGGGCCAGATCCTGGTGGACGCCACGGTCCCGCTCGCGGCGGCCGTGTCGGGCAAGGCGACGCGGCTCCTCGGCGTGCCGCAGGGCTCAGCGGCGGAACAGGCGCAGGAGATGGTGCCCGACGGCGTGAGCGTGATCGGTGCGCTGCACACGGTGAGCGGCGCGAAGCTCTGCGACCTCGGCCACACCCTCGACGAGGACGTGCCGGTCGTGGGCGACAGGCGCGAGACCAAGAAGCGCGTGGCCGACCTGATCGCGCGCATCGACGGCCTCCGCCCCATCAACGCCGGCCTCCTCGAGACGGCGCGGCTCGTCGAGGGGCTGACCCCGCTGCTGATCTCCGTGAACTCGCGGCACAAGACGCACGCGGGCATCCGCTTCACGGAGCTGCCCGAGCCGAAGTGGTAGCGGTCCTCGCCGGCGGCACCGGCGGCGCGAAGCTGGCCGCGGGCTTCTATGACCTGCTCGGTCCCGGCGAGCTGACCGTGATCGCCAACACGGGCGACGACGTCGAGATCCACGGCGTCCACGTCTCCCCCGACCCCGACCTCGTCACCTACTGGCTGGCGGGGATGATCGACGAGCGCGGCTGGGGCATCCGCGGCGACACGTGGACCGCGATGGAGAGCGCCGGGGACGACGCATGGTTCCGGCTCGGCGACCGCGACCTCGAGCTGTGCCGCATCCGCACCGAGCTGATGCGGGCCGGTCGGCGCCAGACCGAGGCGCACGCGGCCGTCGTGGACGCGTGCGGCGTGCGCGCGGGTGTCGTGCCGATGAGTGACGAGCCGGTGCGCACGCACGTGAAGAGCCGCGGCGACTGGCTCGAGTTCCAGCGGTTCATGATCGTGGAGCGAGCGGCCGCGCCGATCGAGGGCGTGGAGTTCCGCGGCGTCGAGGCGGCGAAGCCGGCGCCCGAGGCGCTCGCCGCCATCGCGGCCGCCGACGCGATCGTGATCGGGCCGTCCAACCCGATCATCTCGATCGGCCCGATCCTGGCCGTGCCCGGAATGCGCGAGGCACTGTCGGCCGCGCGCGCGCCGGTGCTGGCGGTGAGCCCGTTCGTCGGCGGCCGCGCCGTCAAGGGGCCGAGCGACGCGTTCATGGAGCAGGCGGGCTACGAGCATTCCGCGGCGGGAGTCGCGCACATCTACGACGGCGTGGTCGACGCGATCGTCTGCGACGAGCGCCCCGAGGACCTCCCCGTTCCCGCCCTCAGCACCGACACGCTGATGGACGGCGCGGCCGGCAGGCGTCGGCTTGCGGACGAGACGCTGGGCTTTGCGTCCAGTCTTGGCGCATCCGCGTCCGCTCGCGACCGCTGAGCCGCTACAGTCGCGCTTACCAACCGGGGGGACCAGTTGAGGACGCTTGCCGTAGTGCCAATCAAGAGCTTGGGCAACGCCAAACAGCGGCTTGGCGAGGCGCTCGAGCGAGGCAGTCGTCGCTCCCTCGTGGAGGCGATGTTCAGCGACGTGCTCGGCGCGTTGAGGCGCTCGGAAGGGGTCGACGCGATCGCGGTCGTGACCGATGACGTGGTGGCCGAGTCGATCGCCCGCGGCGACGGCGTCGCCGTGCTCGCGGATGGCGCCGAGGCGGGGCAGTCACACGCCACCGAGATCGGGATCGCCTACGCGGCCGATCACGGCTTCGAGCGTGTCCTGCTCGTCCCCGGTGACACGCCCCTCATCAACCCGGTCGAGATCGAGGAGCTGCTCGAGCGCTGCGCGCGCGACGGCCTGGGCGTGGGCATCGTGCCCGACAGGCACGGCACCGGCACGAACGCGCTCGTGATCGCGCCGCCCGGCTCGTTCGCCCCCAGCTTCGGACCGGACAGCCTCGAACGCCATCTCGCGCACGCACGCGAGAGCGGCATCGTCCACCGTGTCGAGGCCGTGCCTTCGCTCGCGCTCGACATCGACACGCCGGCCGACCTCCACGCGCTGTGGACCGTCGTCGACGGCCAGCGCCGCGGCGCGCAGCGGACGCGCGGCACGCTTGCGCAGTTCGACCGCTCGGGGATCCGCGCGGCGCTCACCGTCGAGGCCTGAGCTGGCGCTCCACGCCGAGGCGGTCGGCGGCCTGCCCGAGGTCCGCCCCGGCGACGACCTCGGCGAGCTGCTCGCCTCCGCCCTGCCACCCGGGCTGAGCGACGGCGACGTGCTGGTTGTGGCCCACAAGATCGTGTCGAAGGCCGAGGGCCGCCTGCGTTTCCTCGGCGGCGTCGACCCCGGCGAGCGGGCGCGCGAGCTGGCCGCCGAGCACGGCAAGGACGCGCGCGCGGTGCAGGTCGTGCTCGACGAGAGCGCCGAGCTGCTGCGCGCCGAGCGCGGCGTGCTGATCTGCGTGACGCGCCACGGCTTCGTGTGCGCCAACGCCGGCGTGGACGCCTCGAACTCCGCCGACCCCGACGAGCTGATCCTGCTGCCGCTCGACCCCGACGCGTCGGCACGCGACCTGCGCGCGCGCATCGGCGAGCTGCGCGGCGTGCGCCCCGCGGTGATCGTGGCCGACAGCTTCGGCCGCGCCTGGCGGCTCGGCCAGACCGACGTGGCGCTCGGCATCGCCGGCCTCGCGCCGCTCGACGACTGGCGCGGGCGGCGCGACTACACGGGGCGCGAGCTCCGCGCCACCACCATCGCCGTGGCCGACTCGGTGGCCGGCGCCGCCGACCTGGCGCGCGCGAAGGACTCGCGCGAGCCGGCCGTGCTGGTGCGCGGGCTCGGCCACCTCGTCACACCGGACGACGGGCCGGGCGCACTGTCCCTGCGCCGCCCGCCGGAGGAGGATCTGTTCCGGTGAACGCCCCACTCGACGTCGAATGCCGCGGCCGCGTGGCCGTGGTCACGCTGAACCGGCCGGAGAGGCGCAACGCGCTGTCGCTCGAGTTTGCGCGAGCTGTTCGCGAACCGTCTCGCAGCGCTGAGCGTGACGTTCTTCCGCGCGAGGTCGTTCCCGCCGGCGCGCTGATGCTGCGCGACGCGCTGCTCGGTGGCGACTCATGACGAGCGGCTACCGCGTGCTCCACGCCGAGAAGGCGTTCTGGCGGCCGTCGAATGCCACGGGCGTGCTGAACACCGACCTGGCCAAACAGCTCGGGACGGACGCGCTCGGCGCGCGACTGTGGCGGCTGCGACCGGGCCAGACGATCACCAAACACCGCCACCGCACCCAGAGCGAGCTCTACGTGCTGCTGGAGGGGACCGGCCGCGTGCGAATCGGCGAGGACGTGCTGACCCTCGAGCCGCTGTCTGCGCTGATCGTGGAGCCGCGCACCGTGCGTCAGGTCTTCAACGACACGGGCGCCGACGCGCTGTGGTTGATCTGCGGCGCGCCGGCCGAGCCCGGCAACACGCGCGAGATGAGCGCGGAGACGCTCGCCGACCTCTATCCCGACGGGCCGACCGCGCTTCCGCCCGAGCTCGGCGGCTAGGCGCGGTGCTCGTCGCGGCGCCGCGCGACCTCGCCCACGAGCTCCGCGTTGCTGCTCGCGCGGGTGCCATCGGGTAGCTCGAGCGTGTCCTCGAAGCCGACCCGCACGTCCAGCCCGCGCGCGAGGGCGGCGTCGATCACCGCCCACGTCTGGCCGAGGTAGCCGTGGTGCAGCCGCGGCGCACCGAGCGTTGCGACCACGTCGTCGATCGCACGCGCGGTCGCGACCGCATCGGCGGGATCCGGCTCGACCGGCTCGATGAGGATCCGGCCCAGCTCGTCGCCCAGCCCACTCGCCGCGAGCGTCTCGGCCTGCTCGACCGTGACGACCCCCGCCTCGGGCGGGATGCCGCGGTCGATCAGGAACTCGAGCGCGTCGATCGCACCTGGCTCCGCCATCACGCATGCGACGAAGTCCGGCTTCACGATCCAGGCGTCGATCATCTCGAACTGGCGCTTGCGATCGCCGCGCGCGATCCAGACCCCGCCGCTGAGCACCACCGGCACCCCGGGGCACGCGTCGCGCACGGCCATGATCGCGTTGGCGCAGCAACCGGCGTCGAGCGTCTCGCCGCCGCGCTCGTCGCGCGGGTGGAAGTGCAGCAGCTCGGCCCCGGCGTCGACGCACGCGCGCGCGTCCGCGGCCAGCTCCTCGGGAGTCTGCGGTAGCGCCGGGTGTTCGGCGCGCGAGCGCCCGCCGTTGAGAGCCGCCTGGATCAGCACGTCAGTAGGTCTGGAGGACGCCGTAGAGGGTGTCACGCTGCGCCGCGGGACGACCGGCTGCGTGGGCGGCGGCCACCAGGTCGTCCACCGTGAGCATGGTGCCGTGGTAGGAGCCCGCCATGCGGCTGATCGACTCCTCCATCAGCGTCCCGCCCAGGTCGTTCACGCCCCAGCGCAGCGCCTCGGTGGCGGCGTCCAGGCCCATCTTCACCCAGCTCGCCTGCACGTTGCGGATGCTGCGCCCGAGCGCGAGCCGGAACACCGCCGTGTGCTTGAGGTTCTCCTCGCGCGAGATCTCCTCGATGCCGTGCGTGCGCCCGAGCATCGTGTGGAACGGGATGAACGAAAGCGGCACGAACTCGGTGATCCCGCCGGTGCGGTCCTGAAGCGAGCGAACGACGCGCATGTGCTCGGCAAGCTCCCACGGCTCCTCGATGTGGCCGAACATGACCGTCGAGGTCGAGCGCAGGCCGGCCGCGTGCGACGCCTCGATGATCTCCACCCAGCGCCTCGCCGGCAGCTTGTTCGGCGAGATCCGCTGACGGACGCCGTCGTGCAGCACCTCCGCCGCGGTGCCGGGGGTCGAGCCAAGGCCGGCCTCGGCCAGGCGCTCGAACACCGCACGCGGCGGCAGGCCCGAGACCTCGCACATGTGGTCGACCTCCATCGGCGAATACGCGTGGAGGTGGATGTCCGGCGCCGTTTCCTTGGCGACGCGGAGCCAGTGCTCGTAGTCCTCGATGCCCCAGTCGGGGTGGATGCCGGACTGCATGCAGATCTCGGTGGCGCCGAACTCGACGGCGTCCTCCACGCGCGCCACGAACTCCTCGCGCGAGTGCTCGTAGGCGTCGGGTGAGCGGCGGCCCTGCCCGAAGCCGCAGAACGCGCAGCCCACGATGCAGACGTTCGACACGTTGATGTTGCGGTTCACCACGAAGGTGACCTCGTCGCCGGCGAGCTCGGCACGCAGCTCGTCAGCGGCCTGGCGCATGTCCTCGATCGCCTCCGGGCGCGTCTCGGCGAACAGCGCCGTGAGCTCATCCGCGTCGAGCCACTCGCCCTCCCGCCCCTTCGCGACCGCATTCGGGACGAGATCGCGTCGTATGACCCGCTCCTCGCGGCGTCCCGATCCCCGCCGGGGGATGAACGACCAGTACCTCAGCTTGATGACGTCGAGCACGCCCTGCTCGACCCACTCCGGGTCCATGTACTGCGGGTACACGCAGAGCCGCTCGGTGAGCGCGTAGCCGCGCGGGGCGAGCTCCTTGCGCATCCGGTGCGGCGACGGGAACGGATGCTCCGGCGAGATGTGGTCCCCGTTCGCCGACAGCCCACCCAGATCCGTGGCCCCCTCCTCGACCAGCGGAAGCCACCAATCCGACAGATTCGGCGGGATCTGAATCCCCACATCGGGCATCAGCCGCCGGCACTCGCGCACGAGCCGCCGCATCTCATCGAGGTCGATGGAAGAGGCCCACGCCGGCATCGCCACCTCTGCCGACTGCCGACTGCCGACTGCCGACTGCGCCGCGTCCGCAATGTCAGCGACTTCCGCACCGTAGTAGCGAGGATGCGCCACGAAGTTCTGGAGGATCACCTCCTGCACGTGCCCGTACTCCGCATGCACCGCCGCGATCGCCTCGAGCGCCCGCACACGTTCCTCAGGCGTCTCGCCGATCCCCACGAGGATCCCGGTGGTGAACGGGATGCGCAGCTCGCCCGCCGCCCTGATCGTGTCGAGCCGCCGCGCCGGGTGCTTCGTCGGCGAGCCCTGGTGCACCACGAGGTCGGGGTTGACGGACTCGAGCATCAGCCCCTGCGACGCGGTCACCTCGCGCAGCCGCGCCAGCTCGTCGCGTGACGCGACGCCGACGTTCGTGTGCGGCAGCATCCCGCGTGCGAGCGCGCGCTCGCACGCCCACGCGACGTACGAGACGAAGTCGTCGTGCCCGTACTCGCCCAGGCGCCGCGCGACCTCGCCGTTCACCTCGGGCTTCTCGCCGGTCAGCACGAGCAGCTCCTTGACGCCGCGCCGCGCGGCGTCGTCGAGCATCTTCTCCACCTCCTCAGGCGCGTGCAGGTGGGCCTGATGCGTCGCGAACGCGCAGTACTTGCAGTAGCACTGGCACGTCCGCGACAGCGACAGGGTGAAGTTCCTCGAGAACGTGACTCGCCGCATCGAGGCGCAGTCTAGGCCAGCCCGCAGCCCGCAGCCCGCGGCCCGCAGAACCCATCCGCGGGCCGCGGGCCGCGACTCCGCGGGCTATCCGACGGGCCCCATCCCGAACGGGCCCTTCTTGCCCGGCAGGATGAACATCTGCATGTAGACGAAGGCGGCGAGCAGCGCGCCGATCAGCGGGGCCAGGATGTAGACGAGCAGCCACTTGCCGGCGTTCGGGTCCCAGGTGCCGGAGGCCAGCGCCGGGCCGAACGCGCGCGCCGGGTTGTAGCCCGCGCCCGTGAGCGGGAAGCCGACCATCACGATCAGCCCGAGGGTGCCGCCGATGACCAGGCCGGCCCACTCGCGGAACGCCTGCGGGTTCACCGCCACTCCCACGACCGCCCAGATCAGGAAGAACGTGCCGATGCCCTCCACGAGCATGGCCAGCCCGACGCTGCCGCCGAGGTTGTCGCCGAAACCGAGGGCTCCCCAGTGGACCGCCTTCGCGTTCGGGACGTTGTCCGCCTGGAGGATGAGCTTGGTCACGAGCGCGCCGAGCACGCCGCCGGCGAGCTGGACGACGATGTAGATCGCGGCGTCGATCGGCCGGATCTGGCGGATCGCGGTGAGCGCGACCGTGATCGCGGGGTTGAAGTGCGCGCCGCAGACCACGGCGAGCGTCTGGATCAGCATGAACAGCACGAAGACGTGCACGAGGCCGATCACCGACAGGTCGATGAACGGCGACGACGCGCCCTGCGCGAGCTCCTGCGGGCTCAGCGGCGCCCGCCCGATCTCGGAGACGACCCACGTGATGAAGAGCACGAGGGTGAACGTCCCGATGAACTCCGCGAGATACGCAGCGGGGCCGCGCTCTGGGATGACCTCGCCGATCGCGGCGGCCGCCTCGACCTCCGCCTCGGTGTCCTGCGCCCGCCCTGTGCCGGGCTCGCTTGCTTCCACTGGAGCCTCCTAGAAGTCCTGGGTTCTGAGCGCGCGGCAGTCTAAGCGGCCACGCGGTCGCCATGCCTTTTCGCGCCTGAAGCGCTATGCCCTTCCGGCGGCGCCGCGGCGGACGAGCCCCGGCGCAAGCGCCCGCAGCAGCACCACGAGCGCATACGCGCGCGGCACGATGCGCTCCGCGCGGCCGCCCGGGCCGGCGTCGAGGATCGCCGCCGCCACACGTTCCGGCTTCGAGACGATCCAGCGCGTGGCCGCGCGGCGGGTCAGGTGGCTCTGCGGGAAGCCCTCGGTCGCGACGAACCCGGGCAGCACCAGCCCGACGTGCACGCCGTTGCCCTTCTCCTCCAGGTACAGCGAGTCCGTCCACCCGGCGAGCGCGAACTTCGACGCCGCGTAGGCGCCCTGCCGCGGCGAGGCCACGCGGCCGGCGACGGACGAGACGTTCACGATCGAGCTCGGCGCCGACGCCCGCAGGACCGGCAGCAGCGCCTCCGTGAGGCGCAGGACGCTGTCGAAGTTGAGCTCCATCGTCGCGCGCACGTTCGCGTAGCCGCCGTCGGCGAACGCGGCGCTCTCGGCGCTGCCGGCGTTGTTCACGAGCAGGTCCAGGCGCCCCCCGAGCTGCGAGTCCACCGCTTCGCGCACGCGCGTGGGCGCGTCCTCCTCGGTCAGGTCGGCGGCGATGAACGGCGTCCCGAGCGCGCGCAGCCGGTCCTCGCGCCGCGCCACGGCCAGCACACGCCAGCCGTCCGCGGCGAGCCGCCCGACCGTGGCCTCGCCGATCCCGCTGGACGCGCCGGTCACGACGGCCGTGCGCGCGCTCACTGCGCGCGGCGGCGACGGAACTCCTCGCGAACCGACTCCGGCCGGCCCCACATCTGCGTGACCTCGACGCGCCCGGAGCGCTCGCCGCGCGCGACGATCTCGCCCTCGATGCCCTGCTCGTCGAGCAGCGCGAGCGTGCCCCTGACGGTCTCCGGCGCCGCCGCGTGGCCGAACTCGCGCGCGACGCGCACGTACCAGTGCCAGTCGTTCTTCGAGTACGGCTGGACGTTCACCTGGACGAGCAGCGTGCCGGCCTCGATGTAGCGCTCCTCGTCGAAGATCCGCAGGTCGAAGAACGCCTGCGTCCAGTCGGGCGGGAGCGCGTCGATCATGCGCTGGAAGTCCTCGGCCAAGGCCACGGGCGGAACCGTACCGCTCCCTACAATCGATCGCGTGATCGCCACCACCGACTACGACCGCCTCCGCGAGGCCGCCGGCCTTGTCGACCGCTCCTATCGCGGCAAGCTGCGGCTGACCGGCGCCGAGGCGGCCGAGTACCTCCAGGGCCAGGTGACCAACGACGTCGAGGGGCTGGCGCCGGGCACGGGCTGCTACGCGGCGCTGCTCAGCCACAAGGGCAAGATGGTGGCCGACATGCGCGTGCTGCGCGGCGCCGATTTCCTCTGGCTCGACACCGAGCCCGCGTCGCTCCCGGTGATGCTCCGCAACGCGCAGATGTTCGGCATCGGCCGCGACGTCCACCCCCAGGACGTGACCGCCGACCACGCGATCCTCTCGATCATCGGCCCGGCCGCGCGCGACGTGATCGACGCGGCGCCGCCCGAGGCCGAGCACGCCTGGGTCGCGGGCGACCATGGGATGTACGTGGCCACCGACTCGGGCGTCGACGTGATCTGCCCGGCCGCCGACGCCGACGATGTGCGCGCGGCCCTCGGCGTCGAGCCGGTGGCGGCGGACGCGGCCGAGTGCCTGCGGATCGAGTCGGGCCGCCCGCGCCTGGGGATCGACATCGGCTCGGAGACGATCCCCCAGGAGGCGGGCCTCAACGAGCGCGCCGTGAGCTTCACGAAGGGTTGCTACGTCGGCCAGGAGACCGTGGCGCGGCTCCACTACAAGGGCAAGCCGAACCGTCACCTGCGCGGGCTCCGACTCTCAGAACCTGCCGAGACCGGCGACGAGGTGTGGGCGGCGGACCGTCTCGTGGGTACCGTCGGCTCCGTGACCGTCTCCCCCACCCACGGGCCGATCGCGCTCGCCGTTCTGCGCCGCGAGGCCGGCCCCGGCGAGACGGTCAAGGTCGGCGCCTCCGCAGCCGATGCTGTGGTGGCAGACCTCCCGTTCACGGGTTAAGTTGGCTGTTCCCCCGAAACTGTGCGCACCTGCGGCGGTTTCCCGGGTGTAGCCCGAAGCCCCCTCAATGCGCCGCCGCCTCCTTCCCCCCCTTCTACTGCTGCTGGTCCTGGCGCTCCCGAGCAGCGCCGGCGCGGCGATGCAGCACTGGCGCACACCCGCCTCGGGCGACGACTCGGTCACGCCGAAACAGGCGCTGCGCAAGGCCTCGGCGGCCGTCTCGGGGCGCGCCGGCCGCGGCCGTGAGCTCACCCCGCTGCTGAAGGACCTCGCCGTGCAGCTGCCCGCGCTGAGCGGCGCCGACGCCAGGCGCGCCCGCCGCCTGCTCGCGCGCCCGACGCTCGGCGAGACGGCCAGCAACGAGGACGGCTACACCGTGGCGGAGCACAACCCGCCGCTCTGCAGCGCTCACTTCTGCGTGCACTGGGTCGACTCGACCGCCGACGCGCCGCCTTCGATGAGCTACGTCCAGACGATGAGCGACGTGTTCGAGCACGTCTACGACGTCGAGAACAACCAGCTCGGCTGGCGCCCGCCCACGCCGGATGGCGCGCAGGGATGCCCGGGCAGCGCGCCGTACTGCATGAACAAGACCGACGTCTACATCAAGAACGTCGGCGGCCAGGGGGTCTACGGCTATTCCGCGCCCGATCCCGGCCAGGGCACCTCGCTGAGCCAGCACGCGTACCTCGTGATGGACAACGACTACAGCGCGGCCGAGTTCTCGAAGTACGGCGGCAACTTCCTCGAGCCGATGGAGGTGACCGCGGCGCACGAGTACAACCACGTGCTCCAGTTCGGCTACGACGTCGCCCAGGACACCTGGATGCTCGAGTCGACGGCGGTGTGGATGGAGGACAAGGTCTACACCGACATCAACGACTACCTCCAGTACATCAACCCGCCCTGGACGCAGATGTCGCTGGTCCCGCTCACCACCTTCGACTCGAACAGCTCCGACGACCCGGTCAACGTGAAGGTCTACGGCGACACGGTCTGGAACCGCTGGCTCGACGCGAAGTACGGCTCCGACGCGCCGCGCATCGCCTGGGAGCACTCGCTCACGAGCAGGCCGAAGTCGTTCGCGCCCGGCGCCTATGACCAGATGCTCGCCGGCCACGGCTCGAGCTTCTTCAGCGCCTTCACGCAGTTCGCCGCCGACACCGCCGAGTGGCGCGCCGCGAACTCGCCGTTCGCCGAGGGGGCGACGTTCAACGACATGGAGCGCCAGCAGCAGTCCGGGCGCCCGATCCAGCTCAAGATCAACTCCGGCGGCGCCGGCGGCGCGCTCAAGCACACCACCTTCGCGCTCGTCGACGTCGCGCCCAGCGCGGCCCCGCGCGTGAAGGCCGTGCTCAACGCGCCGCGCGGAGTGCAGATGGCCGTCGCGCTCGTCGGCCGCGTGGGCGACGAGACCACCGGCACGTACGTGTCCGCGATCACCCGCATGCCGAAGGGCGGGCCCGGCAGCGTCACGCTCCCCGACCCCGCCCGCTTCGCGCGGATCACCGCGGTGCTCATCAACGGCGACGCGCGCACCACCGGCCGCTTCTCGCGCACGCTCCAGGACTGGGAGTGGAAGGGCGACGCCGCCCAGGTCGCTGCGCGCGCCTCCACCGACTACACGCCGCCGAAGGTGCGCAAGCGCGCGCCGGGCGCGCGCGAGACCGGCGTCTCGCGGCGGCCCGTCCTGCGCGTCAACTTCTCGGAGGCGATGATGAACGTCGGCACGCGGACGGTGCTCCTGCTCGGCCCCGGCGGTCACAAGGTCAAGGCGACGGTGAAGCTCCGCGGCGGCCGCAAGCTCCAGATCAAGCCGCGCAAGCGGCTCCGCGCGGGCGTGCGCTACACGGTGCGCCTGAGCCGCGACATCGAGGATCTCGGCGCCAACCAGCTCGCCACCTCGTCGCGCACCTGGTCGTTCCGCACACGCCGATAGCCCGGCCTGGTGTAGCCGCCGCGATCCGGGGTACGATGGACGTCACCTTCCATCGACGCCCCGAGAGACCCGTATGACCACATACATCTCAGACCAGCAGGCGCGACGGCTCGCCGACATCGAGTCCCGTACCCGCCGGGCGTGGGAGGACTACAGCGGCGAGCTGCGAGAGCTCAAGGGACGCGACTACGAGGACGCCGAGGACAAATCGTGGGACCGCCTCCAGACGAGGCTCAGGCAGCTAGACGACGAACGCTCGCTGGTCGAGGGCACCTGAGCGCCGACAGCCCGCTGCTCGGGGGCCCGCTCACCACGAGCGCCGGCGCCGAGGAGCCGCGTGCTCGGCCCGCCGCCTTCGACCCGCACGCGGACGCGCTCGAGGTCCCGCGACCCGCCGACGAGGCGGAGCAGATACCCGAGCCGCGGCTGCTGCGCGACCTGATCCCGCGGCCCGATCCCAGTCGCGAGGTCGATGACTGGGGTCGTTCGGAGCGCGTCTTCCAGCTCGTCGAGCCGGCGCTCAACTTCTACTACCGCTACTGGTTCCGCGTCGAGCAGGAGGGCATCGAGAACGTCCCGTCCGACGGCGGCGCCCTGCTCGTCTCGAACCACTCGGGCGCCCTGCCTCCGGACGCGCCCATGATCATGCAGGCGATCCGCAACGAGCATCCCTCGCCGCGACCGCTGTACATGCTCGGCGAGCACTGGTTCAAGGGCTACCCGGGCGTCGGGATGCTCGCCAACAAGATCGGCCTGGTGCCGGCCAACGGCGCCAACGCACAGCGCCTGCTGCGCGACGAGGGCCGGCTCGTCCTCGTCTTCCCCGAGGGACAGAAGGGCACCCGCAAGCTCTACTGGCAGCGCTACCGGCTGCGCCGCTTCGGGCGCGGCGGCTTCGTGAAGACGGCCCTGCGGGCCGGCGTGCCGATCGTCCCGGTCGCCGTGATCGGCGCCGAGGAGGCGATGCCGATCTTCGCGCACGTCCCGCTGCTCCAGCGGCTGACCGGCCTGATCTACTTCCCGATCAACCACGCGTTCCCGCACTTCGGCCTCGCCGCCGGGATGATGTACCTCCCCGCGAAGTTCAAGATCAGGTTCCTCGAGCCGATCAGCCTCGACCGCTACGGCCCAGGCGACGCGGACGACCTCGAACTCGTCCAGCGCCTGGCCGAGCAGGTGCGCGAACGGATCCAATCCGAGGTCGACCAGCTCATATCCGAGCGGAAGTCCGTGTGGTTCGGTTAGGGTTCTGCCAGGGGATGAGGGGGATGCTCACACGCGGACCGATGCTTGGCGCCGCACTCCTGGCAACGGCGGCCATGACCGCGGCGGGGTGCGGTGGCAGCAGCCACTTCGCGAACAAGCCGCGTCCGCCGGTGCCCGTACAGCTCACGGGCGTGATCACAGACAAAGGCGTGACGATCTCCCCCAACCGGGTGGGCGCCGGCCCGATCGTGCTGCTGATCTCCAATCAGACGCAGCAGGCGCACACGATCACGCTCGACGGCGAGAGCACCGAGGACACCGTCGGGCCGATCAACCCGCTCGACACCGCGAAGCTCCAGCAGACCCTCGAGCAGGGCACCTACCAGGTGAAGGCCGGGTCGAGCAAGGCGCTCTCGAAGGAGCTCAAGGCGGGCAACATCGAGGTCGGGCCGCCGCGCAAGGACTCGTCCGACAAGGTGCTGCTGCCCTAGTCGCCGCTCAGATGAGCGTGCTCTGAGACTCGGGCTCGGGCTCGGCCTCGTCTCCGCCCGGCTCGCCGGTCTCCCCCGCCCGCACCAGCTCGTCGACCTGCTCGAGGTGCGCGCGCACCTGGCCGGCCATCGCGTCGATCGCGGAGCGCGCCTTCTCGATGTTCGTCGTGGCGCCCTTGAGCGTGGACTTGATCGTGCGCACCATCTCCATCGCGTTGAGCGCGCGCTCGACGGTGTCGTGTACCGCTGACGCGTCGATGCCCTCCGACTCCGAGCGCTGCATCAGCACGCGCGCCCGCGCCAGCGAGTAGGCGAGCTCCAGCGCGATCGTGCCCTCGGTCTCGGGGTCGAACGCGACGATCAGCTTGTCGCCGTTGTACTCGCGCAGCGGCCGCATCTTTGCCGGCACCTTCTCCTCGTTCGGCACGACGAGCACCGCGAAGTCGGCGTCGCGCTGCTCGAGCGCGCGGTCGAGCTCGCGCAGCGCGTCCGGCCGCGACTTCTTGCTGTTCTTGGCCTCGAAGACGATCCGTCCGCGCGGCGGCCCGCTGCAGCCCTCGATGCCGACCACCACGTCGCCGGTCTTGCCGGTCGCGCCCGCGAAGTCGCCGACCGCCTCCGAGTCGTCGCCCTGAAGCGTCGCGATGTGGTCGATCGCCGCAGCGACCTCCTCCTCGAAGGTGCGCCCCTTCGCGGTCCCGCGCTCGCGCTCGGCCTCGATCTCGGCCAGCTTCTCGCGCTCCACGCGCAGCGCGGCGATCTCCTGCTGCATGTTGGCCATCCGCTCGTCCAGCGCGCGCAGCGACTTGCCCTGCTCTGCCGCCGCCGCGTGAACCTGCCGCACCACGCCCTGCTTGAACTCGGCGAGCGGGTTCTTGGCGTCAGCCGAGGAGAACTGCTGCACGAGGCTCTGCTGCACCTGGCCGAGCGCCTCGGTCACGACCTGCCGCACGCGGTTCTGCACCGCCACCGAGCTGTCGTCGGAGAAGTGGCGCTGGATCGCCTTGGTCACGTGACCGGACTCCGCGCCGAACGCCTCGTCGACCTTGCGCGCGAGCTGCTCGCTGACCTCGCCGGTGCGCGACTGGAGCACGTGCTCGAACTCGTGTGTGACCTTCTCGAGCTCGGCGCGCACGAAATCGGCGTTCGCGCCGGCCGACTCGCGGTCGAGCACGCGCGCTCCGATCCCGATCGCGTCGAGCAGCAGCCGGACCGGGTCCTCGCCGTGCTCCTCGCGCTCGCGAACCAGCCGGACCGCGCACTCGTCGTCGATCACGAGGCCGTCGGCGACCACGCGCTCGCCGAGCGTCCTGACGCTTGTCTGTCGTAAAGGTGTTGCAGCTTCCATAAGGGACAACCGAGCGTAGGCAGACCTCCGGACGGAACGGAACGTGACGGTTGTCACACGGCAATCATCACGCTGATGCAATACTTGCGCCTATGCAAGCAAAGTCCGATCCGTTCGTACGCGACCTCGGCGGCTTCCTGAAGTACCTGCTCGCCTACGGGCAGGGCAGCTTCTACGAGGTCGTCGCCGAGCTCGACCTGTCGCTCACCCAGATCCGCATCCTGCACCTGCTCTGCCGCGACACAGAGGAGGCGTCGCTCAAGTGGCTGGCCGACGAGACGGGCAACTCGATGCCCACCGTCAGCCGTGCCGTCGACGGGCTCGTGCATCGCAACCTGGTCACGCGCGTGGAGAACCCCTCCGACCGGCGCGCGAAGACGATCAAGGCAACCGACGAGGCGCTCGAGATCGCAGGACGCCTGATCGGCCTGCGCCTGGCCGGCCTCGAGGAGTTCGCCCAGTCGCTCGACCCGCAGGAACGGGCCGCGCTTGCAGCCGCCCTGAAGCCCATCGTCGAGCGCGAGGACGTCGCGCCGATGTGCGCCTCGGGCGCTGTCCGCCGCCCCCAGACTGCCCCGAAGGAGCCCCTCAATGCCTGATCGCATCCGTCTGCACGACGGCAACCGCAAGTGGTGGACGCTCGCCGCCATGTGCTTCGCCCTGTTCATGGTCATGCTCGACAACACGGTCGTGAACGTCGCGCTGCCGTCGATCCAGGACGACCTGGGCGCGAGCCTCTCGAGCCTCGAGTGGACGGTCAACGCCTACACGCTGAGCTTCGCCGTGCTCCTGGTGACCGGCGGCCGCCTCGGTGACATCTTCGGGCGTCGCCGGATGTTCCTCGGCGGGGTCATGGTGTTCGCGGGGTCGAGCGCGCTGATCGGGCTCGCCCCCACGCAGGAGTGGCTGATCGCGGGCCGCGCGCTCCAGGGCGCGGGCGCCGCGTTCATGATGCCGGGCACCCTCTCGATCATCTCGAACACCTTCCCGCCGGCCGAGCGCGGGCGCGCGATCGGGACGTGGGCGGGTGTCTCCGCCCTCGCACTGGCGATCGGGCCCGCCGTCGGCGGCGCGCTGACCGAATACGTCTCGTGGCGCGCGATCTTCTTCCTGAACCTGCCGGTGGCGATCGGCGCGGTCGTCGTGACCCTCTTCGCCGTCCGCGAATCGTTCGACAAGACGGTCGACAAGAAGGTCGACATCGCCGGCATCGCGACGCTGTCGGTCGGCCTCTCGGCGCTCGTCCTCGCGCTCGTCGACGGCAACTCCTGGGGCTGGAGCTCGCCCGGGACCGTCGCCCTGCTGGCCACGGCGGTCGTCGGGCTCGTGGCGTTCGCGGTCGTCGAGCTGCGCAGCCGCGTGCCGATGGTGCAGTTCGAGTTCTTCCGCTCGCGGACGTTCCTCGGCGCGAACACCGCCGCGTTCATCGTCTCGTTCGCGATGCTCGCGATGTTCTTCTTCCTCGCGCTCTACATGCAGAACATCCTCGGCTACTCGGCGCTCGAGGCCGGCGTGCGCTTCCTGCCCTCGACGGTCGTGATCATCTTCGCCGCGCCGATCGCGGGGCGGCTCGCCGACCGCATCGGGCCGAGGCCGCTGATGGTGACCGGCCTCGGCCTCGCGGCCGTCGCGCTCTACATGGAGTCCAACATCACAGCGACGTCGAGCTACTCCGCCCTGCTGGCCCCGTTCATCATCATGGGCCTCGGGATGGGGCTGACGATGTCGCCGATGTCCACCGCCGCGATGAACGCCGTGCCCGCGGCCAAGGCCGGCGTCGCGTCCGGGATCCTGTCGATGAGCCGGATGGTCGGCGGCACCTTCGGCGTGGCCGCGATCGGCGCGCTGTTCCAGTCGCTGTCGAAGGACCGTCTGACCGAGCACCTCGCGAGCCTGCACCTGAGCGGCGCCACGACCGCCCGCATCGGCGACGCGCTCGGCAGCGGCCAGGCCAAGGACGCCGTGAACGGGCTCGACCCGCAGACCGCGCAGCGCGTGGCGGCCGGGATGAAGGATGCCTTCGTGCACGCCCTGTCGGGGTCGCTGAAGCTGTCGGCCGCCGTCGCGGCCGCGGGCGCGGTGCTGGCGTTCGCGCTGATCGAGGCGAAGCTGCCGCAGCGTGCGGGCGCCGCCACGCCGGAGCCCGTCGGCGCCTGACGGCGAGCTGGCGTTACCATCCCCCGGCACTTTCGACCCCCGGAGGATTGTTCTCTCGCATGGCGACTCTTGATGTGACCGACGTGAACGTGGAGCCCGGCACGCTGCCCGAGAAGATGGCGGCGTGGGTTATCCGTGAGGAGCGCGAGGGCGAGCCGAAGGACGCCTTCCAGATCGAGGAGATCGAGGTGCCCCACCCCGGCGCGTTCGAGGTGATCGTGCGCGTGATGGCGGCCGGCGTGAACTACAACAACGTCTGGGCGGCGCTCGGCCAGCCCGTGGGCGTGTGGCGTTACGGCGACCATCCGGAGTACGGCCACCACATCGGCGGCTCGGACGCGTCCGGGATCGTGTGGGCTGTCGGCGAGGGCGTCACCAAGTGGAAGCCCGGCGACGAGGTCGTGATCCACTGCAACCAGGCCTCCTACGAGGACATCGAGGTGCACGGCCTCGACCCGCTCGCCGCGCCGTCGCAGCGGATCTGGGGCTACGAGACCACCTGGGGGTCGTTCGCGCAGTTCACCAAGGTCCAGGCGCAGCAGCTCATCCCCAAGCCGCACAACCTGACCTGGGAGGAGGCCGCCTCCTACGGCCTCGTCTACTTCACCGCCTACCGCATGCTGATCACCCAGTGCAACATGCAGGCCGGCGACAAGGTGCTGATCTGGGGCGCCGCCGGCGGCCTGGGCGTGTTCGCCACGCAGCTCTGCAAGATCACCGGCGCCGAGGCGGTCGGCGTCGTGTCGAGCCCGGAGAAGGGCAAGCTGCTCGAGGAGCTCGGCATCACCGGCTGGATCGACCGCAACGAGTACAAGGGCATGATGCGCACGGGCGACGAGAACCCCGAGCAGGAGAAGGCTCGCTTCAAGGAGTCGCGCCGCTTCGGCAAGGCCGTCAAGGAGATCCTCGGCGACGACCCGAACATCGTGTTCGAGCACGTCGGCCAGGCCACGTTCCCCACGTCGGTGCTCACGGTCAAGCCGTTCGGCAAGGTCGTGATCTGCGCCGGCACCACGGGCTACAACCTGGACTTCGACGTCCGCTACCTGTGGATGCGCCAGAAGCAGATCATCGGCTCGCACTTCGCGAACGCCTACGAGTGCTACCGGGCGAACGAGCTGATCGAGCAGAACCTGATCCGGCCTGTGCTCTGGCGCACGATGGGCTTCGACGAGGTCGGCGAGGCGCATCAGCTCATGCGCGACAACAAGCACCTCGGCAAGATCTCGATCCTCGTGGGCGCGAAGGAGGCCGGCGAGGGCAAGACGGCCGAGGGCCCGGGCGCGATCTACGCGGAGGTGGGCAATTGAGGGCGGACGAGAAGGTCGTCACGATCCTCTGGCACGCCACGCCGTTCCGCGGCGACAAGTTCGAGGACGCGTGGCGCCCGGCCGCCGAGGCGGCGCTCGACTACGGCGCCACCTTCTGGGCGTTCTTCCGCTCGAACGACGACCCGCTCGACTTCACCCAGATCGCGATCTTCCGCGACAAGCAGGAGTGGGACCGCTACTGGTACTCGGAGGAGCTCTCGCAGGCCCGCGCCGAGGCGTCCGGCCTCTACGAGGTCCCCGTGCTGCCGATCTGGCACCGCGTCGTGGACACGGGCGAGGTCAAGGAAGTAGCGCAGGCTGAGCTGGACGCGTAGCCGGCGCGACGAGGTCGCCGAAGCCCGCCAGCTCCCCGTCGTCGATGCGCCGCACATGGCCCCAGTGGGCCGGCAGCGAGCGGCGCGTGTAGACCGCCGCGGGCTCTGCGCCCAGCAGGTCCTCGGGGCGCTCGCCGGCGTGCACGAGCACGTCGGGCGCGTCGTCACCGCCCAGCCCGGCAGCCTCGGCGGCGGCTCCCAGCGCCTCGAACGACGACTCGTGGGTGAAGATGACGAGGCTCACGGGGTCGGCGGAGCCGAACGTGCGCGCGAACGCCGTCAGTAGAGCGGGCACGGCTAGCAGCTCGTCCCCGAACGCCACGATCCGGAACTCGCGCGCGTCGAGCCGCAGCGGCGGGACCGCAGCGCGCTCGCCACGGCGAGCGGCGTACGAGGCATGCGCGGCCGCGAGGTCGATGCGCGCGGCGCCGTTGTAGGGATCGTTCCCGAGCGCGCGCACCCAGGCGCGGATCGCCTGCTCCAGGAGTCCGTGCTCGAGTAGCTGGGCCGCATGGTCCGCGAAGCGCGCCGACTCGGCCGCGTCCTCGCGCGTCACGTCGATCAGGTCGGAGGCGCGCGTGCCGCGATGGGCGCTCACTCCGCGCGTGTTGGCCAGCAGCACCTCGGCCGCCTGGGCCAGATCGTCGACCTGCACGTTCACGATGTCGAGGTTGCGCAGCATCCAGCGCTGCCACGGGATGTCCTTGATCCGGATCATCTCGACGAACGTGTCCTGGTCGAGCCCGAGCGAGTGGTTGGAGTCGTGCTGGCGGTAGTCGTTCATCGGCGCGTCGACCCAGTCGATCTCGGCCACCTCGCCGATCCGCACCGCCACGTACCAGTCCTGGTAGGGCAGATGCTCGGGGATCGGATGCACGCGGTCGCGCAGCGAGGCGCGCCACGTCGACGCGCCGCCGTTCACGAAGTTGCCGTGCATCAGCTTGCCGAGCACCCAGCCGCGCGGCGGGTTCTCGCTCTTCGACCTGTAGTAGGAGGGGTGCAGCAGCGAGCCGTCCTCGGCGACCATTCGCATGTCGCCGTGCACGAGCCCCAGCTCGGGCCGGCCGTCGAACATCGCGACCTGGCGGCGGATGCGATCGGCCGGCGCCACGTCGTCGCCGTCGAGGGTGGCGATGAATTCGCCCGTCGCGGCGGCGATGCCGGCGTTGGTGGCCGCGGACACGCCGCCGTTGGCCTGCGCGATGTAGACGATCCGGTCGCGGTACGGCGCGAGCTGCGCCTCGGTGTCGTCGGTCGAGCCGTCGTTGACCACGATGACCTCGAGCTGCTCGGCGGGCCACTGCTGACGGAGCGCGCTGTCCACGCACTCGGCGATGAAGCGGCCCACGTTGTAGGCCGTGATGACGATCGAGACCTTCGGGTAGTCGCCGCCCATCGCGCTAGGCGGCCTTCCGGCCGGCGCGGCCGAAGGAGCGCAGGCAGCTCACGGCGTGCTCGAGGTGCGCCTCACCGAGGCCGGGGAAGCAGCCCATCCAGAAGCTCTGGCGCATGACCATGTCGGTGGTGTCGAGCGAGCCGGCGACGCGATGGCGGATGCCCTGGTAGGCGGGCTGGCGCAGCAGGTTGCCGCCGAAGATCTGGCGCGTGCCGATGCCGTTGGCGTCGAGGTGGCGGACCAGGTCGGTGCGGCTGAACGGCGCGTCGGGGCGGACCGTTATCGCGAAGCCGAACCACGAGGGCTCGGAGTTGGGCGTGGCCTCCGGCAGGACGAGCACGTCCTCCATGTCCGCGAGCGCCTCGCGCAGGTACTCGAAGTTGCCCCGGCGCGTGGCCACGAAGTCGTCGAGCCGCTCGAGCTGGGCGGCGCCGATGGCCGCCTGCATGTCGGTCGCCTTGAGGTTGTAGCCCACGTGCGAGTAGACGTACTTGTGGTCGTAGCCGTGCGGCAGCTGCGCGAACTGCTGGTTGAAGCGCTTGCCGCAGGTGTTGTCACAGCCGGAGTCGCACCAGCAGTCGCGGCCCCAGTCGCGGAACGACTCGACGATCAGCTTGAGGATGCCGCGGTTGGTGAGCACGGCGCCGCCCTCACCCGTGGTGATCTGGTGGGCCGGGTAGAACGACAGCGTTGCCAGGTCGCCGAACGTGCCGACCGGCCTGCCGTCGTACCTCGCGCCGAGCGCGTCGCAGCAGTCCTCCACGAGCATCAGCCCGTGGCGGCGGCAGAGGTCCACGATCGCACCCAGGTCGAACGGGTTGCCGAGCGTGTGCGCGAGCACGACCGCGCGCGTCCGGTCCGATACGGCCGCCTCGAGCTGCTCGACGTCGATGTCGTAGGTGGGCAGCGTCACGTCGACGAACACCGGCACGAGCCCGTTCTGGATGATCGGGTTGACGGTGGTCGGGAAGCCGGCGGCCACGGTGATGACCTCGTCACCCGGCACGAGGCGCTTCTCGCCCAGGCGTGGCGAGGTGAGCGCCGAGACCGCCGCCAGGTTGGCCGACGACCCCGAGTTCACCATCAGCGCGTGGCGCAGGCCGGCGCGGCGGGCGAGGGCGCGCTCGAAGCGCTTGTGCTCGGGGCCGGCGGTGAGCCAGAAGTCCAGGCTCGAGCGCACCAGCTCGACGACCTCCTCGGCGCCGAAGACCTTTCCGGAGACCGGGACGACGGGATTCGCGGGGTCGAACTCGCGCGGCGCGTGGCGCTCGGCGGCATACTCGCCGACCAGCTCGAGGATGTGTTCCAGGGAAGGGGCCATCGAAGATGAGGGGCGGATCACCTCTCTCATCGTCCGTCGCCTTCGCGCCCTTTAGGAAATCCGTCCAGGGACCGATTACGAGGGCTGATGGTGCCCTCGTCCCGTCCCCGGATTCCCGTCGTGCTGCTCTGCGGCGGCCTCGGCACCCGCATGCGCGAGGAGACGGAGTACCGGCCGAAGCCGATGGTGGAGGTCGGCGGCAAGCCCCTCCTCTGGCACATCATGAAGATCTACGGCGCCCACGGGCTGACCGACTTCATCTGCTGCCTCGGCTACCGCGGCCAGATGATCAAGCAGTACTTCCTGGACTACCACGCGCTCTCCTCGGACGTGACCGTGGCCCTGGCCAGCGGCGACGTCGAGTACGCACGCCGCGACGTCGAGGACTGGAACGTCTCGCTCGTGGACACCGGCGAGCGGTCGATGACCGGCGCGCGCGTGAAGCGCGTCGAGCCCTACATCGGCGACTCGGACGTCTTCATGGTCACCTACGGCGACGGCGTCGCGGACCTCGACGTGTCCGCCCTGCTCGACTTCCACCGCTCGCACGACAAGCTCGCGACCGTCACCGGCGTGCACCCGCCGTCGCGCTTCGGCGAGCTGGCCAACGACGGCTTCGAGGTGACCGACTTCGGCGAGAAGCCGGTGTCGGACTCGCTGATCAACGGCGGCTTCTTCGTCTTCGACCGCGCGGTGCTCGACCGCCTGTCGGCCGACCCCGGCTGCATCCTCGAGCGCGGCCCGCTCGAGGGCCTGGCGGGCGACGGAGAGCTCGCGGTCTTCCGGCACGACGGCTACTGGCAGTGCGCCGACACCGTGCGCGAGGTGGAGACGCTGCGCGAGCAATGGGAGCGCGGCGAGGCGCCGTGGCGCGTCTGGGACGACCGCGTCGCGCAGGCCGAGGACCACCCCGGCCGCCGCGCGAGCGATCAGGTGGAGGCACTGCTCGAGGCGGCGTCCGGCGCCCGATGAAGGTCGCCGACCAGATCGCCGAGTTCCTCGCGCGCAAGGGCATCAAGCACGTCTTCGCGATCGTCGGGGCGGGCAACGCCCAGATCTTCGACGCCATCACCCGGCTCGGCAAGACCGAGATCGTCTGCGTCCACCACGAGCAGGCCGCGGCCATGGCGATGCAGACCTACTACCGCACCTGCGGAACGGTCTCCGCCGCCATCGTCACAACCGGCGGCGGCTCCACCAACGCGTTCACGGGCGTCGTGGGCGCCTGGGCCGACTCGATCCCGGGCCTCGTGATCTCGGGCAACGAGAACTCCCGCTTCACGACCCGCGAGAACCCGCTGCGCATGTGGGGCGTCCAGGGGTACGACAGCTCCGCGGCCGTCGAGGGCGTCACCAAGCGCGCCGTGCGCGTGAGTGACGCGACCGAGGTCGTGGCCGAGCTCGAGCGCTGCTACGCGCTGTGCACGGACGGCCGCCCCGGGCCCTGCTGGGTCGACGTGCCGATGAACCTCCAGTCCGCCGCCGCCCCGGCTGCGCTGCCGGCCGAAGCCGGCGCGCGCGAGCCGGAGCCCGCCGCCGCCGAATCCGTCGCCGCGGTGGCCGACCTGCTCCGATCGGCCGAGCGGCCGCTCCTGTGGCTCGGCCACGGCATCCGCCTGGCGGGCGCCGTCGAACTGATCGAGCCGCTGCTCGCCACCACCGGCGCACCCGCGCTCGTGAGCTGGGCCGGGGTCGACATGGTCGCCTCGGAGCATCCGCAGGTGATCGGCCGCGCCGGTGTCTACGGCCAGCGCGCCGCGAACCTCGCACTCCAGACCTGCGACGCGCTCGTGTGCATCGGGACGCGCCTGGCCATCCCGCAGATCGGCTACGACCTCGACGAGCTGGCGCGCGGCGCCCGCATGGCCGTCGTGGACGTCGATCCCGCCGAGGCGCACAAGCTCGAGCCGCGCGTCGAGCTGCCGGTCGTCGCCGACGCCGGCGAGTTCATCCGCGCGCTCGTCGCCGAGCTCGGCGAGCGGCCCGCGCCGTCCTTCGACGCCTGGACGCGGCGCTGCCGCGAGCTGCGCGTGCGCTACCCGTGGATCGGGCCGGAGCACGCCGACGCCGACGGCTACCCGAACTCCTACCGCCTCCTCGACCGCCTCTCCGACGAGCTCGCGCACGACGAGGTGGTGGTCACCGACATGGGCACCGCCCTGCTGAGCGGCCACGCCGTGATGCGCTTCCGCAAGGGCCAGCGGCTGATGACCTCGACCGGCCTCGGCGAGATGGGCTTTGGCCTGCCGGCGGCGATCGGCGCCTCGTTCGCGCGCGACCGCGGGCGTGTCCTCTGCCTCAACTGCGACGGCGGCATGATGATGAACCTTCAGGAGTTGCAGACGATCGCCCATCATCGCCTGCCGATCCGGATCGTCGTCTTCAACAACGACGGCTATCTGATGATCAAGCACACCCAGAAGGCGCTCTTCGAGGGACGCTACGCAGGAACCCACCCGAGCTCGGGGATGTCATGCCCCGACTTCTCCGCCGTCGCGAGCGCGTTCGGGATGCCGAGCTTCCAGATCCGCGACTGGACCGACTACGACGCCGTCGTGCCCGAGTTCATGACCGCGGACGGCCCCGCGATCTGCGAGGTCTTCACGCATCCCGAGCAGTTCTTCCACCCCAAGCTGTCGGTGGCGACGCAGTCCGACGGGAGCCTGCTGTCACCCCCGCTCGAGGACCTCTCCCCCTTCCTCCCGCGCGACGAGCTGGCCGAGGCGATGGAGCACGTCGGCCTCCACGAGAAGTCACAGCGGATCGAGGTGAGCTGACGTGCTGCGCATCGCGATCCTCGGCACCGGCAACATCGGCACCGACCTGCTCGTCAAGGCGCATCGCTCGGAGCTGCTCGAATGCGCGCTCTTCGTGGGCCGCAACCTCCACTCGGCCGGCATGACGAAGGCGCTCGCGCTCGGCGTCCCGGTGTCCGACCGCTCGGTGCAGGCGCTGGTGGACGACCCCGCCGCCTACGACCTCGTCTTCGACGCCACGAGCGCGCGCGACGCCAAGCGCCACTGGGAGATCCTGGAGCCGCTCGGCAAGACCGTGATCGACATGACGCCCGCGAACGTGGGCGAGATGTGCGTGCCGGCGGTGAACCTCGCCGACTGCGTCGCGCACCGCAACCTCAACATGGTCACCTGCGGCGGCCAGGCCTCCTCGCCGCTCGCGCACGTGATCGGCCAGACGCAGCGCGACGTCGAGTACGTCGAGGTGGTGTCGAGCATCGCCTCGCGCAGCGCGGGCCCCGCCACGCGCGCGAACCTCGACGAGTACATCGAGACCACGCAGACCGCGATCCAGCGCTTCGCCGGCGCCGCCGAGGCCAAGGCGATCCTGACCCTCAACCCCGCGGACCCGTGCGTGAACATGCAGACGACCGTCTTCGCGCAGGTGGCCGACCCGGACATGGACGCGCTGACGGCCGCCGCCGAGGAGATGGTGGCCCGCATCCAGCGCTACGTGCCGGGCTACGGCCTCGTCGTGCCGCCGCTGTACGAGGACGGCCGCGTCGTGATCATGGTGCGCGTGCGCGGCCTGGGCGACTATCTGCCGAGCTACGCCGGCAACCTCGACATCATCAACTGCGCCGCGATCGCCGCGGCCGAGGAGCTTGCCGCCGAGCGCTCGGTGCGCCAGGTGGCCTGAGCCGATGCCCTCCGTCCTCGTCTCCGACCCCACGCTGCGCGACGGCAACCACGCCGTCAAGCACCAGCTCGGCACCGAGCAGATGGCTCGCTACGCGGCGGCCGCCGACGCCGCCCGCATCCCCGTTGTCGAGGTCGGCCACGGCAACGGGCTCGGCGCCTCGTCCCTCCAGGTCGGTCGCGCCGCGATCCCCGACCGCCAGATGCTCGAGGTCGCGCGCGAGAACCTGCGCAACTCGAAGCTCGGCGTGCACGTGATCCCCGGCTTCGCGACGATCAGGCGCGAGCTCGAGCCGGCCGTGGAGATCGGCGTCGACGTCTTCCGGATCGCATCGCACTGCACCGAGGCCGATCTCACGCAGGGCCACATCACCTACGCGCGCGAACAGAGCCGTGAGGTCTATGGCGTGCTGATGATGAGCCACATGGCCGCGCCGGAGACCCTGCGCGACGAGGCGCTGAAGATGCAGTCCTACGGCGCCGAGGGCGTGGTCCTGATGGACTCGGCCGGCGCGTTCCTGCCGCCCGACGTGACCACGCGCATCGGCCTGCTGGCCGACGCGCTCGACATCCCCGTCGGCTTCCACGCGCACAACAACCTCGGCTCCGCGATCGCCAACTCGGTGGCCGCCGTCCAGGCCGGCGCCACGATCGTGGACGGCACCGCGCGCGGGTTCGGCGCGGGCGCCGGCAATGCTCAGCTCGAGGTGCTCGTCGCTGTGCTCGAGAAGCTCGGCTACGAGACCGGGATCGACCTCTACCGGGTCCTCGACGCGGCGGACGTGGCCGAGCGCGAGCTGATGCCGAAGGTGCCGACTATCGACTCGGTGAGCGTCGTGAGCGGCCTCGCGGGCGTGTTCTCGGGCTACGCCGGTCCCGTCAAGCGCGTGGCGTCGGAGTTCGGCGTCGACCCGCGCGACGTCTTCTTCGAGCTGGGGCGCCGCGGCGTGGTGGCCGGCCAGGAGGATCTGATCCTCGAGGTCGCGTCGGAGCTGGCCGGGGAGTCCTCGTGACGCTCGAGCAGGAGCTCGCGGCGGCGATCGGCCCCTCGACGGTCGAGGCGCTCGCCCCATTGCGCGATGAGCGCGTGACGATCACCGGCGGCACCGGCTTCGTGGGC
>JAICRZ010000272.1 GCA_025937135.1 Thermoleophilaceae bacterium
AGCTGGGGCCTATCCTGAACGCGTGCCGCTCGACCTCTCGCCGTTCGACGACCATCTCGACGCCCCGCGCGGGCGCGGCCGGCTGCGCGGCCACCCGCACGTGGGCAGCGCGGGCGGCGCCGCCTGCGGCGACGAGATCCGGATCGCCGTGCAGGTCGACGGCGACCGCGTTACCGACGCCGGCTTCGAGGCCACGGGGTGCGCCGCCGTGCGCGCGGCCGGCAGCGCCGTCGTGGAAACGGTGCGCGGCGCGTCGTTCGCCGAGGCCGCCCTCGTGAGCACCGAGTCGATCTCCGACGCACTCGGCGGTCTCCCGCCCGGGCGCATGCACGGCGCGGCGTTCGCCGCCGACGCGCTGCACGAAGCGCTCGGCCTGGCCACGGAGCACATCCGCCTGGCTCCGGCCGCCAGGCGCACGCTCGTGGCGATGAGCGGCGGCGTGGACAGCGCCGTGGCCGCCCAGCTCGCGCTCGACGCCGGGCACGAGGTGCTGGCCGTGACCCTCGAGCTCTGGGACGACGCGGGCACCGACGGCACGAGGAGCTGCTGCTCGCCGCAGGCCGTGACCGTGGCGCGCTCGCTCGCTCACCGCATGGGGATCCCGCACGTCACGCTCGACGTGCGCGACGGCTTCCGCGGCGCCGTGGTGGACGACTACATCTCCGAGCACGCCGCCGGCCGCACGCCCAACCCGTGCGTTCGCTGCAACGGCATGGTGCGCTTCGACGCGATGCTCGCGCTCGCCGAGTCGCTCGGCGCCGCGCGGCTCGCGACCGGTCACTACGCGCGCATCGCGTGGGACGAGCACGGGCCGCTGATCCGCGCCGCGGTCGATGCCCGCAAGGACCAGTCGTACGTGCTGGCGCGGCTGCGGCCCGACGCGCTGCGTCGCATCTGGTTCCCGCTCGGCGAGCTCGAGGGCAAGTCGGACACCCGCGCGATCGCGCGCGCGCACGACCTGCCGGTGGCCGAGAAGCCCGAGAGCCAGGACCTCTGCTTCCTCGCCGGCACGCGCGCGCCGGAGTTCCTGGCGCGGCACGGCAACATCGCCGACGCGCCCGGCGCGATAGTCGACGAGAGCGGTCGCAGCCTCGGAACGCACCCCGGCCAGCACCGCTTCACGATCGGTCAGCGCCGCGGGCTGGGCGTAGCGGCACCCCTGCCGCTCTATGTGATCGACAAGGACCCGAGCGCCAACACCGTGACGATCGGCCCCAAGAACTCCCTGGAAACCAAGCAGATCGAACTCGAGGACGTGACCCTTCACCGCGATGCGAACATGATCGACCGCGTGAAGGTGCGTTACAGATCTGCCCCTGTCGGCTGTCGGCTGTCGGCTGCCACGCTGACGCTGGAAGAACCGGTACACGGCGCAGCCCCAGGACAGACCGCATGTCTCATGAAGGGCGATGCCGTGATTGGATGCGGCACGATCGCCGTGCCCCTACGACGAGAGGTTGCCCATGCCGGCTGACAGGATCGAGCTGACGACGCCCGTAGGGCGGGCGTGGGAGCCCGTCGTGCGGATGGTCCTCGGCGGGATCGCCGACCGACTCGACCTCGGCTTCGACGAGCTCGACGACCTCCAGCTCGCCGTCGAGCGGCTGCTCGCCGAGGGCGACCCGCAGGACCCCGTCACGCTCAGCTTCGAGCTGCTCGAGCATGGCGTGCGCACGCGCGTCGGCCCGCTGCGCGACACGGCCCTCGCGAGCGCGCTTCAGGGACCGCCGCCGGGTCCCGGCGAGCTGACGCTGCCGCG
>JAICRZ010000120.1 GCA_025937135.1 Thermoleophilaceae bacterium
CTCGGGCAGATCGAGGCGGGAATCGCAGGCGGCGTGGACACCACCAGCGACGCGCCGATCGAGATCAACGACGACCTGCGCCGCGTGCTGATGGACTTCAACGCCGCCAAGAGCACGGGCGAGCGCGTCAAGCTGCTGAGCAGGCTGCGGCCGGGCCAGATCAAGCCCGAGATCCCGCGCAACGCGGAGCCGCGCACGGGCCTCTCGATGGGCGAGCACACGGCCATAACGGCGCGCCAGTGGGGCATCACGCGCGAGGAGCAGGACGAGATCGCCGCGGCCTCGCACCAGAACGCCGCGAAGGCCTATGACGCGGGCTTCTTCGACGACCTCGTCACGCCCTACCTGGGCCTCGAGCGCGACCAGAACCTGCGCCCTGACTCGACCCCGGAGAAGCTCTCGAAGCTCAAGCCGGTCTTCGGCAAGGACCACCCGGAGGAGGCCACCATGACGGCGGGCAACTCCACGCCGCTCTCGGACGGCGCCTCAGCGGTGCTGCTCGGCAGCGACGAGTGGGCGCGCGAGCGCAAGCTGCCCACGCTTGCCCACATCGTCGACGCCGAGACCGCGGCGGTCGACTACGTGAACGGCGAGGACGGCCTGCTCACGGCTCCGATCTTCGCGATGCCGCGGCTGCTCGAGCGCAACGGGCTCAAGCTCCAGGACTTCGACTTCTACGAGATCCACGAGGCGTTCGCCGCCCAGGTGGCCTTCACGCTCAAGGCGTGGGAGGACCCGGCGTTCTCACGCGACCGCCTGGGCCTGTCGAAGCCGCTCGGCTCGATCGACCGCAGCAAGCTCAACATCCACGGCAGCTCGCTCGCCTTCGGCCACCCGTTCGCCGCCACCGGCGGCCGCATCGTCGCCCAGCTCGCGAAGATGCTGCACGAGAAGGGGCCCGGCTCGCGCGGGGTCATCTCGATCTGCGCGGCCGGGGGGAATGGGGCGCTGGCGATCATGGAGGCGGCGTAGGAACGCCGTCAGCGGGCTGGCGCGATCGGGTGGTTCGACCTGAACAGGTCGCTCGGGTCGTGAGCGGCCTTGATCGCGCGCAGCCGCGCGTACGCCGCGTCGTCGGCGAACAGGTCTGACGCGGCCACCGAGTTCTCCGCGAAGTTCATGTAGCCGTCGGCCGCACGGTGGGGGCTCATCGTGTCGACCACCGCCCTGGCGTGCGCCTCCACCGCGGCCTTCATCTGCGGTGTGATCGCCATGCCGACGGCGAACAGGATGTAGCCGGCGTCGAAGCTGCCGCGCGCGCCGTGGTCGTCGCGGGGCTGGGCCAGGACGCCGCCCAGCGGGCGCATCTCGACCGAGAGCAGCGGCGAACCCGACTCGTGGCCGGCCACGGCCACGAAGTCGTCGATCGCCTCCGGCGTGAGCTCGCCGACCATCGTGTAGTCGGACGCGCCCGGCACCGGCTGCGGCGGATCCATGTGCAGGTGCTGCAGCGCGGCCGCGGGCGCCATCGCCACGGTGTCGATCTCCGGGCCGAGCGCACGCAGCGGCTCGACCAGCTCGGCGCCGCTCGCCTCGTCGCCTAGGTGGATCACCTCGATGACCACGAACTGGCGGCCGCGCAGCGGCTCGGGGATGTCCGGGAGCGGCGGCACCTGGAGGATGCGGCCGAGCACGGTGCTCTCCTCGGGCAGCCCGGCCGGATCCAGCTCGCGCCACGCGTGCAGCACCTCGGCGGCGCGGTCCCACGGGAACGCGAGCATGCCGGCGTACACCTGCTCGATCGCGTAGACGCGGAACTCGATCGCGGTCACGGCCGCGAAGCTGCCGCCTCCGCCGCGCAGTGCCCAGAACAGGTCGGGATCGCCGGCGGCGTCGACGCGGCGGAACTCGCCGTCGGCCGTGACCAGCTCGATGGCGGTGACGCTGCTGGCCGCCAGCCCGAGGCTGCGCGAGAGGAAGCTGAGCCCGCCGCCGAGCGTGTAGCCCACCACGCCGACATCGTGGGCCGAGCCCGACAGAGCCCAGAGTCCGTGCGGGAGAAGTTGCTCGTTCACGTCGCCCCAGATCGCTCCGGCCTCGGCGCGCGCGACGCGCGCGACGGGGTCGACCACGACGCCGCGCATGCGGCTCGTCTTCAGGAGGATCGTGTCGGCGAGCAGCTTCATCGGGCCGGCGTTGTGACCGGTGCCCTGCGGCGCGACGCGCATGCCGTTCTCGCGCGCGAACTCCACGACCGCCACCACGTCGCCCGTCGTCTCTGCGAGCACGACGGCGCCGGGCTGCTGGTCGACGGCGAGGTTCCAGGCCTGGCGCGCCTCGTCCCAGCCCGCCTCGCCGGGGAGGACGAGCTCGCCGGTCAGGCGCGCGCGGAGCGCTTCGGCATGTACTTCGAGGGTCTGGGTCGTGAGCATCTGTTTTCTCCTCGGGCGTGCGGGGCAGCGGCCAACCTAAGGCCGGCCGGGCCGCGTGTCGTCCGTCCTGCGGACGACCTGCGGCTACGCCGTGAGGACGAGTGGCGCGCCGGTCGTGATCGCGATCGTGTGCTCGGCGTGCGCCGACAGCGAGCCGTCGGCCGTCCGGACCGTCCAGCCGTCGTCCATCTCCACGACGTCGCCGCCGCCCGCCGCGATGATCGGCTCGATGGTGAAGACCTGGCCCTCGACCAGCGGCTCGCTCAGCTCGGGGTCGTAGTAGTTGAGGACGTCGGGCGGCTCGTGGATCCGCCGCCCGATCCCGTGGCCGCTGAGCACCTCGCAGACGGCGAAGCCGCGCTCCCCGACCGTCTGCTCGACGGTCGCGCCGATCGCGTTGAGGGGCGCGCCGGCGGTGGCGCCCGCCATCGCCCGCTCGAGGGCGTCGCGCGCGGCGGTCGCGAGCGCGACGGCTTCCGCGCTCGGCTCGCCGGCGAACGCGGTGCGGCAGGCGTCCGCGTACCAGCCGTCGAGCTCGACGGTCACGTCGAGCTTGACCAGGTCGCCCGCGGCGATCCGCCGCGGCCCCGGTATCCCGTGCACGCACTCGTCGTTCACGCTGATGCAGGTGGCGCCCGGGAAGTCGTAGTCGAGCTGCGGCGCCGAGCGCGCGCCGTGGCGGGCGAAGACGGCCGCGGCGAGGTCGTCGAGCGCCTTCGTGGTGATGCCCGGCTCGACGGCGGCCTCCATCGCGTCGAGCGTCTCCGCCACCACGAGCCCGGCGGCACGCAGTCGATCGAGGTCCATGCGCGGGGACCTTATCTTCGCCTCCTATGGTGGCCGTCAGGTCCCGTGCACCCCCGCCGTCTCGTCATCTCACTCCTCGCCCTCGCCGCGCCGGCCGCCGTTGCCGTCGCGCTGGTGGTCGACCCCGCGCAGCCGGTGGGTGCGGCCACGGAGCCCGCGGCGCAGACCACCTACTTCAAGGCCGCGGCGGACGGAACCGAGCGCAGCGTCGCCTGGTGGGACAGGCGCAGCCACTGGTACCACCAGCGGCTCGGGCGCGACCGGCCCGCGACGCTGTGGGGCATCGTCCACCTCTTCGAGGCCAAGAACGCGCTGGCCATCGCCAGGCCCACGGCCGGGCGCAAGGCCGCGGTGCGCTCGTTCGCGCGCGCCGCCGAGCGCTACTGGAACCCCAACCTGCGCCCCGTGCCCGGGTACGGCCCGCTGCCCGGCGAGCGCGGTCGCAGCAGCCACACCTGGTACGACGACGACGGCTGGTGGGGCATCGCGTTCTACGACGCCTACCGCGCGACCGGCGATGCCCGCTACCTGTCGTCGGCCAAGCGCGCGCTGCTGTTCGTGGACTCCGGCTGGGACTCCCGCAGGGGCGGCATCTGGTGGAGCAACCAGCATGAGTTCCACGCCGGCGAGAGCCTGGCCGGCGGCACGCTGCTCGCGGCGTCGCTCTACAACGAGACGCACTCGCGCAAGTACCTCCGGATGGCCATGAAGTACATCCGCTGGGCCGATGCCGACTTCCGCGGCGACGACGGGCTGTACGACCGCCACGAGCGCGACGACACGCCGATGCCCTACGTCCAGGGCCCGATGGCCAACGCGTTCGTCCTGCTCTGCCGCAGCACCGGTCGCAGGAGCTTCTGCGACGAGGCGGAGGAGCTGGCCGACCGCGCCGCCCGGCGCTTCCCGAAGCTCACCATGGGGCCGCAGTACGACGCGATGTACATCCGCGCGCTGCTCGAGCTCTACCGCTACGACCACAACCCGCGCTGGTACCGCATCGCCGACACGGAGTCGCAGCGGGCGATGACCAACGGGCGGGCGCCGAACGGCCTCTTCCTGCGCACCTGGGACGGCGGTTCGCCGCGCACCATCGGCACCCCGCTCGACATGCTCCAGACGCACGCCGCCACCACCAGCGCGCTGGCGTGGATGGCCGCCGCGAAGCCGCCGCCTAGGTAGTCGCGGCCGCGTGCTCGAGCTGCGCGCGCACGTCGCCGCGCAGCGGGTCCGCGTGCCCGGCCCAGGCGAGCCGCGGCTCCAGTGCCGCGAGCTTGCGAACGCTCGCGCGCGCCTGCTCGACGTCCATGTTGAAGCCCGCCCACGGCAGGCGCGGCGGGCCGAAGTCGCCGGTCGTGGCATCGAGGGTGTAGAAGGTGTCGGTGGCCAGCGCGAGCCGATCGCGCTCGCGCCAGAGCCCGATCTGCCCGGGCGCGTGGCCGGGAAGGTGGACGACGTCGAAGCCGGCCACGGTGTCGCCCTCCTCGAGGGTCCGGTCGACCTTGACCGGGCCCCCGTCCCACATCCGCAAGAGCGACGGGTAGATCGCGCGCACGGGCCCCGCCTTCGTCCACGACGGCAGCCCGCTGAAGTCGAAGTAGGGCTCGGGGTCCTTCGCCTCCGCGTACTCGGCCTCGGCCTCGTGGCACCAGACCGGCGCGCCGGCGCCCGGCGCTGCTCCGCGGTGGTCGGCGTGAGCGTGGCCCAGCACGACGCGGTTGATCCCGCCCATGATCCGGCCCACGTTGACCACGTGCCGGGTCATCGCCTGGATGCCGGCGTCGAAGAGCGTCACGCCGCCGGGCGGCTCCTCGATGAAGTAGATGTTCATCGTGCGGTGCGGGAAGCCGCCGCGCATGACCCAGACGCCCTCGGCGGCCACCTCCATCGTCACCGCGGTCGGGCCGCGGCCGACCTTCTGCTGCTCGGCCATGGCCCCTACGGTACCCGGCCGCTGAGCAGCGGCTCGAGTGCCTTCGCGTCACTCGACACCGTGATGTGGATGGCCTGCGGCTCGACCGCGTAGGCGATCATGTCGAGCGCCTGGAGGCGGTCGAGCATGAACTGGAACGCGAGCGCCTGGCGGTGATCGCGGTAGCGGCGCTCGATGTCGAACGCGTAGCCGGTCGTGTGCAGCGAGTAGGCGCGCGTGGCCTCGATGTTGGTCCGCACCAGGCGGCGCTGATAGGTCAGGTCGCGCACGGTGCTGGTCACGTTGAGCGTGCCGCCGCCGGCGATCTCGCTCACGCCCGCCGCGATGTAGAGGAGCGCGGCCATCGCCTCGGGCCTGAGCGCGCGGTAGCGGCCCGGGTCCTTCGCGAGGCCGCCCATGCCGGGATCGATGGTGAAGTGCAGCTTCTTCGGGTCGTCGGGCAGATCGACCAGGCCGGCGCCGGAGAAGCCGAGCGGCGTGGCGAAGACGTGCGTCCGGGCGCGCGGGTGCAGGACCTCCTCGGCGCTCGCCTTGCGCGCGTGCAGCGCCTGAAGTCGTGCCAGCGCGGGCCGGTCGGTGCGCCAGAGCTGCATGATCCGGCGCGCGGCGTAGAGCCGCCAGAGGTAGGTGGCCGAGTCGTCGCCGAGCGAGGCGAGAACGCGGTAGGCGCGCGCGTGGCGCAGCGGCGTCGAGTCGAAGTAGAGCTGCGCGTAGGGCACGTTGCCGCTGCCGTAGGCGCGCAGCGCGTTCTGAAGGTTCCCGATCCCCATGTGGTACGACTCGAGCGACAGGTCGGCACGGCTCAGGTGGCCGCGCGCGATCTGGAGGTAGCGCGCCGCACCCTCGATCGCCTTGCGCGGGTCGAAGCGGTCGTCCACGCGGCGCCGGTGCGCGCGCAGCTTCGCCTCGCCCGGGTGGCGGCGGATCTGCCGCGCGACCCGCCTGCTGGCGGCCAGGTCCACGTGCATGCCGAGCAGCCCGGTCGCGGTGCCCGCGAGGATCTGCGTGAGGCCGCACGCTCCGCTCACGTCGTTCGAAGCGCACGCGTCGGGGCGGCCCGCGCTCTCGAGGAACACGAGCGCCTCCAGGTCGTCGGGCGGGACGCCGTGGCGCGCGGCGGCGGCCTGCACCAGCGGCCGCCAGCGCGCCACCCGGCTCGCGGTGGCCAGCGCGCCGCCCGGGCTCTTCGCGTACAGCACGTGACCCTCGCCCTCGGCAGCGCGCGCCTCGAACGTGGCGTTCTCGCCGGGCCGCCACGCGAGCGGGTCCCCCGCGGGCCCGCGCGCGGGCGCCAGTGGCTGCTTGCCGCCGCCCGATAGCACCAGCCCGATACCGATGCCGATCGCGAAGACGGCCACGACGAGCAGCACGAGCCGGCGGCGGTTGCGCGCGCGTGTCACGGGCACAACGCTGACAGAGCCGGTCGCTATCCTCGACCGGTAGCTCGCCCAACGCGGCATTGCCGCCCGGCGGGCATCCTGGGTAGGAGGAGTTTCCGGCACGTGAGCCGGGGCGACCGATACATTGCGCGCGCTCCTGGGTTGGAGCGTGCGAAGCCGACAAACGATGGCGAACGGACTGGTCAACGAGCTCAAGGAGCTGAAGCCCAACGAGGCTCCGGCTCTGTCGGCGCGCGACGTCCGGGCCCGCAAGGCGCCGCTGCGCCACATCCTGATCCGCTGGGAGACGCTGCGCCGCCTCGTCCGCGTGGTCGCGCTCGCGGCGCTCGACGCCGCCGGGGTCTTCCTCGCCATCTGGACCGCGCTCGAGCTCAAGGCGGTCGTGAACGACAAGTCCAACCTGCACATGTCGTTCCAGCAGACGCAGGACGTCGCGCCGCTCGGGGTCCTCGTCACGCTCATGCTGTTCGCCCGCTCGGACCTCTACGCCGACCGCGCCGTCCGTCCCGGCTTCACGCGCATCGTCGCGTCGATGTTCCAGGTGACGCTGGTGGTGCTCGTCTACGCGGTCGTCGAGGGCAACCACTTCTCGTCCTACTACATCTTCTACGGCAGCCTGTTCTTCGCGCTCGCCTACATCAGCGGCTTCCGCTGGCTGTTCGACCGCGTCAGCGGCTGGGCGCTGCGCGCGGCGGGCTACCGCCGGCGCGCGGTGATCGTGGGCAACGGCGAGCAGATCGACGCGGTCGCGCACGCGCTCGGCGGCGGCTCCGACCCGCCGCTCGACCCGGTCGGCTTCGTGTCGCTCACGCCGCGCCCCGAGAACGGCATGAAGAACCTCGGCTCGCTCGACCAGCTCGAGCGCTACTTCGGCGACATCGACGAGGTGCTGATCGCCGACCCCGACTTCCCGCAGTCCGAGGCCGTCGACCTCGTGGACCTCTGCCACCGCCACGGCGTGCGCGTGCGGGTTGCGCCGTCGACCATGGAGATCCTGATGGACCGCGTCGAGTTCATCCCCGGCCAGACCGTGCCGCTGTTCGAGCTCAAGCCGCCGGTCTTCGAGGGCATCGACTTCGTGGTCAAGCGCTCGTTCGACGTGATCGTGGCGGCCGGCCTGGTCCTGCTCCTTTCGCCGCTGCTGGTGTTCGCGGCGCTGGCGGTCACGCTCAGCTCGCCGGGCCCGCTGATCTACCGCTCGCGCCGGCGCGGCCTCGGCGGCGCGCCGTTCGACTGCTTCAAGTTCCGCACGATGTACCAGGACGCCGAGCACCTACAGGACGAGCTCGAGGGCGCCAACGAGGTGGGCGGCGCGATCTTCAAGATGCGCAACGATCCGCGCGTCACGCCGATCGGCCGCTTCCTGCGGCGCTGGTCGATCGACGAGTTCCCGCAGCTCTTCAACGTGCTTCGCGGCGAGATGTCGCTGGTCGGTCCGCGGCCGCTGCCCGAGCGCGACTACCAGCGGCTCGAGGACTGGCACCGCAAGCGCTATCTGGTGCTTCCCGGGATGACCGGCCTGTGGCAGGTGTCCGGCCGCTCGGAGCTCGACTTCGACGAGCTGGTCCGGCTCGACTTCCTATACCTCGAGCGCTGGTCGGTCTTCCTCGACCTGTCGATCATGCTGAAGACGATCCCCGCCGTCCTGCGCGCAAAGGGCGCCTGGTAGCCCGCTTCGACGACGAGCTCTGGGAGCTGGTCCCCGAGGACGCCGGGCCGCCGCCGGCCCACCTCGTGGAGTTCGTCGAATCGCTGCCGCAGACGGGCCATGCGCTCGACCTCGGCTGCGGCGACGGCCGGCTGACCGCCCATCTGCACACGCCGGCGCTCACCGGCGCGGACGTGTCGGCGATCGCGCTGCTGCGCGCGGCGGGGCGGGTGCACGGCGCGCGCCTCGTGCGCGTCGAGCCCGACGAGCCACTGCCGTTCGACGACAGCTGCTTCGACCTGGTCCTGTGCGCCGAGACGCTCGAGCACGTGCGCGACGTGCAGCTGCTGCTGTCGGAGGCGCGCCGGGTTCTCAGGCCGGGAGGCACGCTCGCCATCACCACGCCGGCGCACTCGCGCCGGACCGCGCTGCGGCTGCTCGTGCGCGGCTGGGAGAGCGAGTTCCAGCCGCTCTCGCCGCACCTGCGCTTCTTCACGCCGTCGTCGCTGGCGGGGTTGCTCGACGACCTCGGCTTCGACGTCCAGTCTTTGCGCCGCAGGAAGGGCACGCTGCTGTGCCGAACCGTTCGCCCCTAGCGCGCGTATAGCCGGGCATGAAACGTGCTCTGGCCGTGGTTCTCATGCTCGTGCTCGCCCCTGCTGCCGTCGCCGTCGCGGCCAAGCCGAAGCCGAAAGCGCTCCAGCTCAGATCCACGAGCCTCGGGCGGGTGCTCGTGGACTCGCACAAGCGCACCCTCTACATGCTCACGGCCGACGGGCGCAACTCGAGCAGCTGCTCGGGGACGTGCGCTTCCATCTGGCGACCGGCGGCCGCGCCGAAGAAGCCGAAGAAGCCGAAGGTGGCGGCGGGCCTCAAGCAGCGCAAGCTCGAGGTGATCAAGCGCGGCGACGGCACGCGGCAGCTCGCCTATGCCGGGCATCCGCTCTACCGCTTCAGCGGCGATTCCAAGCCCGGCGACGTGAACGGCGAGGGGATCCAGTCGTTCGGCGGCACCTGGTACGCGCTCGCCAGGTCCGGCGCCGCGGTCACCGGTGCGCAGGCTGCTCCGCCGGC
>JAICRZ010000234.1 GCA_025937135.1 Thermoleophilaceae bacterium
CAACCTCTACAACGTCGACTACTCGCTGCTCGGCACCGCGCGCGTGGAGCCGCTGATCCGGCGCATCCGCAACGACATGGGCGCGGCCGAGATGCTCGTTGAGGACTCGAAGGGCGAGTGCAACTTCGGTCAGCACGAGATCAACTTCCGCTACTCCGACGCCCTGACCACCGCCGACAACCACGTCATCTACAAGAACGGGGCGAAGGAGATCGCCGCGCAGGAGGGCTGGGCGCTCACCTTCATGGCGAAGTACGACGAGCGCGAGGGCAGCTCGTGCCACGTCCACTGCTCGCTCGCCGAGCAGGGTGGAGCGCCGCTCTTCGCGGGCGACCAGCAGCTCTTCGACCGCTTCGTGGCGGGCCAGCTCGCGTGCATGCGGGAGATGTCGCTGCTGTTCGCGCCGAACGTGAACTCCTACAAGCGCTTCCAGCCCGGCTCGTTCGCCCCGACGGCCATGGCGTGGGGCAAGGACAACCGCACCTGCCCACTGCGCGTGGTGGGCCACGGGCCCGGGCTGCGCGTGGAGAACCGTATGCCGGGCGCGGACGTGAACCCCTACATGGCCATCAGCGCGATGATCGCGGCGGGGCTGCACGGCATCGACAGCGAGCTCGAGCTGGAGCCGGAGTTCGAGGGCAACGCGTACCTGGCGGACGACCGCCCGCACGTGCCGCGCACGCTGCGCGAGGCGCGCGACCTGTTCGCGGCGAGCGAGGTCGCGCGCGACGCCTTCGGCCAGGAGGTGGTCGACCACTACCTGAACGCCGCGCGCGTGGAGCTCGAGGCGTTCGAGGGCGCCGTCACCGACTGGGAGCGCTACCGGGGGTTCGAGCGGCTGTGACGGCGCGGCCCGCGATCGGACTGTGCGCGTCGGTCGAGCGCGCGCGCTGGGGCGCCTGGAACGAGGAGGCGGCGCTGCTGCCGCGCTCCTACGCGCGCTCCGTCCAGCGCGCCGGCGGGCTCGCGCTGATGCTGCCGCCCGACCCGCTGCTGGTCGAGCAGCCGGCCGAGATCCTCGATCGCCTCGACGGCCTCGTGCTGACCGGCGGCTGCGACATCGACCCCGCCTCGTACGGCGCGGCCGCCCACGCCGAGACCGGCGGCACGTCGCCCGAGCGCGACGAGTTCGAGCTGGCGCTGGCGCGGGCCGCGCTCGAGCGCGACATGCCGCTGCTCGGCATCTGCCGCGGCATGCAGCTCCTGAACGTGGCCCTCGGCGGGGGGATCGAGCAGCATCTGCCCGACGTGCTCGGCAGCGACATGCACCGCCACACGCCGGGCGCTTTCGCCGACCACCACGTGCGGATCGAGCCGGGCTCCCTGGCGGCGCGCGTGGTGGGGCACGAGCGCGAGGCTGTGAAGTCGCATCACCATCAGGCGATCGATGGCATAGGCGACGGCCTCGTGGCCAGCGGCTGGTCCGAGGAGGACGGCATCGTGGAGGCGATCGAGCAGCCCGACCGCCGCTTCGCCCTCGGAGTGCTCTGGCATCCCGAGGAAGACGAGGCCAGCCGCGTGCTGAACGCGCTCGTCGCGGAGGCACGTTCGCGCAGCGAGGCGGGTGCGCGATGATCGACGTGGTCGAGCCCGCGACCGCCGAGGTGATGGCGAGCGTGCCGGAGGCGGGCGTGGAGGAGACCGACGCCGCGGTCGCCGCCGCGAAGGCGGCGTTCCCGGCCTGGCGCGCGATCGCGCCGGGCGACCGCGCGAAGCTGCTCCACCACCTGGCCGACGCGCTCGTGGAGAAGCAGGAGGAGCTGGCGGTGCTCGAGGCGCGCAACGCCGGCAAGCCGATCGGTGACGCGCGCGGCGAGATGGGCATGGTGGCCGACACGTTCCGCTACTACGCGGGCGCCGTCGAGCGGCTGCTGGGCGACACCATCCCGGTCGCCGGCGGCATGGACTTCACGTTCCGCGAGCCGCTCGGCGTGGTCGCGCTGATCGTGCCGTGGAACTTCCCGCTGACGATCGCCTCGTGGAAGATGGGCCCGGCGCTGGCGGCGGGCAACACGCTCGTGCTGAAGCCCGCCGAGCTCACGCCGCTGACGGCACTGCGGTTCGCCGAGATCGCTCGCGAGGCCGGCATTCCCGAGGGCGTGGTGAACGTGGTGGCCGGGCCGGGACGCGTGTGCGGCCAGCGCCTGGTCGAGCACCCCGACGTGGCCAAGGTCGCCTTCACCGGCTCGACCGAGGTCGGGCGCAGGATCGCCGAGGGCGCGGCGGCCACCATCAAGCGCGTGACGCTCGAGCTGGGCGGCAAGTCCGCGAACGTCGTGTTCGCCGATGCGGACCTCGCCGCCGCGGCGCGGGCGGCGCCGCTCGCGGTGTTCGGCAACGCCGGCCAGGACTGCTGCGCGCGCTCGCGCATCCTCGTGGAGCGCGGCGCGATGGACGACTTCATGGCCGAGATGGAGCGCGCGGTGCGCGAGGTGCGCGTGGGCGACCCGCTCGACGAGTCCACGCAGATGGGGCCGCTGATCTCCGCCGACCAGCTCGAGACCGTCTCCTCGTTCGTGCCCGCCGACGCGCCGGTGGCCATCCGCGGTGACGCTCCGGACGGGCCCGGCTTCTGGTTCCCGCCGACCGTGCTCGCGCCCGTCTCGAACGATGACCGCGCCGCGCGCGAGGAGATCTTCGGACCGGTGGCCGCCGTGATCCCGTTCGACTCCGAGGACGACGCGATCCGGCTGGCCAACGACACGATCTACGGCCTGTCGGGGTCGATCTGGACGCAGAACGGCGCGCGGGCGCTGCGCGTGGCGCGGGCGATCGAGACCGGCGTGATCTCGATCAACTCGAACACCTCGGTGCGCGTGGCGACGCCGTTCGGCGGCTTCAAGCAATCGGGCGTGGGGCGCGAGCTCGGGCCGCACGCGCTCGAGCACTACACCGAGGTGAAGAACGTCTACTACGCCACGGAGGGCTGAGCGATGGGTCGGCTGGACGGCAAGGTCTGCGTGATCACGGGCGCGGCGAGCGGCATCGGCGCCGCGAGCGCGCAGCTCTTCCGCTCCGAGGGGGCGACGGTCGTGGGAGTCGACCTGGCCGAGGCCGAGTGGGTGGACCTCGCGCTCACCGCCGACATCACCGACGAGGACGCCGTGAAGGGCATGTACGAGCGCACGCGCGAGGAGTTCGGGCGGATCGACGTGCTGTTCAACAACGCGGGCATCTCGCCGACCGACGACGGGTCGGTGCTCGAGACCTCGATGGACGCGTGGGAGCGCGTGCAGGACGTGAACCTGAAGGGCGTCTTCCTGTGCTGCAAGCACGGGATCCCGCACCTGCTGCTGACCGGCGGCGGCTCGGTGATCAACACGGCGTCGTTCGTGGCGGTGATGGGCGCGGCCACGTCGCAGGTCTCCTACACGGCCTCGAAGGGCGCGGTGCTGGCGCTCTCGCGCGAGCTGGGCGTGCAGTTCGCCCGGCAGGGCGTGCGCGTGAACGCGCTGTGCCCGGGCCCCGTGAACACGCCGCTGCTCCAGGAGCTGTTCGCGAAGGACCCCGAGCGCGCGGCGCGCCGGCTCGTCCATCTGCCGATGGGCCGCTTCGCAGAGCCGACCGAGATCGCCAAGGGCGCGCTGTTCCTGGCGAGCGACGACTCCTCGTACGTGAC
>JAICRZ010000041.1 GCA_025937135.1 Thermoleophilaceae bacterium
CGACCCCGGCGCTGTGCCGCCGGGCGGCGCCTTCTGGCGCCCATGGGGGTGGCGTCGCGGGGTATCCCCCCCGGCGACACGGCCTGGATGCTGGTGGCCACGGCGCTCGTCCTGTCGATGACGCCGGCGCTCGGGCTCTTCTACGCGGGGCTCGTCAGGGCGAAGAACACCCTCAACACCTTCATGATGAGCGTGGGCGCGCTGGGGGTGGTGGCGATCGCCTGGGCGTTCGTCGGCTACTCGCTCGCGTTCAACGGGACCGGCGACCTCGTCGGCGGCCTCGGCAACGCGTTCCTCCAGGGCGTCGCGTTCGGGCCGCGCGCCGGCACGCACATCCCGCAGCTGCTCTTCTTCGCCTACGAGGCGACCTTCTGCATCCTCACGGCCGCGCTCATCAGCGGAGCGGTGGTCGAGCGGATGCGCTTCGGCACCTTCCTGATCTTCATGGTGCTCTGGTCGATCCTCGTCTACTCGGTTCTGGCGCACTGGGTCTGGGGCGGCGGCTGGCTGGCCGCGCACGGCACGCTCGACTTCGCGGGCGGCGTGCCGGTGGAGATGGCGTCGGGCTTCAGCGCGTTCGCCGCGGCCTGGGTGGTCGGGCCGCGCAAGGACTACGGCCGCCAGGCGCTCTTGCCGCACAACTCGATCTACGTGCTGCTCGGCGCGGGCCTCCTGTGGTTCGGCTGGTTCGGCTTCAACGGCGGCAGCGGCTACGGCATCGGCAAGCCCGGGATCCTCGCGTTCACCAACACGCTGCTGGCGCCGTCGTGCACGCTGGTCGTCTGGTTCCTGCTCGACCTGCGCCGCGACCGCCGGGTGACCGCGGTGGGCGCGGCGACGGCGATCGTGGTCGGCTGCGTGGGCATCACCCCGGCGTGCGGCTACATCAGCCCGATCTGGGCGATGGTGCTGGGCGCGCTGGCGGCGCTGCCGAGCTACGCGGTCGTGGTGTGGCGGCCGCGCACGCGCCTCGACGAGACGCTCGACGTGCTCGCCGCGCACGGGCTCGCGGGCCTGACCGGGATCCTGTTCATCGGCCTGTTCGCACAGCAGTCCTGGAACGGCATCTCGGACGGCCTCGCCTACGGCAACGCGAAGCAGCTCCTCTGGCAGGCGATCCCGATCGTCGTGGCCCCGGCGTACGCGTTCGCCGTGACGTTCGGGCTGCTGAAGCTGCTCGGCCTCGTGATGCCGCTGCGCGTGAGCGAGAAGGAGGAGTCGCTCGGGCTCGACACCCAGCAGCACGGCGAGGAGGCCTACTCCAGCGCCGAGGGCGCGATCCTCGTCACCACGGAGGCCGGGATCGAGGCGCCCGTGCCGGTCGCGGCAGGGGTGCTCTGAACGAAGGTCATAGGGGCGCCGGCCATGCGGGGAGGCGGCCGGCGCCCCTGACCCGGTCACCCGGGCCGCTTCGAAGATCGCAGGGGGAGCTAAGCGCTCACTGAAGAACGGCGGTCGCCGACGCGCGCGATCTTCGCGTGGATCGCGTCCGCGAGCCTGCGCGGCTCGACCTCGAACAGCGTGTTGCCGTCGCCGCCGGCCACGAAGACGTTGCCGAACTGGAGCAGGTCCGCGTCGAAGGCGATCGGGATGCCGCAGCCGAGCGGCGAGACGCCGCCGACGGGATATCCGGTGGCCACGCGGACCTCCTCGGGCGTCGCCTGGCGGATCTCGGCGGCGTCGAAGATCTCGAGGAGCGCGTCGGGGTCGACGCGGTGCGCGCCGGACGCGACGACCAGCACGGGGTCGCCGTCGGCCACGAACACGAGCGTCTTGGCGATCTGCGCCTCGTCGCAGCCGACGGCCGAGGCGGCCTCCGACACGGTGCGGGTGGGCTGGTCGAGCGTTTTCACATCGACCTGCAGCCCGAGCTCGCGGGCTGCCTTGACGACTTTGTCCTTCATGCGGCGGCGGTTCCTCCCTAGGCGGTGTACACGAGCGTACTCACCCCGCCTACGACTCGCCATCCTCCGATCGTCCGATCGAGACGGTGCCGCTCGTGCCGATCTCGCGCGCCGGCTGGTGGCCGTTGCCGGAGCGCTTCTCGAAGCGGCGCCGGCGGGTACCGGACAGCTGGATCCCGGCCGCCGCGGCCAGCTCCGCGAGCGCTGTGTGGAAGTCGTTCGCCAGCTCGTGGAGGTCGTACAGCAGGTCGTAGTCGCCGAGCAGGCCGAAGCAGATGTGGCCGTTGTAGCTCATGATCGCGACGCCGAGGCCCTGGTTCGGCGCGAGCGGCACCATCGGGATCAGGTCGGCCATCTCGCGTCCCATCAGATAGAGCGGGAGCTGCGGGCCCGGCACGTTCGTCACGACCACGTTGAACCAGCGCTGGCGCATCACGAGGCGTGAGGCCTGGTCCATGATCGTCGGCGGCGCGAATCCCGTGAGCTCGGTGAGCGTCTGCGCGCCCACGGCCTGGCCGGAGCGCTTGATCTGGTCCATCGCCTGGTGGATCAGCTCGTAGCGGATGTGCGGCTCGTCGCAGCCGACGGGCAGCGGCGCCATCATCGCCGCCACCTGGTTGCCGAGGCTGCCGCGCGCGTCGTCGGACCGCACGCTCACCGGCACCATCGCCTTGAGCTCCATGCCGTTCACGTCGACGCCGCGGCGCTTGAGGTGCAGCCCGAGCGCGCCGGCGACCGTGGCGAGCATCACGTCGTTCACTGTCCCGCCGAGCGCGTTCTTGATCGCCTTGATGTCGGTCAGCTCCATCCGTACCCAGGTGAAGCGGCGGTGCGGGCCGATGCGCTGGTTGTAGGGAGTGGGAGGGGCGGGGGTGAGGCCCGTCCAGGCGAGCGCGCCGAGGCCCACGAGCCGGTTGACGGCGGCGCCGGCGATCCGCCGTGGCGCGCGCAGCAGCGAGCGGGCGCCGCGGGCGATCTCAGCCGGGGCGGTGGCGCGCTCCACGAGCGCCTCGCCCAGGAGCTGGGCGCTCGACGGCGCGGGCTGCGGCAGCCAGCGCTTCGCGTCGCCCGCCGGGGCCGTAGGCGCGGGTTCGGGCTTCGTGTCGAACAGGACGCTGACGATGTCGACTCCCGAGATGCCGTCGACGAGCGCGTGGTGGGTCTTCGACAGCAGCGCGAAGCGATCGCCGCCGTCGAGCCCGTCGACCACCCACAGCTCCCACAGCGGCTTGTCGCGGTCGAGCGGCTGCGAGAACACGCGCCCCGCGAGCCGCTTGAGCTCCTCCTCGCTGCCGGGCTCGGGCAGCGCGGTCATCCGGACGTGGTAGCGGAGGTTGAAGTGCGGGTCGTCGATCCAGCGCGGCCGCCCCTGGGAGAACGGGACGAAGGCGAGCTTCTGGCGGTAGCGCGGGACGAGATGCAGGCGCGCGTCGATCGCGTCGACCACGGCGTCGTAGGCGGGCGGCGTGCCCTCGAACGTCATGACCGCGGCCACGTGCATGTGGGTCCGGTCGTCCTCGAGGTGCAGAAACGATGCGTCGAGGCCGGTCAGACGGTCGTTCGCCATGCGTGTGTTACCTCCCCGGTGGTCACGCCGTACATTACGCCGCGCCGTGTACGCCGACGATTACCTCCGCCCCTGGTACGACGCCGTCGTCGATCTCGTTCCCGGGTACGAGCCGTTCGACGCCCATACGCACATCGGATCGAACGACCCCGACGGCTACCGCTCGAGTGCGGACGAGCTGCTCGGCGCGCTGGCCGAGATCGGCTCGCGCGCCGCGGTGTTCCCGATGCACGAGCCGGACGGCTACCCGCCGGCGAACGACCACGTCATCGAGCAGGCACGGGAATCCGATGGGACGCTCGTCGCGTTCTGCCGGCTCGACCCGCATGCCGCCGATCCGGCGGGCGAGGCGGAGCGCTGCCTGGACGCCGGCGCGCGCGGCATCAAGCTCCACCCGCGCGCCGAGCGGTTCCGCCTCGAGGAGCCCGAGACCGAGCCGATCTTCGCTGTGGCGAACGAGCGTCGCGTGCCGGTGCTCGTGCACGCGGGCCGCGGCATCCCCGCGCTCGGCCGCGACGCGGTGGAGCTGTCGGAGCGCTTCCCGGACGCGCGGATCATCCTCGCGCACGCGGCGGTCTGCGACCTCGCCTGGATCTGGCGCGAGGCGGCCTCGCACCCGAACCTCTTCTTCGACACCGCGTGGTGGAACGCGACAGACCTGCTCACGCTGTGCGCGCTCGTCCCGCCGGGCCAGATCGTCTGGGGCAGCGACGCGCCGTACGGCACGCCGCTCCAGTCCACGCTGCTCGGCTTCCGCGCGGCGCTGCAGGCGGGCGTCGCGCCGGAGGCCGTCGCGGTGATCGGCGGCGAGCAGATGCGGCGGCTGTGCGACGGCGAGGAGCCGCTGGATCTGGGGCCCGCGCCCGGCCGCGAGGTCGTGCCGTCAGATCTCCTGCTGGGCCGCGTGAGCTCCTACCTCCAGACCGCCGTCGGCCGGATGCTGCTGCGCGAGGACGCCGACGAGTACCTGGCCCTCACGCGGCTGGCCTGCGACGTGGGTGACGACGCGTCCGAGGCGCCGGCCTGCCGCTCGGTGCTCGCGCTGCTCGACCGCTTCGACCACTACCTCGAGGACCAGCCCGAGGAGCTGGCGAAGGAGGGCGCGCGCCGCTTCCCGGGCCTGCACCTGGTGGTGACCGCGGCCACCGTCGCGCTCACGCCCGACGTGGCGCTGCCGCCCGATCCGGAGCCCGTGGCGGCGGGCGAGCGCTCGGCCTAGAGGCCGCTGTTCGTGATCTGCTCGTTGTAGCGGATCACGCGCCACTCGGAGACGACCGGGTCGATGAAGTACGGGGGGCTGATCGACTTCAGGCGGTCGTCGTAGGAGTAGTTCTTCGTGTAGCCGGTGCCGGGCGACCCGACCGTGCCGACGGTGCCGCGGAACTTCTGGGCGATCGCGCCCTTGACCGTGAGGTTGCCCTCGTGGGCCCCGCAGTCGTAGTTGTCCACGCGAAACTGGTGCTGCACAGACAGGATCGCCGCGTCGATCTCCACGTCGCCGAGGTCGCGGCCCGGGTAGCCGGGCGTGCCGGTGGTCTTGTTGCCGGTGCAGTTGCCGCTCGAGTCGCGCGTGACCGGGTGGTAGACGCGCACGAAGCCGTCCGCGATCAGGCCCCCGACGGCGTTGGCGGTCGGGTCGCGGATGATCGAGCCGTCCACGATGATGTCGTTCTTCGTGCCGATCGTGAAGCTCTTGGTGTAGGCGCTCGTTCCGCCGTGGACGTAGACCTCGCCGCAGCCCGGCTCGGTGTTGTAGGTCTGGACGATGTTGTACGGCTGCGTGCAGGTGCCGTTGTTGACGTAGACGACGCCGTTCGGCGGCCAGCCGCTCTTAGTGGTGCCGTTGTTCTGCACCGTCATCGTCGCGCCGCTGATCGAGATGATCGTGCGGCCGGTGAACGTCCACTGCGGGTCGGCGACGGACGCGAGCTGGCTGTTGGTGGCCGGCATCGAGATCGTCGGCGCCCCGACCTGGCGCGTGCCGAGGAAGTTCGGGTTGGTGCCGCCGCCGCAGCCGTCGGCGTAGCCGAGCGTGGGGTTCGCGGTGCCGCCGCCCGAGATCTCGATCGGGTCCTTCTTGCCGCCGATCGTGGCCGGGTCGCGGCCGAAGTCCGGCGTGCCGCACGTGAGCATGTCGTCGTTCGTGTGGAACGGGCCGGCGACGACATCGTCGGTGCCGAAGACGATCCTGTCGCAGCTCGAGGAGCGGCCGGCGCGGCGCCAGACGGCGCAGTTGAGCGCGGCCCTCGTCGGGTCGGTGGCCGTGTAGACGGTCGGGTCGGTCGTCTCGAAGTCGGTGAAGTAGAGGAAGTCGAGGAAACCCTTGTGGCGCATCGTCGCGACGACCGTGCGCGTCTTCGTCCCCGACTGGCCCACGCCGCGCACCTGGAGCGTGCCGTTCGAGCCGTCGATCATCGAGAGCGGGTTGCCGGTCTGGCACTGGCTGTAGCCGTTCTGCGGCACGAGGTCTATGCGGTAGCGGGCCGTCGAGCCCGGCACGGTGCGCCATTTCGGCGTGGCGGCGTTCGGCTGGTTCACCGGCGCGGGCGCGGGCACGCCGTCGCACTGGGTCCAGTACGAGTTGTCGATGCTCAGGTGGTAGCGGTAGTTCTCGATCGCGGACTCGGCGGCGGCCATCGCCTGCTTGGCGTCGCGGTCGCCGCCGGTGCCGCCGATGTCGCCGCGCGCGGCCTCCCAGGACGCGGCGGCGAACAGCGAGCCGGCGAACATCAGCAGCAGGACCGTGGGCAGCGCGAAGCCGCGCTGGTCCGCCAGGCGTGCGCGGATGCGGGTCAGCACGAGGGGTTCCTCGCTCCCGCCACGGCGTTCGGGTCGGCGGTGCGCGAGTAGACCTGGTCGTCGTACTCGGTCGACTCCTGCGGCGTGGTGCCGTTCGACTCGGCGCGCGACGGCACCGCGGTGAAGTGCACCTCGATCATCGCCACGCGCTTGGCGTCGTCGGCGGACAGGCTCGTGCCGGTCGCTCCCAGCAGGTCGACGCTGGGCTCGACGTAGGCGGAGGCGTCGGTGGGGTAGGCGTAGTAGGTGAAGAGGGGGGTGGGGGTGCGCGCGCCGGTGATGAGCGTGCGCTTGCTCACGACCGCCGTTCCCTGCCCGTTGTCGACGGTCTCCTCGATCGCCTGCGTGTTCGGGTTCCACGCGATCGTGTAGCGCTGCGGCGCGAACGGCTTGGTGCGGAAGAACGCCCAGAACGTGATCGAGCGCGGACCGCCCGACTCGATCGCGGAGCCCGCCGCCGCGGGGCAGACCTGGGAGCGCAGGTGGCGGGTGATCACGTCGAGAGCGATGCGCCCGCGCTGCGTGCTGTCGACGCGATCGGTCGTCTTGCCGGTGAGCACGACCGCGCGGTCGAGCATCGTGAACGCGGCGATCACGATGATGCTCCCGACGACGATTGCGACGAGCAGCTCGACCAGGGTGAAGCCGGACTGCGAGCGCAGCTTCATCAGCAGACCGCCCTGGTGCCGCCGCCTGCGTTCGAGACGTCCAGCGAGGTGGCAGAGCCGGCCGGCGCGCGGTTCGTGACGGGATTCATGATGCGCCGGCGGTTGGTCCCGGCGATGTTCGCGTCCACGCACACCGAGTAGTCGCCGTACGGAAGCGGGACGTTCGCCACGCCGGTCGCACTCGTCTGGATCTTCGACGGAACGGCCTTTGTCGGGCTCAGCGGCGCGGGGCCTGGGTCCGAGCAGGCGGCAAGAGGCGTGATGTAGACGTTCGCGCCGGAGAGGAGCGTGGTGCCGTTCTTCGCCGTGATCGTGAGGGTCGGCATGCGCACGCGCACCGTCGACGCGTTGCCCGGCGTGACGCTGACGGTGTCCTTGCGCGTGACGCCGTATCCCTGCGGGGACGGCAGCGACGGGTCGGGGCAGTCGCCCGCCCAGGCGCCGTAGCCCGACGGGTCCGGGAAGAGGCTGTAGCCGCTGTTGAGCGCGTTCACGAGGCTCCCGGTGGGCGAGCTCGTGAGGATCTTCGGCGTCTGCATCCCGCTCGAGACGAGCGACGCCGAGCTCCATGTGGCGTTGTTCCCCGCGCTGTCCTCGAACTGCACGTTGACGGCCGACGCCTGGGCGTACTGCTTCGAGACGACCGTGGTGTTGTTGCCGGTGACGGTGGTGTCGAACGCGCCGGCCGAGTTGCCGGCCGGATCGACCCAGCCGGTCTGCTGGAAGGTCCCGTGGTAGTTGCCCACGGGGATGTAGGGGAAGATGGCGCAGCCGTCGCTGTTGGTGTTGGCGGTGATGCGCGTCGGGCCGTCGATCGTCACGGGCACGTCGGTGACGGGGTTGCCCGGGACGGCCTGGTCGGTGATCTGGACCGAGAGGCTGCCGCGCAGGTTGGTGCCGGTGCCGGTCGGCGGCGACTGGATGCTGCGGATCGTGGTGGGGTGGGTGCCCATCCCGGGCCACGTGACGGTCGTGGTGAGGGCGAGGTAATCGGCGCTCGTATTGCTGTTGGTGCAGCTCTCGGTCGCCGAGGCGTCGGAGATCCAGCGGGTGGTCGACGTCGCCGTGAAGTTGATCCCGCGCAGCGTCACGGTCTCCGGCGGGATCTGGTTCTGCTGAAGCTCGTCGAAGCTCAGTGAGTGGAGCCGCTCGTTCTCGCGGACAGCCACGCCCGAGGCCACGGAGCGCAGCCGGTCGGTGCCGGAGATCGCGGCCGGGCCGTCGATTCCGTTGTAGATCCCGATCCCCACGACGGCGAGCAGAGCCGCGCTCACCATCACCTCGATGAGCGCGAAGCCTGCTTCCGAGCGCGCCGACGCCAGCCTGCGTCGGAGCAGGACGACGGGTCGGCGGAGTGCGCCAGCGGTTTGGCGTAGCGCGTGCACGCTTTTAGCCGCTTCGGCAGGCGGGAAGCGGGTCTTGAGCCGCTGGACGGATGGCCTAGACGCCGTTGCGCCTGTGTGACGCATTCCACGGTGATCCCCCGGATGGGGGGTACGTTACGAACAGTTGTTCGAACGGCCCATGCCGAATCGGCGCTTCTCTTTCGCGCCGGGCGGGGGACCCACTGCTGCGCACCGTTGCGCCGCTGGGGCGAATCGGCTGGTGATCCGGCCGTAGCGCGCGCACGAGGAAGGCGCGCGCGCGAGCCCGTCAGCTAACCCCGCAGGCCAGGGCCAGAAGGGATTCAGCCCCAATGATCAAGACCCCGCACGCGGTCACGCGCAAGCCTGCGCTGGCCGCACTGACCATTGCCGCCACCGCGGCCACGCCGGCGCTGGCACAGGCACCTGCACCGGCCGCGCCCGCACCTGAACTCAACGCGTCCATGGCTCATCACACGCTGATCGGCTCGCGCGTGAAGGTGAAGGGCGTGCTCGCCGGTCCCGCCGGTCAGCCGATCGTGGTGCAGCGCTCGAAGGGCCATGGCTGGCGCACCGTCGCACGTGCTAGGACCGCGACCGGCGGCCACTTCACCACGCGCTTCAAGCCGCACCGGCTCGGCCGGATGAAGATCCGCGTGCTCGGCCCGAGCGCCTCGAAGGACCAGTCGAAGATCACCGTGTACCGGCGCGCTGCCGCCTCGTGGTACGGCCCCGGCTTCTACGGCCGGCCGCTGGCCTGCGGCGGCACGATGTCAGCGAGCCGGATCGGCGTGGCCAACAAGACGCTGCCGTGCGGCACACGGGTGCGCCTGCGCTACCACGGCCACAACGTCACGGCGCCGGTGATCGACCGCGGCCCCTACGTCGGTGGCCGCGTCTACGACCTGACGCCCGCTACCAAGCACCGCCTGCACTTCGGCAGCACCGGGACGGTCTGGAGCAGCAAGTAGTCGGCAGTACGGCAGTGCGGCAGTCGGCAGTGTTTCTGCCGACTGCCGACTGCGGACCGCGGACTCACACCGACAGTTCGAGCTGACCCTCGCGTTCGCGCGCCTCGTCCAGGCCGGCCACGCGGACGCCCAGCAGGCGGACCGGGCGTGGCGGGTCGAACTCGCGCAGGAGGTCCGTGGCGACGGCGGTGACCAGGTCGACGTCGTTCGTCGGCTCAGGGCGGGTTCGCGCGCGCGTGTGCGTGGAGAAGTCGTCGAGCCGGACCTTGATGCCGATCGTGCGGCCGCGGCTGTCCTGCTTCACGAGCGTCTGGCACAGCTCGCCCGCCAGGCGCGCGAGTATCGGCTCGAGCGCGGCGAGGCCGTCGATGTCGTGGTCGAAGGTGGTCTCGCGCGCCTCGGACTTGGCGCGCCGCTCGAGCTCGAGCGGCCGATCGTCCTCGAAACGCGCGAGGTTGCGCAGGTGCGGCCCCAGCCGCGACCCGAACAGCTCGGCCAGTCGCTCGTCGCTCGTGGCCGCGAGCGCGCCGAGAGTGGTGATGCCCTCGCTCTCGAGCCGGACGACCGTCTTCGGCCCGATGCCGGGGATCAGCCCGGGGGACGCGCCCGCGAAGCGCTCGCGGGCCATCTCGCGCGAGAGCACGGTGAAGCCGTCCGGCTTGTCGGCATCGGAGGCCACCTTCGCCACCAGCTTGTTCGGGCCGATGCCGATCGAGCACGTCAGGCCCGTCCGCTCGCGCACAGCATGCTTGACCATGCGCGCCGCCGCCTTGGGCCGGTCGAACGGCGTGAGGTCGAGATACGCCTCGTCGAGCCCGACCACCTGCACGCGCTCGACGTGCTCGTGCAGCACCGCCATCACGTCGCGCGAGCGCGCTCGGTAGAGCTCGAAGTCGGGCGGCAGGAACACCGCCTGCGGGCACAGGCGCCGCGCGCGTGACGCCGGCGTCGCGGAGAAGACGCCGAACTTGCGGGCCTCGTAGCTGGCGGTCGTGACGACGGCACGGGGCCCGGTGCCGGCGACCACCACCGGCAGGCCGCGCAACTCGGGCCGGCGGTGCAGTTCGACGCTCACGTAGAAGGCGTCCATGTCGACGTGCGCGATCACGCGGCGCATGGCCCCTAGTCTGGCGATCGCACCGGCGCGTCTGAAAAAGACGCTGATTGCACAAATATCTATGCTCGGTCTCATGTGGGGGATCGCGCTGGGTGCTGCCGTCATCGTCCTCGTCCTGGTCGCGCTCCTGCTGCGGCTGCGGACGAGCGAGGCGCGTGCTCGGAGGCGTGGCGAGGCGCTTGCCGAGGCCGAGGGTGTCGCGCGGCTCGGCAGCTACCGTCTCGACGTCGCCTCCTGGCAGGCGATCTGGTCGGACGGCATGTACCACCTGCTCGGCCTCGACCCGAAGGCCGACGAGCCTTCGTACGAGCGCTTCCTCGCGCATGTGCATCCCGAGGACCGCGAGGCGTTCGACCAGGCGGTTCGCTCCGGCGTGCGCTCAGACGGGTTCGTGGCCGACTGCCGGATGCTCGTGCGGGGCGGGGGCGAGCGGGTGGTGAGCGGCCGCGGCGAGCCGGTGCGCGACCGTGGCGGCCGCGTCGTGGCGGTCGTCGGAACCGTGCAGGACGTGACCGAGCTGCGACGCCACGAGCAGGAGCTGGCCTACCGCTCGACGCACGACCCCGTCACGGGCGTCTTCAACCGCCGGGCGGTCGAGGAGCGGCTGACCGCCGCGCTGGCGGACGAGCGGCAGGTGGCTGTGCTCGTGGCGAACGTGCGCGGCTTCCGCGGGATCACGCGCGCGCTGGGGCACGAGACGGGCGACCGCCTGCTGCGCGCGGTGTCCGACCGCCTGGTGGCAGTGGCGGGCGCGTCGATGATCGGGCGACTCGGCGGTGATCGCTTCGTGGTGGTGGCCGACCTGGCCGAGGATCTGGCCGATGCGGTGGCGGTGGCCGAGGCGATGACACGCGCGCTGGAGCCTGCGCTCGAGCTCGAGGGGGAGCTCACGCTGCTGGTGGAGGCGAGCATCGGGATCGCGCTTGCGCCATCGCACGCCGACGATCCGGCCGGGTTGCTCCGCGCCGCCGTGGCCGCGACCGAGCGGGCGAGCGAGCGCCATCAGCGCTACGCGGCCTTCAGCCCCGACACCGATCGCAGCGGCAGCGGCGCACACGCGCTGCTCGCCTCGGTCCGGGCAGCGATCGCCGCCGGCGAGCTCGAGGTGCACTATCAGCCGAAGCTTGCACTCGACGAGGGCGAGATCGTGGGCGTGGAGGCGCTCGTGCGCTGGCGCCGCGACGGCCGCGAGCTGGTCGCGCCGAGCGAGTTCCTGCCGCAGGTCGAGCGCAGCGGCCTGATCCGCGAGCTGACCCTGTGCGTGCTCGAGACCGCGGTCGCCGATTGCGCGCGCTGGCGCTCCGACGGGCTCGAGCTGACGGTGGCCGTGAACCTGTCCGCCCCGAACCTGCTCGACCCCGAGATCGCCGACGACGTCGCCCGGGTGCTGAGCGAGCGCGGGCTGCCGCCGGGCGCGCTCGAGCTGGAGCTGACCGAGAGCGCCTTCATGGTCGACCGCACGAGCGCCTCGGGCGCGGTCGCGGGGCTGCGCGCCATGGGTGCCTCGCTCGCGATCGACGACTTCGGGACGGGCTACTCGTCCCTGACGCTGCTGCGTGAGCTGCCGGTGGACACGCTCAAGATCGATCGCTCGTTCGTGGGCGGGATGGACGCCGGCCACGACGACGCGGCGATCGTCCGCTCGGTCGTGAACCTCGGCCGCGAACTGGGGCTGACGGTGGTGGGCGAGGGGGTCGAGACCTCCGAGGAGCTGGGCGCGCTGACCGACTTCGGCTGCGACATCGCGCAGGGGTTCCTGATCGCCAAGCCGGTGCCCGCCGGCGAGGTGCCGGGAGCGATCGACGCCTGGAACGCCCGCGCCGCTGCCGCCGGCTGGCGCTAGCCGGCCTGGCTGGTCGGCCGCACGAGGATCTCGTTGAGGTCCACGTGCTCCGGCTGCTCGAGCACGAACATGACGATCCGCGCGATGTCGGCGGGCTCGAGCGCGTTCTGCGGCCGGTTGTCGAAGAAGGGCGTGTCGACCATGCCCGGCTCGACCACCGTCACGCGCACACGGCTCTCGGCGGCGCGCAGCTCCTGGCGCAGCGACTCGGCCATGCCGGTCACCGCCCACTTGGTCGACGAGTAGAGCGAGCCGGGCAGCGCGCGCCGTCCGGCGACCGAGCTCGTGAGGACGTAGTGGCCGCTGCCGCGCTCGCGGATGTGCGGCAGCGTGGCCCTGAGCGTGTACGCCACGCCGAGCACGTTCGTCAGGACCATCTCGCGCCAGAACTCCGGGCTCTCCTCGGTGAAGCCGCGCTTGGCGCCGAAGCCGGCGTTGGCGAAGACGGCGTCGATCTGGCCGAAGCGCTCGAGCGCGGCCGCGACGAGGCGCTCCTGGTCGCCGAACTCGGTCACGTCGCAGCGCTGGGCGAGCGCGTTGTCCTCGCCCAGATCGCGGACGAGGTCGTCGAGCTTGTCCTCGGAGCGCGCGGAGACGACGACCTTCCAGCCGGCCTCGACCGCGTGGTGGGCGGTGGCGGCGCCGATGCCGGTGCTTGCGCCGGTGATGAGAAGTGTGGGCATGTCGATCTCATTAGTGTGCCGGGTCATGGCCGAGGCCGTCTTCCCGCACGTCGCAGAGAAGCGCGGCCACTACGAGAGCTTCTACCTGCGCGCGTGCCATCCGCGCGAGCCGCTCGGCGTCTGGATCCGCCAGACGGTGCACAAGCGCCCCGGCGCGGCGCCGCGCGGCTCGGTCTGGTTCACGCTCTGGGATCCGCTGCCGCACGCGGCGAAGGTGACGGTTGACGACCTGAGCGCACCGCACGGGAGCTGGATCCGCGTGGCCGACAGCGTCTTCGGTCCGGAGGGCGCAACCGGCTCGGCCCTCGGCGCCGCATGGGACCTGCGCTTCGATTCGCTCGCGCCGGCGTTCCGTCACCTGCCGGCGGAGTGGATGTATCGCGCGCCGCTCCCGCGCACGAAGACCGAGAGTCCGGCGCCGGCAGCGTCGTTCAGCGGGAGCATCACGGTCGACGGCCGCTCGGTCGAGCTCGACGGCTGGCCCGGCATGGTCGGCCACAACTGGGGCGCCGAGCACGCCGAGCGCTGGGTCTGGATGCACGGGATCGCGTTCGACGGCGGCGGCGACGACTGGATCGACGCGGCGATCGGGCGCGTGAACGTGGGCCCGCTGACCACGCCCTGGATCGGCAACGGCTGCCTGAAGGTCGGCGGACGGGCCCACCGCCTGGGCGGGCGGGCGCGCGCGGTGCGCGAGTCCCCGGAGCGCTGTGAGTTCGAGCTGGGCGGCAGGGGGATCAGGGTGCGGGGCGAGCTGAGCGCGCCGCGCGACCGGCTGGTCGGCTGGGTCTATGCGGACCCGGGCGGCGGCGAGCACAACACCACGAACTGCTCGATCGCCTCGATGCGCCTGCGCGTGGAGCGCGACGGCGAGACGCCGGTCGAGCTCGAGACGGCATCCAACGCGGTGTACGAGCTGGGCATGCGCGAGACCGACCATGGCGTGCCGATCCAGCCGTTCCCGGACGGCTAGGGGCATTCCTCTTACTCCTTACGTTTCGGAAGTGATCCGTTGGGCAATTGCGCCGCGTACGAGGGTCGAGAGATGATGCGCGACGGAACAGCACAGCGACGGGCGGAGCTCTACCGCGAGGCGATCGATCTGATCGCGCGCGATTACGCCAGCGAGCTGAACCTCGACACGGTCGCCCACCGGCTGGCGACCTCGCGCCGTCAGCTCCAGCGCGCGTTTGCCGAGGCGGGCGAGACGAGCTTCCGCGACGAGCTGGCGCGCGTGCGAATGGAGCACGCGCGGGCGCTCCTGGCCGAGGACTCGCTGCCGGTGCGGCAGGTGGCAGCTCGTGTCGGCTACCACCAGCCCGCGCAGTTCGCCAAGAGCTTCCGCCGCTATCACGGCCAGCCGCCGTCGTCGTACCGCCGCGAGAACCGCCGCGCCGCATAGGCTGCGAGGCGTGACAGATCGCCGCCCACTCCTGGTGGTGGACGCGCCGTCGCTGCTCTACCGCGCGTTCTTCGCCCTGCCTTCGACCATCACCGATGGGTCCGGACAGCCGGTCAACGCGCTGCTCGGCTCGCTCAACATGATCATGCGCGTGGTGGCCGACTACAGCCCGCGCGCCGTCGTGCTGGCGTCCGGGCCCGACGCCGCGGACTACCGCACCGAGGCCTACCCGCCATACCACGGCGAGCGGCCGCCGGTCCCGGACGAGCTGGCGCCTCAGTTCGACGCCGCGCCGGAGTTCTTCGCGGCGCTCGGCTGGGTCTGGGCCTACACCGCCGAGTACGAGGCCGACGACCTGCTGCACTCCTTCGCAGTCGCCGAGGAGGCCCGAGGTGGCACGACCCTGCTGCTCACGGGCGACCGCGACCTGTACCAGTGCGCGAACGACAGCACGAAGGTCCTCTACGTCAAGACGGGCACGAAGGGAGTCGAGGAGGTCGACGCCGCCGAGGTGCGCCGGCGCTACGGCGTCGACCCCGCGCAGGTGCCCGACTTCATCGCGCTGCGCGGCGACCCCTCGGACGGCCTGCCGGGCGCGAAGGGCATCGGCGAGAAGACCGCCGCCGACCTGCTCAACCGGCACGCGACGCTCGAGGACGCGCTCGCGGCGTGGTCGCGCGAACGTCCGCCGCGGGTGGCGGGCGCGCTGCGCGACCAGGCGGACGAGCTGCGCGCGTTCAAGGACATCGCAACCCTGCGGAAGCTCGACGTGGAGCTTCCGCCCGACACGGATACCGACTTCGAAGCCGGCGCGCGCGCAGCACGCGAGCGTGGGATGGAGCAGCTCGCCGGGCGCCTGGAGCGAACGGGCGGCCCTGCTTGAATGAAGGTGAGACCGCGAACAGAGGAGACGTCGAGATGAGCAAGACACCACTACAGGAGCTCTCCGACCGGGGCCAGAGCGTCTGGATCGACTCCCTCTCGCGCGAGATGATGGACAGCGGCGAGCTGGAGCGGCTGGTCCGCGAGGACTCGGTCGTCGGCGTCACGACCAACCCGTCGATCTTCCAGAAGGCGATGGGCTCGGGCGACGCCTATGACGAGCAGATGCGCGAGCTGTTCGAGCGCGAGCAGGACGACAACGAGGTCTTCCTCGAGCTCGCGTTCACCGACGTGCGGCGCGCGTGCGACATCCTGCGGCCGGTCTGGGACGAGGCCGACACCGACGGCGGCCGTGACGGCTGGGTCTCGATCGAGGTCGAGCCGGAGCTCGCGATGGACACCGAGAAGACGCTCGAGCAGACGATCCGGCTGAACCAGGCCGTCGATCGGCCGAACTGCTTCGTCAAGATCCCGGCGACCGAGCCTGGCCTCCAGGCGATCGAGGACGGCATCGCGCGCGGCATCCCGATCAACGTCACGCTGATCTTCTCGCTGGAGCGCCACCGCCAGGTCGCCGAGGCCTATATCCGCGGGCTCGAGCGGCTGATCGAGGACGGCGGCGACCCATCGGGGATCGCGTCGGTCGCGTCGTTCTTCGTCTCGCGCGTGGACACCGAGGTGGACAAGCGGCTGGACGCGATGGGTGGCCACGACGAGCTCAAGGGCAAGATCGCGGTGGCGAACGCCAAGCTCGCCTACCAGACCTACAAGGAGGTCTTCACCGGCGAGCGCTGGGAGAAGCTCCAGGCGGCAGGCGCCACGCCGCAGCGCTGCCTCTGGGCGTCGACCTCGACGAAGAACCCCGACTACCGCGACGTGCTGTACGTGGAGGAGCTGATCGGCCCCCACACCGTGAACACGATGCCGGTCGAGACCGTCGAGGCGTTCCAGGACCACGGCGAGGTGCGCGGCGACACGATCGCCGAGGACGTCGACGGAGCGCGCGCTCTGCTCGAGAAGCTCGAGGAGATCGGCATCTCCTACGACGACGTGACGGACACGCTCGAGCGCGAGGGCGTCGAGAAGTTCGCGGACGCGTTCACGGAGCTGCTCGGCGGCGTGGCGAAGAAGCGCGACGCGCTGGTTGCGGCGTAGCCGAGGAGAGACGGTCGCTCAGGCCGTCGCGTAGCAGCGTCGCGTAGATCATCAGAAGCAGCGCGAGGCCTGGTCCGGCTTGTGCACCGGCCCGCCACTCGGCGAGCCGGCTGATCACCCACGCGGCTGCGCCCAGCAGCGCAAACAGGAGAACGAGCAGATCGCTCGGCAAGCTGCGCGCGACGTCGCCACCCCGGAACCAGGCGTCATAGCCGCGCTCGACGGAATGCAGCGCCACGAAGAGGATCATCAGCGTGAGCGCGGCGGAATGCGCGAGGCGGCTCGCCGCGATCGTCGCTCCGACCGCAAGCGCCGCACGGACGGCGATCAGCGCGCTGATGCCCAGCGGGGGCAGCATGTGACCGTCGTGTGGCGCTTCGCTCACGCCCGGATGTTCGCCGAAAACGCCGCGTGCACCCGGCGTGGGACCTTTTCGGTACCCCATGCGATACCGAAAAGGTCCCACGTCGCTGCGAGGCGGCCGCGATAGGACCGGCGCTGGGTCGGGTAGGGAATCAGCATGAGCGAAGAAACCGATCCCAGCGGCACACCCCTCGCCGATCCTGAGGAGCATCCCGAGCAGCACGCGGCGCTCCAGACCGGACGCCAGTCCGAGGCGGAGCCGAGCGAGGAAACCGAGAACACCGCGCTCGACACCGAGGAGCACTCGGACGCGGACAGCTAGCTGCCCGCGACCGCCAGCTCCTCCGCGAAGCCGCCGCGCCAGTCCGCGTGGCGCGGCGACCAGCCGAGCTCGGCGCGGGCACGGGCGTTGGAGGCGCCGCGCTGCTGCGTCATGCCCTCAGCGGCGATTGGGCCGCCGGCCAGACGCACCGGCCAGAGCGGCAGACGGAGCGGCGCCTTCGCGCCGAGCAGGCGCGCGTACTCCGGGAGCCACTCCGAGAGCGGCGCGGGATGGTCGTCGACGACGTTGTACACGCGCGGGCCATTCACCTCGAGCGCCGCGACCGTTGCCTCCGCCGCATCGCGTACGTGCACGAACGACCACATCCCCGCCCCGCCGCCCGGAATCGGCAAGCCGCGTCTGCGGACCATCCGAGCGGTGTCGCCGTCGGACGCGAAGCTGGTGCCAGGACCGTAGAACCAGCCGTAGCGCAGCACGACGCCGCTCGCCCCGAGCACCTGACGCTCGAGGTCGGCGATCGCCTCCACCACCGATCGCAGCTGCCGCGGTGCGTCCAGGTTCAGCGGCGCGTCCTCGTCGACCACACGCGGCCCGCGCGGCGCGTACGCGAAGGCGATGCTCTGTGCGAGGAAGCGACCCGTGCCCGCCGCGTCGGCCGCGGCCAGCAGGTTGGCGGTCCCCTCGGTGCGCAGCCGGCTCGTGGGTGCGAGGGCGGCGCGCATGCGGCGCGGGTTGTTCGCGCTCGGGTCGGCCGTGGCCTCGTGCACTATCGCGTCGGGCTGCGCCTCCAGCACGGCGTCCATGACCGAGGCCCGGTCGAGCACGTCGCCGCGCATCGCTCGGACACCCGCGGGAGCGCGGGCAGGGTCGCGCACGAGCGCGGACACGTCGTGCCCGGCGCCCTGCAGCAGCGGTACGAGTTGGCGCCCGATGGCTCCCGTGGCTCCGGCGATGAAAACGCGCATGCGGATAAGTTACGGCCGTGACGGTCGTCAGTGACCTCGACGTCCCGCAGTTCGACTACCTCGACCCGGAGCTGCGCGGGCCGCGCTTCCACGACCGGATGCGCGAGCTGCACGGCGAGAGCTGGATCGCGCAGTTCCCGCTCGGCTACTTCGTGATGGACCGCGAGGCGGTCGAGTTCTTCCTCCGCAGCCGGAAGCTGACCTTCCCGGGGATGAAGGTGGCCGAGGTGTTCGGCGTGACCGACGGGCCGCTGTACGAGGAGATCGCACGCAACATCCTCAACGTCAACGGCGACGACCACCGGCGCCTGCGCAACCTCGTGAACCCGGCGCTCACGGCCAGGGCGGCCGACCGCTACCGGCCGGCGATGCGCGGCTTCCTCGAGGACATCACCGCGAAGTTCGCCTCGAGCGGCCGCTGCGAGCTCGTCGACGACCTCTGCAAGCCCTATCCGGCGCTGACGATCGCGACGGTGATGGGCGCGCCGCTCGACGACGCGGAGCGGCTGTACGACTGGTCGAACTGGATCCAGCGCCAGTTCGCCGCCGACCTGCTCGAGCAGCGCGAGCGGATCGAGC